>CAZWKD010000157.1:0-1508 GCA_964633985.1 uncultured Acidimicrobium sp. | reverse complement strand
TGCATCGCTCGTTGTTGCGCGAAGGGAATCGTGCGCAGCGGGGACTGTCGCGACGCGATCGACTGGATGGTCCAACGTTCATCGCGTCACCCTTCGTCAAGGGGAAGAGGATTCTTGTCATCGACGACGTCGTCACGACGGGTGCAACCTTGACGGCCGCATACGAGTGTCTGGTGGCAGCGGGTGCTTCATCCGTGGCTTGTGTGGCGGTGGCCGCCACTCCTGAACCGACGCCAATTCGGTAGCCTGAAGCGCGCCATGGCACTCCTTGATCGCGTACTCCGTGCCGGCGAGGGCAAGAAGGTCAAGGCGCTTGCTGCTGTCGTGCCTGAGGTCAACGCCCTCGAGTCCAAGATGAAGGCTCTCAGCGACGATGCCTTGCGCGCCAAGACCGCCGAATTCCGCTCGCGGATCGAACGCGGAGAGGACGTTGACGACCTGATGGTCGAGGCCTTCGCGGTGGTGCGGGAGGCCGCAGGCCGTGTGATTGGTCAGCGTCACTTCGACGTTCAGCTGATGGGCGGTGCTGCTCTCCATGCCGGTTGGGTGGCCGAAATGAAGACGGGTGAAGGAAAGACCCTCGTCTCTACGCTCCCTGCCTACCTGAATGCCCTTTCGGGCAAGGGAGTGCACGTCGTCACTGTCAACGACTACCTCGCCAAGTTCCATGCCGAGTGGATGGGTCGAATCCATCGTTACCTCGGACTGTCTGTCGGACTGGTTGCGCCAGGGCATCGACCAACGAGTGCTGAAAAGCGTGTCGATTACCTCGCCGACATCACCTACGGAACGAACAACGAGTTCGGCTTCGACTACCTCCGCGACAACATGGCCTCGACGAAGGCAGACAAGGTCCAACGCGGACACCACTTCGCGATCGTCGACGAAGTCGACTCGATCCTCATTGACGAAGCGCGAACGCCATTGATCATCTCCGGCCGTGTCGCGGATGCGGCCAAGACGTATTACCGATTCGCATCGATCGTTCGATCGCTCAAGCGTGACGTCGACTTCGATGTCGACGAAGGCAAGCGAATCGTGATGCCCACGGAGTCAGGCATCGAGAAGGTCGAACAGGCACTCGGTATCGAAAACCTCTACGACCAAGTGCAGCAGAACCTGGTGCATCAGTTGCAGGTAGCGCTGCGCGCTGCGGTGCTCTATCACCGCGACAAGGACTACATCATCCAAGACGGTGAAGTGAAGATCGTCGATGAGTTCACCGGCCGCATCCTCGAGGGGCGTCGTTGGAGTGAGGGTTTGCATCAAGCGGTCGAGGCGAAGGAAGGGGTGAAGATCAAAGAGGAGAACCAGACCCTCGCCACGATCACCCTGCAGAACTACTTCCGCATGTACGACAAGCTCGCGGGTATGACGGGTACGGCACAGACCGAAGCGGCCGAGTTGATGAACACCTACAACTTGCAGGTGGTGCCCATTCCGACCAACCGCCCGATGATCCGCGAGGACAATGCCGACCTGATCTACAAGACCGAGCGTGCCAAGTT
>CAZWKD010000156.1:0-1529 GCA_964633985.1 uncultured Acidimicrobium sp. | reverse complement strand
CGATCAGACATCGACGACACCAGACGACCCTTCAGATCTTCCACGCACTCGAATGCGCCGCCACGCGAGATGATCTCGTTCATCTCTGTCCATGCGGCTTCGGCAATCTCATTCGTCTTCGTTTCGACGACCTTCGAACCCGCGAAGAGATCGTCGTACTCGAGGAGATCGGTTTCGTACGCGAGGACCTGCTGCATACGCAGTGACCATTGTTGATCCCATGGCCGAGGTAGTCCGAGCGCTTCGTTCCACGCAGGTAACTGGATACTGCGAGCACGTGCCTGTTTGGAAAGTGTGACGGCGAGCATCTCGAGAACGATGCGCTGCACGTTGTTCTCCGGCTGGGCCTCAGTGAGGCCGAGTGAGTTCACTTGCACGCCGTAGCGGAAGCGCAGAACCCGATCATCGGAGATGCCGTATCGCTCACGACCTATGCGCTCCCATAGTTGGGTAAACGCGCGCATCTTGCACATCTCTTCGACGAATCGGATGCCCGCGTTGACGAAGAACGACATGGAGCCGAAGACTGCGGGGAACTTGTCTGCTGGAACCTGACCACTCTCGCGCACTGCGTCGAGGATGTCGATGGCGTTGGCAAGTGAAAAAGCCACTTCTTGTACGGGTGTCGCACCGACTTCTTGCAGGTGGTACGAGCACACGTTCATCGGGTTCCATTTCGGAGCGTTGATTGAACACCATGCGATCATGTCGACGATCAATCGCTTGGATGGCTGGGGCGGAAAGATGAACGTGCCACGCGAGAGGTATTCCTTGACGATGTCGTTCTGAGTGGTGCCGCGCAGTTGCTGAGAGGCGACACCTTGCTCGGCGGCATTCGCCACATAGAGCGCGAGCAGCCAAGCCGCGGTTGCATTGATCGTCATCGACGTATTCATCTCGCTCGGCGGAATTCCGTCGAGCAAGGTGCGCATGTGTCCGATATGCGCCACGGGAACGCCCACCTTGCCTACCTCGCCGCGGGCCAACAGATGATCGGGGTCGTAGCCCGTCTGCGTCGGTAGATCGAAGGCGATCGAAAGTCCCGTTTGACCTTTGGCCAGGTTGGTGCGGTAGAGGGCGTTGGATGCAGCAGCAGTGGAGTGACCCGAGTAGGTGCGCATCATCCACGGTTCATCGCGCATGGGATCAGGCTATTGGGTCGATGGCTGCTGCAAGTCTGTGCAGATACGCGTCGCGGGGGAGTTCGATCGCACCCAGGCTGGCGAGGTGTGGGGTCACCCATTGCACATCGAGGAGTGTCATGTCCTCCTGCCGCATGGTGTCGACGAGGTGCATCAGCGCCACTTTCGACGCATCGGTTTCCGTGTGGAACATCGACTCGCCGGCAAAAAAACGATCGATACGCACACCGTAGAGACCACCGACCAGTTCATCGTCGAGCCACGTCTCGACGGAGTGAGCCCAACCGAGAGCATGGAGCGATCGGTATGCGGAGATCATGTCTTCGTTGATCCACTTTCCTCCGCGTGGGACTTCGGCGCAAGCGGCGATGACTTCGTCGAAGCACT
>CAZWKD010000155.1:1030-1541 GCA_964633985.1 uncultured Acidimicrobium sp. | reverse complement strand
CCTGACCTCACAGCATGATCTTTTTAGTGGGTCCTGGTTTCTATTCCTGGCACCTTCCGGGCGATAGAAGGAGGTGCCGGCCACCAGGTCAAACAGCAGCATCACGGCGCCACCGGTGAGCGCGGGCAGACCGATCAGCTGCAGGCTCTGGGCCGCCAGTGCCGTCCAGCAGAACACCGGCATCCGAAACCAGCCCATCCCGGGGGCTCGCATCCGAATGATGGTGGTCACAAAGTTCACCGCGCCCATGATTGAAGACACACCGGAGAGGGCCACAGCCGTGAGCCACAACCCCTGACCACTCACCAGATGGCCGAGGGGGTTCTGGATACTGACCGGGGGATAGGACCACCAACCGGAATAGGCAGGGCCACCAGGCACGAAGAAACTGGCGATCAACAGCGTGCCAAAGATGGGAACCAGCCAGAAGGCCACCGCATTAAGGCGCGGAAAGGCCATGTCGGGAGCACCGATCATGGTGGGGATCAACAGGTTATTGAGCCCGTTGAGC
>CAZWKD010000155.1:0-1020 GCA_964633985.1 uncultured Acidimicrobium sp. | reverse complement strand
TATCCAAGGCATGAATCAAAAGAAGCTTCAGAGTGATCCCACCGATCAGGAAATCGAAGAAGGCCGTCACGATGTACTGGATGCCGATCACCTTGGCATCGGTATTGAAGGTGAAATACCGGGTCCAGGAGGGCTTCGGCTCGCTGGCGGGGAAAGTGGCGGATGTCATCGGGCTGGCGAGCTCAGGCGTCGTGGGGCAGGCGGTTCGAACCGGGAACGTTCACCTGAGGCGGCGGTGCCGGCGGCACCGTGGCCCAGCCGGCATTGGGCTGCTTCAAGCGCTCGGCGTACTCCTGCACCGCATCACTGATGCCGGGTTGGAGCGGCTGGGCGGCCGCCTGCTTCAGCCAGGCGGCATGGGCCTCTGAGCTCTCCACCACCACATCGGCCTGGTTCGCCGCAAACCAGGTGCCGCTGAACTGGGAATCGCGCAGGCGGTAACGGCCCTCGCGGGTGGGGGTGAGATTGAAATTGATGGCGCGGCCCGGCACCACGTCCTGCTTCAGGCGGAAGGAAGGGATGTAGAAGCCGTGGAGCACATCATCAGAAACCAGCCGGAAGGTCACGGGCTGATCCACGGCCAGGTGCAGCTCGGTGGATGACACCCCCGGTTCCAGATAGCGGAACTCCCACGACCACTGCCGCGCGATCACCTCGATCGTTTCGGCCGGTAGGCGATCACCCGGATAGCCCCCCTGCTGCTCTACAGGATCGTGCCCATGAATGTGCTCCATCGGCCCGAGCACACCGAGGGTGGTGTTCACCCGGATGGCATACACCGCGATAGCCATCACGATCACCAGGGGAATGGCCGTCCAGATCACCTCCAGACGGGTGTTCCCTTCGATCGGTTCGGCATCGCTCTCTTCGTACTTCTCGGCGCGGTGCTTGAGCACCACCCAGCCCATCACCGAAATCACCCCGAGGAATACGAAGGTGCCAAGGCCGGTTTCAAAGCTGAACAGACCATCCACCAGGGGAGCGGCGGTGGAGGCCTGCACCGGCAGCCAGCGGTAGGCC
>CAZWKD010000154.1:0-1552 GCA_964633985.1 uncultured Acidimicrobium sp. | reverse complement strand
TCGGTGTCGACGGGTGGCACGCTCACGAATGCCACGAAAGCTGCTTCAAGCGGAACGGCGACGTTCTCGGGGCTCACGCTTTCGGGACGAACGAGCACGTACACGGTGACGTATACGGCTCCAAACCTTGGTTCGGTATCTCAGACGTTGGGACTCACTCCTGGTCAGGCAGCCCGAGTGGTGGTGGACGACGCGGTGAAGAGCATTCGCGTTACGGACCGCTCGTCGGTTGACTTGCGCGGAGGAGTTCGCATCGTCGATTCAAGCGGAAACACCGTCACCGATTCTCAGAATGAGATCACCGTTACGGCCTCGGCACCGACAGCAGGAACGCCGACTTCACTGTGCTCGACTTCTAATCAGGTGTTGGGTGACATGACACTCGTGACCATCACGAGCTTGAGCGAATGTCGCTGGAGAGTACCTCTTGGTGTTTCAGGCGTCTCTGTACTAGCGGTCGGTGGTGGCGGCGGTGGCGGTCGCGACGGAGGTACAGGTGGTGGTGGAGGTGAAGTACGTCAATCGACGACCGACAACTCAAGTACTGCGGGAAACATCGGTCAGATTGCGATTTCCGAAGGAACCGACATCACGGTTGATGTCGGAGAAGGCGGAGCGGGTGGTGTCCATCACCTTGAAGGAACGAGCACGTACCCCATCGTGGTGAACCAAACGCGTGACGGCGCGCAGGGTCAGTCGAGCACGGTGTCATGGGGAACTGGTGGATCAGCGGTCACCTTCAGGGCAAACGGGGGACTTGGCGGTCTCGCATGGGGTTCGGGCACCGTTCGTCCCGGAGTTGCAGGAGGTTCAGGCGGGTCGGGCGGTTTTGGAACAAACGGAGGCAGCTCTGGAAACTCTCCCAATCAGGTTTGCTCGTCTCTAGGAAGCGCAGGCACGGCTGGAGCGAATGGCCCACAGATTTCGACATCACTTTTCGGCTCTCGCACGGGACTCGGGGCCAGCAATGGTTTCTTTGGTGGTGGTGGCGGCGGCGGAATTGAGGCCCCTACCCCGACGTCTGCAACGTTGTTCAATGGTCCGGGAGGTGGTCTCGGCGGTGGTGGTCGAGGCTCCAACTACACCACTGATGGATCTGGGAATAGGGGCACCGACCGCGGTCAACCGGGAACCAATGGACTTGGTGGCGGTGGCGGCGGGTCTTCGGCGTGTGGCTCAGGCAACAACCAGCAGTTTGGTGCTCGTACTAATGCAGGAAACGGTGGTAACGGCACGGTCATCATTGGCTACTACACGACCCAAGCTGAAATTGGGTTGAAGTTGAGCAGCAACGCGAATCAGGCAGGCACCTTGAGTTCGTTGAGTGTGAACCCTGTAAATGGAGTTTGGCCACTGTCCGCCCTCCGATTTGATGGTCGTGCCTATAACTACACGTTGACGTATTCCGCAGCTGGAGTTGCGACGAGTGATACTCAGACGG
The DNA here is from genome assembly GCA_964633985.1 of uncultured Acidimicrobium sp. GTDB lineage: Bacteria > Actinomycetota > Acidimicrobiia > Acidimicrobiales > Ilumatobacteraceae > UBA3006. The sequence goes on along the minus strand of CAZWKD010000154.1, from coordinate 111 downwards.
TACGCGTAGAGAGTGCGGATCCTACGAAAGTTGAAGTGAAGGTTGATGGTGCCGGAGCACGATCCGGTTCGTCATTTGTGACACAGCCAGAAGTCGCCTTTTCCAACGCCT
>CAZWKD010000153.1:0-1590 GCA_964633985.1 uncultured Acidimicrobium sp. | reverse complement strand
TTGGTAGCGGCGACCGGAATCGAACCGGTGACCTTCCGATTATGAGCCGGATGCTCTGACCAACTGAGCTACGCCGCCAATGACTGCGAGCCCTCTGTGGGAATCGAACCCACCACCTCTTCCTTACCATGGAAGTGCTCTACCGAATGAGCTAAGAGGGCGATGTCTCAAGCGCCAAATGCTATCTGCGGACGAGGTGCGCTCGAGCCGTGATTTTGGTGGGCCGGGAAGGATTCGAACCTACGTAGGCATAAGCCGGCAGATTTACAGTCTGCTCCCTTTGGCCGCTTGGGTACCGACCCCACTTGGTTGAAGTGTACCGCCCAATTATTCTGACGCCGTGCCGTCATTCGATGTCGTTTCCGAAATTGACCGTCAAGAACTCCGTAACGCCGTCGATCAGGCGCAGCGCGAGCTCGCCAATCGCTTCGACTTCAAGAACACCAACTCGTCGATCGAGCAGAAAGAGTTGGTCCTCACGTTGGCGACGGTGAGCGAGGATCGGCTGCGGGCGTTACGTACGTTGCTCGAGGAGAAGCTCGTGAAGCGACAGATCTCCCTCAAGGGTTTGGAGTGGGGCAAGATCGAACAAGCATCAGGCGACACTGTTCGTCAAGTAGTCACCGTGAAGGTGGGTATCAACTCCGACAAGGCGCGCGAGATCAACAAGATGATCAAGGAGAAGGGTCCGAAGGGCGTCTCCAGCCAAACCCAAGGCGAACAAGTTCGTGTCACCAGCAAGAAGCGCGACGACCTCCAGTCGGTCATCACATTGTTGAAGGGTGCCGATCTCGGCATCCCACTGCAGTTCAACAACTTCCGCGACTAGTCCTCACCAGGCGCACCAGCGGCCTTCTTGCGTAATTCGTCCACCACGGACGCATCGGCGAGCGTGGTCGTGTCACCTAGGTTGCGTCCTTCAGCGACATCACGGAGCAAGCGACGCATGATCTTGCCGCTCCTCGTCTTCGGCAAATCCGGCGTGAAGTAGATCGTCTTGGGTTTGGCGATCGGTCCGATTTCTTTTGCCACGTGCTCGCGCAGGTCCTTCTCAGATACCGTCGATCCACCCCGCAATGTGACGAACGCAACGATCGCCTGACCAGTAGTCGCATCGTTGGCACCCACCACCGCTGCCTCTGCGACGCTCGAATGAGACACGAGGGCCGACTCCACCTCGGTGGTGGAAATGCGATGTCCTGACACGTTCATCACGTCGTCTACCCGGCCGAGCAACCACAGGTAACCGTCGTCATCCAACTTTGCGCCGTCACCCGCGAAGTACCGACCCGCAAATCGTGACCAGTACGTTTCCTGATAACGCTTTGGATCACCCCAAATTCCGCGGAGCATTCCCGGCCATGGCTTGGTCAAGGTGAGATACCCACCTCCACGTTCCACCCGTTGGCCGGACTCGTCGACGATTTCTGCCGCGACACCGGGAATGGGGAAGGTCGCCGATCCTGGCTTTGTCGACACCACACCGGGCAGGGGTGAGATCATCACGCCACCAGTCTCGGTTTGCCACCACGTGTCGATGATCGGGCACTCGTTACGACCGATGTGTTCGCGATACCACATCCACGCTTC
>CAZWKD010000152.1:0-1610 GCA_964633985.1 uncultured Acidimicrobium sp. | reverse complement strand
TACCACCCGCATGGCGATGGCGCGATCTATGACGCCTTGGTGCGTATGGCCCAACCGTTCTCGTTGCGTCACCCGTTGATCGACTTCCATGGCAACTACGGTTCGCCCGACTTCGGTCCTGCCGCAAGCCGTTATACCGAGTCACGCTTGCACCCTCTCGCGATGCAGTTGCTTGCCGACATCGACGAAGACACAGTGGATCTGATCGCCACCTACGACGGCACGGCCGTCGAACCGATTGTGCTCCCGGCGCGCTTCCCGAACCTGCTCGTCAACGGAAGCCAAGGCATCGCCGTGGGAATGGCCACGAGCATCCCGCCACACAACCTCGGTGAAGTGGTGGACGCCACCTTGCACCTGATTGAGAACCCGAAGGCCACACCCGACGAGCTGATGAAGTTCGTCAAGGGCCCGGACTTCCCGACGGGCGGCATGATCCTCGGCAAGGAAGGCATCAAGGAGGCGTATCGCACCGGTCGCGGCAGCATCAAGATGCGCGCGAAGGTGGCGATCGAAGAGGGTCAGCGCGGCCAGATGAAGATCGTCGTGTCCGAGCTTCCGTATCAGGCCAGCTGCTCAGCGATCGCTGCGCGCATTCAGGAACTCGTTGACGGTGGCGACCTCGATGGCATCGCCGATGTCAACGACAACTCATCGGGCGGTGAAACGAACCTGATCATCACCCTCAAGCGCGACGCCAACTCGAACGTGGTGATGAACAACCTGTTCAAACTGACGCAGCTACAGACGAGTTTCCCGGTGAACATGGTGGCACTCGTCAATGGCGTACCCCGCACCCTCAATCTCCGCGATGCACTGCAGGGTTACGTCGACCACCAAGTGGAAGTCATCACCCGTCGTTCGCAGTTCCGCCTGCAGAAGGCGAAGGACCGTAACCACATCCTCGAAGGCCGCCTCAAAGCGCTGAACGTCATCGACGAGATCATCAAGTTGATCCGCAACAGCGAAGATGCCAACTCCGCCAAAGAAGCGTTGATGGGCAAGAAGTACGGCTTCAGTGAGCGTCAGGCAATCGACATCCTCGACATGCAGCTGCGTCAACTCACCCGTCTCTCACGTATCGACCTGGAGACGGAGCAGAAGGACGTGCAGGCCCGCATCAAGGAACTGCAGTCCATCTTGGACTCCGACACCAAGTTACGCGCAGTGATCTCGAAGGAACTCAGCGCGGTGCGCGACGCCTTCGCCAGCCCGCGCGTCTGCCAGATCACGGCCGACGTCGGCGAAATGAGCGTGGAAGATCTCGTCGACAACAAGGAACTCGTCGTCGTGATGACCCAGGCCCAGTACATCAAGGCCGTCACCGCCGACTCGTTCCGCACTCAGGGTCGTGGTGGTCGTGGTGTGAGCGGAACCAAGTTGAAGGCCGACGACATCGTGCGGCACGTCATCTTCACCACGTCCCACTCGTATCTGTTGTTCTTCTCCAACCGTGGTCGCGTGTATCGCTTGCGTGCACTCGAGATCCCCGAGCGTGAGCGCACGGCCCGCGGCATCCCGATCGTCAACCTGTTGCCCTTGCAGGCGGGAGAGACGATCCAGGCGATCATCGACACCCGCGAATTCCCTGGCGAACGCTTCCTCTTCTT
>CAZWKD010000151.1:0-1617 GCA_964633985.1 uncultured Acidimicrobium sp. | reverse complement strand
AGATGAGCTCGGACTGTGAGCGGATGGTCACGTCGATCGAGGCAAACGCGGTGGTGCCCGCTGGATTGATCTGTCCCGGTGTATCGAACGGTGAAGCGACCGTGACGCCTTCGAGGGCATCGACCTGGGAGAACAATTCGGTCATCGAAGCTTTGACTTGGTCCGTGGTGACACCGGTCGCAGATGCGAAGACGATTTCACCGCTGAACCCGGCGCGATTCGGGTTGTTTGCTTCGAGAAGCGCCTGGACGTCGTTCGATTCACTTGCGGGAATCTCGAACTCGGTCGCAAAGTCCGATCCGGTGAACGATGAGGCAACGCCGATGAGAACCAGGAGCGGAATCCAAATTCCGAAGACCATGATTCGACGACGGCGGACGCTGAAGCGCGCAAGGGCTGCAAGCATGTGGGGGCTTTCTCGTAGGGGGTGTGGAACGATCTCCGTGGATCGTTCGATTCATGAACTTTAGGCGACCCGCCGCTCGCAGATCATGAGCGTGCTCTCAGGAATCGATGGTCACGCTCGCCACGGGACGCCAACTGGCCACTCGCCAATGCCGCCCTGTTCGTTGAGCATTCCGGTCAGTTCGCGGTTCAGGTGCCGTGAGCGCCACGTCAACATGTCGTGGGCCATCTCGAGTACGCGTGACGTGTCGGTGAGCGGGGTTCTCCAGGTGGGGTCGACTCGCGTATCGAACGCCGTCCACGTGCCATCCCCGAAATGGACGTACGCATCATTCTCGTATCGACGCACGGCGAGGTTCTGCTGTTCCATCCGCCGATCCCACGGCCACTCGCGGTCTCCCATCCGAATGAAGAAGTGCCGCCAGTCATATTCATAGGTGGCGGCTTGTCGCCAACTTCGGGGCTCATCGCCGCGCAACAACGAGCCGAGCGGGAGCCCATCGCATTGCATGGGAACTGGTTGACCAAGCGCCTCGGCAATCGTCGGCACGATGTCCACATTCTCGGTGAATCGATCGACGGTCGTACCGTTGCGTTCGGGAATGCGTGGATCGCGGATGATTCCGATGATGTGGTAACTCTGCTCGAAGAATCCGAGTTTCTCCTTGAGTCCGTGGTCACCGAGTTGTTCGCCGTGGTCTGCGGTGAGGATGATCATCGTGTCGTCCCATTCGCCACGCGCTTTCAATGCATCGAACACGCGACCGAGTTGTTCATCCACATCGCCGATCATTCCGTAGTACTGAGCGCGCATGTGGCGCATGCCTTCCTCGGTGTCAGGAGCCTTCGCCGAGGGAATCTGCAACGCGAAGTCGTGGAATGGATGACGCTTGTCGTGTGGAGCAATGGGCAACTCGACGTCGTCTGGTGAGTATTCCTTCGACCACTTGCCTGCAGCGGAGTACGGAGGGTGCGGGCGAAGGTAACTGGCGTGGGCGAACCATGAGCCTTCTTGGCGACCGAGCCATTCGAGGAATCGGTCGGTGAGAAATGAAGAGATACCGAACTCAGCTGGACGCTCCGGTTCGCTGCGTAGAGCCTGCTGTGCGTTCATCGGCACGTCGAATCCGTGGTCGCGGAGGTGTTCGATCCATTCCTGATGCTCGTAGCCGAACTCGGGAATGAACAACTGGCAGTCGAACCCGGGCAGCA
>CAZWKD010000150.1:0-1677 GCA_964633985.1 uncultured Acidimicrobium sp. | reverse complement strand
GTTCTCCTCGTGTCGTGATGTGCGACGAACGTTTTGCCACGCACTTCGACCACCCCGTCAGTTCGCGCGGGGGTGAGGTGATCGAAGCGCCCGCCGACGTGCGACGGGAGGTCACCGGGCTTGGCGTACCGCTGGGGGCAATCGGTGTATTCGAACGCCCCGCCGTTCGGGATGCCGACGAACTGTGTTCCCAGGCACGACGAATCGTGCTCCTCGACTGCGTCGACAACCCGAGCAACGTGGGTTCGATCGCTCGATCGGCTGCGGCACTCGGATGGGACGCATTGGTACTCGACAACACCTCATCGGATCCTCTTGCTCGTCGGGCACTCCGGGTCAGCATGGGCACCACCTTCCGCATCGGATTCGCCCGTGCGGATGACCTTGGTTCACTGATCGACCGATTGAACGCAGAGAACGTGACGACGGTCGCCCTCACCCCGCACCGCGACAACGGACCTGTCGAGGCACTGGCCGAGATCGGTGCCCTGAGCGAGCGTGTGGCGATCGTGCTCGGCTCGGAGCGTCAGGGAGTGCGGGACGAAATCACCGCAAAGTGTTCGCGAGCCGTGCGCATCGAGATGGCAGATGAAGTCGACTCGCTGAATGTGGCGACGGCTGCGGCGATCGCTTGCTGGGCCCTGCGCTAATTGCGCAGCAGAGGCTCGAGCACACCCACAAATCCTTCGGTCAGTCGCAAACTCCCTTTCGGGTTGAGGTGAGAAAAATTTGCGTAAACAAGCACGTCATCTATGTCTGCCTGACAAAAATCCGCACGACCACACACTGCGGCTCCCGGCTCGAACACCGAGATTCCTTGTTTCCCTGAAAATGCAGACGTGATCGCCTCTCGAATCTCTCGACGCTGCTCCACGACGTCTGCGACGTCAGAATCACGGAAAATCGCAGCTCGAGGGAACCAGCTCTCGAACAGAGTGCGGTTGAGAAGATAACTCGGTGGTGGCTGAAGCATCACCACCACGTCACGGCCATCAAGAATCAATTCATCCACGAACTCCTCGAGCGCGCGAGTGACCGACTCGAGTCGCTGTTTCGGCCGAACAGGAGTTGTTCCGTCTGCAAAGGGAATCCGATGATCGTTGTCGATTACTCCAGCAAGTGGATCCACGTACAGGTCGTACCGATTGACGAGGACTACGACACGTGGGTCTACTTCGTCGACCAGTCTCTTGTACATCTGCTGAACTGTCGCACATGTCTCGCTCTTGTCCATCGGAGGACGTGAGATCGATGGGCAGCCCCCTCCGCCGAAGAAGACCGCTCTCGCTCCCAATTGACGTGTTGCCTCAAATAGGCCATCGCTTGCGGTGAGGGCATTTGAGTCACCAATCAGCACCACGTCGGTTTTCGAAGAACTGACGTTGTTGGAGCACTCGCGCTCAACCACTCCGACGTCATTGAATGAGGTGAAGAGCGAATCCAGGAAACAGGAACCATCCATGTTTCCCCCGCGCTTGACCAGCTCGAATTGCTCGGTGAAGTCGAACTCGTCTGGGTTGCCTTCGCGTAAACCCAAACCCGTCCCCGAGACGCGATCAGCCGCGAACGATGTACTGGCAACGACCAAGATCGAACCGACCAAGACCGCTGCAGCGCGAAAGCCAACCACCGACGTCGCACGTCGCGTTGGATGTTCCACCAAACGGAAGGTGAACT
>CAZWKD010000149.1:0-1707 GCA_964633985.1 uncultured Acidimicrobium sp. | reverse complement strand
GCAGACACGCGATCGCGCATCTCGCTCGCAGCCTTGTTGGTGAACGTGATCGCGAGGATGTTCATCGGATGCACCCCACGTGAAATGAGGTGCGCGATGCGCTGCGTCAGAACCCGTGTCTTTCCCGAGCCCGCTCCCGCCACCACGAGCAGTGGCCCACTGGTGTGCGTGACCGCGTCGTATTGGTCGGGGTTCAGCCCCTCCAAGGAGGCAGCGTGATCGGTCACCAGTTAGGAGCGCTCGAGAACGCGCACGGGCAACTTGCGCGGCCCACGCACCTGTCCGAGGCTCCACGTGACGGCCGACTTGTCGGCCAACTCGAACCGCGGGAAGCGCTTGATGAACTCCTCCACGGCCACACGCAACTCGAGGCGAGCGAGGTTCGAGCCGAGGCATCGGTGGATACCAAGACCGAACGCCGCGTGGCGGTTGAACTCGCGATCGATGATCACCTTGTCGGCGTCCTCGAACTCGGCGGGGTCACGGTTGGCGGCCGGGAATGGCAACAACACCCAGTCGCCTTCCTTCACCGGGCACTCACCGATCATGGTGTCCTTGGCCACCACGCGCGCCATCGTCACTGGCGCGTACGCGCGGAGCAACTCTTCGATGGCGGTCGGCATCAGTTCCGGCTCGGCGACGAGACGCGCCAAGTCGTGCGGATTGCCCGCGAGGTGCCACAGCGACGAACCGATCGCGCTCCACGTCGTGTCGATACCGGCGATCAGCAAGAGCACGATCGTGCCGACCACGTGTTGTTCGGTGAGCGGCTGATCGAAGATCTTCGCGTTGAGGAGGTAACCGATGAGATCGTCCTTCGGATCTTCGCGGTGCTTCTCCACGTGCTTGAGCAGGTATTGGAACACTTCCTGCACGGCAGCAATGCGGACTTCGGCCTCTGCTGCGATGTTCTCGAGCACCGTGTGCACGGCTTCACGGAAGTAGTCGCTGTCCTCGAGTGGAAGACCGATCATCCGCGCGATCACGTTGACGGGGATGTGCTGTGCGTACTGCACGGCGGCATCCACCACGTCGGCATCGCCCATCGAATCGATCAACTCGTTGCACAAGCGACGAACTTCGTCCTCCCACGGGTTGATCTCTTGCGGCGAGAAGGCAGGCAACAACACGCGACGAGCGTGCTGATGGAAGGGCGGGTCGGAAGTGATCGGTGGAGCCGGACCGATCGGCTTGGTCATGATCCGCTCTTCTTCCGGCGGACGATTGGCAACGATCACGAGTTCGGACGAGAAGTGCTCCGTGTCGCGCGCAATCGCTGACACATCGGCATGAGTGACGGGCAACCACGTACCGCCATAACGCTCGGTGTGCGCCACCGGACACTTACCACGCAACTGATCCCAAATTTCGTGGGCGTTCGCGTTGTAGTCGGGATGGGCGTGATCGAAATCGGTTTCCCAGCTGTTGACGGGCGCTACCTCTGTCATGGCCCAAGATTACCCACGGGTAAGGCAAACTTTCCTTTTGTGGGCACCTCTCGATTCATCATTCTCCTCCCCCCATCCGAAGGCAAGGCCGAGGGAGGGGTGAAGAACGCCTCGAAGAAATGGTCCCCCGTGAGCGGCACATTCGGTAGAACGCTGGCCGTTCCGCGCACCGAGGTCGTCGCTGCATTACGCAAGGCCAAGGGTGGCGATGCGACGTTGCTCGGGGTGAAGGGAGACCACCTGGAACGCGCCAAGCGCG
>CAZWKD010000148.1:0-1725 GCA_964633985.1 uncultured Acidimicrobium sp. | reverse complement strand
GAAAACTAGAGTTTGCGCGGTGAACGGCCCCCTCGATCCGCGCACTCCGGTGCTCATTGGCCAGGGCCAATTCGTCCAACACGAAGACAACGTGACCATCGCCCTCGGCCCGATCGAGCTGATGACCGCAGCCGTCCGCCAAGCCATCCTCGATACCTCTATTACGGGGCTCAACTCGGTCGATGAAGTCCACGTGGCACGTTCCCTCACCTGCCGCGAAGCAAACCCGGGTGCGGCCATCGCCCGCTTGGCCGGAATCACGGTCACCACCTCCACGCTCACCAGCCACGGCGGCAACACCCCGCAGTGGCTCGTCAACCACACCGCACGCCGCATCTTCGAAGGCGAGATCGACTCGGCACTACTCGTTGGCGGCGAAGCCATGCGCACTCGCAACCGCGCGAAGAAGTCGAACATCGATCTCCCCTGGCTCACCGCACAACACGACGACGAGCCAGCCGAGGCCACCAACCCCGAGTTCACGATGAACCACGATGCGGAAACCGCATTGCGCATCATGCTCCCCATCGAGATCTACCCGATGTTCGAAACCGCACTACGCGCACGCGACGGGCGAACCATCGAAAATCATCAACGCCACATCAGCGAGTTGTGGGCACGGTTCAGCCAAGTAGCGACGAACAACGAGTTCGCCTGGGATCGCACCCCGCATTCAGCCGAGGAGATCCGCACCCCGTCGCCGGCCAACCGCATGATCGCCTCGCCGTACACCAAGTTGATGAATGCCAACAACAACGTCGACATGGCCTGCGCACTACTTATATGTTCTGCTCAACACGCCATGGCCCTCGGCATCCCGCGCGAGCGCTGGGTATTCCCCGTTGCCGGCACCGACTGCCACGAAAAGCCCTTCGTCTCTCATCGCATGTCCTTCACCGAAGCACCAGCGATCAGGGCAGGCGGCGAGATGGCACTCGACATGGCCAACAAGAACCTCGATGACATCGAAGTGATCGACCTCTATTCCTGCTTCCCGTCTGCCGTGCAGATCGGCGCCGAATCACTCGGGCTCGACATCGATCGCACCCTCACCTGCACGGGTGGGCTCACCTTTGCCGGCGGGCCGTTCAACAACTACTCCATGCACGCCATCGCCGAATCGATGCGCCGCATTCGTGCCGGTGCACGCGATGCCTTCGTGTGGGCCAACGGTGGCTTCCTCACCAAGCACTCCTTCGGCGTCTACTCCGCCACGCCATCGGGCCGCGGGTATGCATGGGCAACTCCACAAATGGAGCTCGATGCCTCACCATCACGCGACATGAAGCACGGCGCAGACGCTGCCGGCAAGTACGAGGTGGAGGCCTACAGCGTGATGCACGATCGCGACGGCAACCCCACCACCGTGCGCGCCGCACTCCTCGACAAGCACGGTGCCCGCGCCTGGGGCGTTTCAGAAGATGACACTCTCGCCACAGACTTCGCCAACAACGAGTGGGTGGGCAGATCTGTCAAGCGCGACGAACACGGAACACTGACACCACATGACTGACACCTTCCCCCGCCAGTTCGCCCGCACGCAGCGCCTCACCCTCGGCGAGCCGCGCACCATCTCGGTCACCAAGAACCACGTGGTGTTCGTGCGCAGCGCATCGGGCAGCGATCCCGTCAATGCCCTGTGGGTGCTCGATCTCCAAACGGGGACTGAGCGATGCGTCGCCGACCCGCGAACACTGGATGACGCCCCCACCAACGACACCCCCG
>CAZWKD010000147.1:0-1731 GCA_964633985.1 uncultured Acidimicrobium sp. | reverse complement strand
CCGGTGACGCACATTCCGAAGCGTCCCGGGGAACCTGACTGCACGTTCGCCGACATCGCCAAGATCACCGCGGCCTTGGATTGGCGCCCAAGGGTTCCGATCGCCGATGGTGTGCGCGAGGTAGTGGCGAACATCGACTACTGGGCTCAGGCGCCCGTGTGGACGCCCGAGTCGATCGAGGTGGCGACGCGTCAGTGGTTCGAGTACCTCGGAGACAAATGAGCAAGCGCACCGCCTTCATTTCAGGAAACTTCAACGTGGTGCATCCCGGACACTTGAGGTTGTTTCGCTACGCGCGAGAGAAAGCCGACCGATTGGTCATTGGCGTGTTCTCCGATGCGCTCGGTGGAGATCAGATCTTCATTCCCGAGGCATTGCGAATGGACGCGCTCCGGAGCAACGTTCTCGTGGACGAGGTTCTGCTGATTGACAAGAGCTTGGAGCAGACGCTGACCCAGGTGAAACCCGACGTGGTGATCAAGGGGCACGAGTACGAGGGTAAGGAAAACCCGGAGCGGCAGATGCTCGAGAAGTTGGGTGGGGAGTTGATCTTCAATTCGGGTGAATCCGCTTTTTCTTCGGTCGATTTGATTCAGCGTGAGTTCCGGGGATCCAGCGATGCTCGTGTGCAGATACCGAGTGAGTACCTCGCGCGTCGTGGAATCTCTTCTTCTGACTTGGTCGAGCGAGTTCAACGACTGCGAGGAGTTCGACTGCTCGTGGTGGGCGACCTGATCATCGACGAGTACGTGACATGTGAGCCCGTAGGCATCTCACGAGAAGAACCGACCGTCGTCGTCACTCCGATCGATACGACGAGGTTCGTCGGAGGTGCTGGGATCGTCGCGGCTCATGCTGCCTCGCTCGGAGCCGATGTGACCTTCGTTTCACTTGCCGGCAAAGACCATCTCGCCGACTTCGCGCGACAGTCGCTCGTCGATCTGGGTGTGAACGTCAAACTCGTGTCGAGTGATGAACTGAAGACCATCGTCAAGACGAGATACCGAAGCCAAGGCAAGAACCTGTTGCGGGTGAACAGTGCAGTGAGTGTGGACGCCCGAGACGAGGACTTTGCAGGTTTGTCTGCAGAGTTCAGAAGCGCAGTATCGGGAGTCGATGCCGTCGTGTTCTCCGACTTCGACATGGGTTGCCTTACGGCCGACGTGGTGGGTGAGTTGTTCGCATCGATGGCCGACAAGCGTCCGTTCCTCGCGGCCGATTCCCAGGCGCGTCTTGGACTCGGCTCATTGCGCAAGTTCGCAGGTGTCGATCTCGTGACGCCTACGGAAATGGAGGCACGAACCGCAGTTCGTGACGAGACATCCGGGCTCGCCGCATTGGCTCACCGCCTCCGCCTAGACCTCAACGTCCCCAACGTGCTGCTCACGCTCGGCAAAGAAGGGGTGTTGATTTCCGGCGACCAGGCAAAGTTGAGCGGACAATGGCCGACCGACTTGCTGCCTGCGTTGAACCCTTCTCCCGTGGATGTGGCAGGAGCGGGAGACTGCATGCTCGTAGTCACGACCATGGCGCTTGCCACCGGAGCGTCGATCTGGGAGGCCTCGCTGCTTGGCTCAGTGGCGGCGGCCGTGCAGGTTGGTCGAGTGGGTAACTTGCCGATCTCCACGAGTGAGATCATCGCCAGGCTTTCATGACCCAAGCTGTGCTGCTCGCTGCCGGGCTGGGCACGCGACTTGGTGAATTGACGAAGACGATTCCGAAGTGTCTCGT
>CAZWKD010000146.1:0-1739 GCA_964633985.1 uncultured Acidimicrobium sp. | reverse complement strand
AGCATCCGGCTCATAATCGGAAGGTCACCGGTTCGATTCCGGTCGCCGCTACCAAATCTCGTTCGACGGGGAGAGTTGATTTGAGGTTGCTGAGCGAAGAACCGGGCACGTTCCGGATCATCTGGGGCGCTCTGCTTCCTCGTGAACGAGTCACCGCCTCGATTCTGTTTGTCGGTCAATTGGTCGCGATGCTGCTCGAGATGTTCAGTATCGGACTGGTTCTGCCAGTCGTCGGGATCCTGACCTCGGACAGCTATTCGAGCGATTTGCCGTTGATCGGCTGGATGTTGGACCTCGATGTGAGCCGCGAGGCGCTCGTGATGTTTGCGTTGCTCGCCATTCTCATTGCTTATGTCATCAAGAGCATCCTGATTGCCGCACTCGTCTGGTACCAGCGCGGATTCATGTCGGACGTGAGTTCGCGACTATCGAAGAAGTTGTTCGCGAACTACCTCCACCAGCCGTATGGCTATCACCTCGAACACAACTCATCGACGTTGATTCGCAATGCGCAGAACGCTTCCGTGTTCGTCTCCGGTGGCATCGATCCCATGTCCACCTTGATTGCAGACGGACTGGTCGGTATTGGCCTGTTCTTGTTGTTGATGGCAGTGGAGCCAGTCGGCACATTGATCGTTGGTGTCGTCTTTGGCATTGCCGCGTTCGGTTTTCAGCGCGCCACCACCAGTCGTATCACCAGGTGGGGTAATGACAGCCAGGATCATGCACGAATGGTGATCCAGCACCTCAACCAAGGTTTGGCGGGAGTGAAGGACGTCAAGATCCTCGGTCAGGAATCCACGTTCATCAATCTCTACACACGTCATGTAGTGGAAGGGATGACGCTGCAGAGGCTGTACAAGTTCCTCCAAGCATTGCCGCGGCTGTGGCTCGAGATCATCACGATGGGTGGGCTCTGTGCACTTATTGGCATCATGCTGTTGCAGGATCGAGATATCGAGACGGTGCTACCCGTGGTGGGATTGTTCGCGGCGACGACCTTCCGCGTCGTGCCGTCGATCAATCGGATGGTTGCGAGCATCCAAAGTCTCGACTTCAATCGGCCCGTGGTGCGAGAGATCCATCGCGACCTTCAGTTGGAATGGGAAGTCGCCGATGTCGTCGGCACATGTCCATCCCTCACGCGAGAGATCGAAGTCTCGAATGTGACCTTCCGCTACAAACGATCGACAGATGACGTCTTGTCGAGCGTCTCGTTCACGGTTGCTCGAGGAACATCCATCGGCATCGTGGGCGCAAGCGGTGCGGGCAAGAGCACACTCGTCGACTTGATCCTTGGACTCCTGCAGCCACAGTCCGGCTTCGTGTGTATCGATGGATTCGACATCAAGGACGATGCACCTGGTTGGCGTAAGCAGATCGGTTACGTTCCCCAAACGATCTACCTGACCGATGATTCGATCGCGATGAACGTTGCATTCGGAGTCGACCATGACGATGTCGATCCAGCCGCCGTCCGTAACTCGCTTCGAGCCGCCATGCTTTCTGAGTTCGTGGATTCGCTTCCCAATGGGATCGACACTGTCGTTGGTGAACGTGGCGTTCGCTTGTCCGGAGGGCAACGACAGCGTCTTGGTATCGCTCGTGCGCTCTATCGGAACCCGGCTGTCCTCGTTCTCGACGAGGCAACGAGTTCGCTCGACACTGAAACCGAGCGCGGCGTGATGGAGGCAGTCGAATCACTGCACGGCACGAAGACGATCATCGTGATCGCCCAC
>CAZWKD010000145.1:0-1764 GCA_964633985.1 uncultured Acidimicrobium sp. | reverse complement strand
AGGGCGACATGGCGTTCGGCTTTGGTCTCGCCCTTCACGCGTGCTGCCTTGCCCCGATCGATGGACACGAGTCCCTTGTTCGACGCGCGCAATACGAGCGAACCGACAGGCGAAGGAATCGTCAGACACGACAACTCAGTGTTCATGTCGAGGACACTACTCATCTACCTACACCTGACACACTTGGCTCATGCCCACCCAAACCACTGCCGTACTCACCAGCCCCGCTCGCAAACGCATAGCGCTCGTCGCTCACGACAACATGAAGGACGACCTGATCACGTGGACGCAGGATCATCGCGAGTTGCTCACGCGTCATGAACTCGTGGGCACCGGCACTACCGCACGGATGGTTGCCGAGCACACCAACCTCGACGTGGAGCGACTGAAGAGCGGTCCTCTCGGCGGCGACCAACAGATCGGCGGTCAGGTGGCCGACGGCAAGATCGACATCCTCGTGTTCTTCTGGGATCCACTCGAGCCCCAGCCGCACGACCCGGACATCAAGGCGCTGTTGCGAATTGCCGCCGTGTGGAACATTCCCGTTGCATGCAACCGCGCGAGTGCGGACTTCATCGTGACTTCACCGTTGATCGGCGAGCCCTACGAGCGTCGCGTTCCCGAATACCTCTAGTTGTTCGGAAGCGCCTAGTTAGTAGGAAGAGACTTCGGCGGAGGCGGCGGACCGAAACGATTCATCTCGGGATCGCTCTTCATCAGCGTGAACGAGAGATTGAGGATGCCAAGCACGAGTGTCGCCAGTAGCGCAACGCTCCCGACGATGATGAATGCGACTGGGCCACCCTGCACTGCATTCTCGAGATCCCACTCACTTGCCTTTTCGAAGTCGAGTGAGGCAGAGACCGCGAACAGGATGAATGACACGATGCCCACAACGAGGGTTACCAGTGGCCAGATCAGCCACGTGCCGCGGCGATTGGTGTCGTGGAGCCGTCGCACGTTGACAGCAAGGCCCGGCAACAGCAACGCCAAACTGGCGATGGAATTGATCGTCTCGTCCAAGACTGAGGTGACGCTTTGCACGAGCACTGCGAACAGCGTCCACCACCAGAATTCGGAACGCGAGGCACGACCCTTGAAATTGACGTAGTTACGAAACCCCGACTTGATCGAATCGACGAAGGTCAAGTCAGACCTTGGGCGGTGGAGGTGGACCCCACTGGTTCTGCTCCTGCTTGGAGGCAGTCAGCGCGAACACCAGATTGACGATCGGCACGAGCACCCACCAGCCACGACGGTTGACGTCGTGCATGCGGCGCACCGCGACGGCTACCGACGGTAGGAGCAACGCCAGCGAGACGGCGCTGGAGAAATTGTCACCGAACAACGAAGAAGCGATCGCCGTGACCAAGACGTTGAACAACGTCCACCACCAATACTCGGCGCGCCCGGCGCGACCTTTGAAGTTGGCGTAATTGCGGAAACCCGACTTGATCGACTCGACGAAACTCATCCCTTGCCTCCCTCAGGCTTCGGCTCTTTGGGCAAACCAAGCACGCGCTCACCAACGATGTTGCGTTGAATTTGGCTCGTGCCGCCCCAAATTGTTTCAGATCGAGAGAAGAAAAACGCGGACATCATCGCGCTCGTCGGATAACCCGCACGGCGCTTGTCGCGCTGAGCGCCCGGCCAGCCACCGTCCTTCGGACCGGTGTTGATCAACATTGCATCTGCACCGTGAATGTCGAGTGCAAGCTCCATGGCGCGCTGATGCATTTCGCTCCAGAACATCTTGTTCGTGGC
>CAZWKD010000144.1:0-1790 GCA_964633985.1 uncultured Acidimicrobium sp. | reverse complement strand
CCGTCGATCATCACACGACCCTGCGTCACGTCATAAAGCCGCGGCACCAACATCGCCAATGTCGACTTGCCTGAACCGCTTGCACCGACAAGCGCAACGGTCTCGCCTGGAGCAATCCGCAACGAAATGTCGTGCAGGACGTCGGTGTCGGGATCAGTGCCACTCATGACGCCGCTTGCTTCAAGCGAAGCGATGGACACGTCTTTGCCCGGTGGATATCTGAAGGTCACGTGGTCGAACACCACTTCGCCCTTCGGTGACAACAAGTCCATCGCTCCAGGCTTGTCTGCAACTGCAACGGGGGCATCGAGCACCTCGAACACGCGATCGAAACTGACGAGAGCAGTCATTACCTCCAGGCGCGCGTTCGTCAACCCAGTGAGCGGTTGATAGATGCGCTGCACGAATGCGGCCATGGCCACCAATGTGCCGACGGTGATTCCTCCCGAGATCACGAGAAATGCGCCAATCCCATAGATCGCAACTGCGCCGAGTGCTCCCACCAGTCCGAGCGCCACGAAGAACACTCGTCCGTACATGGCCGAGCTCACGCCGATGTCGCGAACTCGCGCTGCACGCGCGCTAAACCCCTGTGCCTCGTCGTGGTGACGACCGAACAGTTTCACGAGCAGCGCTCCTGCCACGTTGAAGCGCTCCGTCATCTGGGTGTTCATCTCTGCGTTCAGGCCCATCTGTTCACGCGAGATCTGTTGCAGGCGAATACCCACACGCCGCGCAGGAAAGATGAACACGGGAAGCACCACGAGTGAGATCAGAGTCAGTCGCCACTCAAGAGCGAGCATCGCGATGAGGGTGGTGACCAGGATCACCACGTTCGAGACCACGCTTCCCAGAGTTCCCGTGACCGAAGTTTGCGCACCCACTACGTCGTTGTTCAGTCGGCTGATTAGCGCGCCCGTCTGGGTGCGCGTGAAGAACGCGATCGGCATGTGTTGGACCTTGTCGAACAGGGCCGAGCGCAAGTCGTAGATCAGCCCTTCACCGATTCGGGCCGAAAACCACCGCTGCACGATCTGCAGCACGGCATCCATCAGTGCCACGAACACCAGCACCGAAGTGAGCACCACGATTTCCCGTCGATCGCTGTCCGGAATCGACTGATCCACGATCCTGCGGAACAGCAACGGGGGAGCGAGTGCGAGAATCGACGTCACGAGGATCATCGACAAGAACCCGATGATCGCCAGCCGATACGCGCCAGCGAACCGGTACACCCGTTTGAGGGACTCCCTGCCAATACGAGCACCTTGCACCGCTGATTTGTCCCGCGGAATCAACATGTGCGGGTTCATCTGCATGGCGACAGGCTAAGCCACGCTCGGCGGGATCTCGGTACCCGAACCTAGGCTGAGGCGGATGTCTCGAACCTCGCGCAATGCTCAGTGGATCGCTCTTGTCATTGTCTTCGCACTCACAGCATGCGGTGGAACAGCGACCACCAGCGAATCACTTCCCGAAACTTCCGCAAGTACACCCAATTTCGACGTTCTGCCCATCGAGTGGGAGCAATGCGATGACGGCTCAGAGCCAGAGATGATTTCGTGTGGAACGCTCGAGGTACCGTTCGACTACGAACAACCTGACAAGGGTTCGTTCCTTCTCTACATCAAAAAGCGTGCGGCCGCTGGGGAATCGATCGGCCCGCTGCTCGTCAATCCTGGTGGTCCTGGATTCGGCGGCAGTTCGCTTGCCAACGACGCGATGTACTACTTCTCCAAGACGTTGCTTGACTCCTTCGACATCATCGCCTGGGATCCCCGAGGCACGGG
>CAZWKD010000143.1:0-1848 GCA_964633985.1 uncultured Acidimicrobium sp. | reverse complement strand
GTTCGGAGGGGGTGACTACTCGCTCGTGCACCTTCTCCTGGTTGCCCGGGATGGCAAAAGCGCCGTGCTTCCGCATGTACTGCAGCGGTGTCAGACCCTCCGCCTTGGCTGCATCGGGTAGCCAAGGAATCGAGTTTTCGAAGAGGTGCGAGTAGTACTCGTCGATTGACAGCGGTGTGCCCGGCTTGGCGATCGATTCGAAGTGTTCACGGATGCCGAGAGAGCCGTCCGGGTCGATCTTCCATGAGAGGTCGATCCAGAACTCGTGTTCTTCCCAGACTTCACCCGGGTTCGCCTCATACGTGCGATTGATCGTTTTGCCCTGCTGCTCGGCATAGACCTTCATCACCGGTTGACGGAAACCAATCCAGCGACCCATGTGTGTTTCATATGACGCCACATCGTGCCGCTCGGAGGCCACACCCATCGGCAACACGTAGTCGGCGAACCATGCCGTCTCGCTCCAGATCGGCGTGAGAGCAACATGGCAGCCAACCAAATCCTCGTTGGTGAGCGCTTCCAGCCACGTGAAACCGTCGGGGTTGGTCCAAATTGGGTTGTATACACGCGTGAAGTACGTATCGAGCTTGCCTCTTCCCTCTTTCAAGAAGTGCGGGAGGAGGATCGACAACTCGTGGTGAGTGAGTGGGTATTCCTTCGGCCACGTCAATTCGTTCCAGTCACCGTGGGGGTGTGGATTCTTCGGCGGCACGGGAATGAACTTGTTCCAACCATTCGGGCTGGTGCCGCCTTCGGTTCCCACTGAGCCGGTGAGCACGTTCAAAAAGAACAACGTGCGCGAGGTTTGCCAGCCGCCCTCGTTGCCGGCCGCAGAAGCACGCCAGTTGTGAGTGGACAGACGTCCGGGCACTGCGCGGCCAATGTGCTCGGCGATCTCGTGGATCTTGCGCGCGTCGATGCCACATACATGCTCGGCCTTCTCCGGCGTGTACTCGGCATAGAGATCGATCAATGCCTTATCGACGTTCTCGAACGTGCACTCGAGGTCGGGGCGCGTCTCGCGGAGGAAGACGTCCCAGTTCACCCAACGTCGGACGAAGTCACGATCCCAGGTGCCGTTCTGCAGCAGGAGACGAGCGATCGCGAGGCACAAGAACGCTTCGGTACCCGGCCAAACAGGCAACCAGTAGTCGCTCATCGAGGCGGTGTTGGACAGTCGCGGGTCGACACAGATCACCTTCGCTCCGCGCATCTTGCCTTCGATGATTCGCTGTGCGTGAGGGTTGAAGTAGTGACCCGCTTCGAGGTGCGACGAAATGAGGAAGATCACCTTGGCGTTGGCGTGATCTCCTGACGGGCGGTCGAAACCCATCCATGCCGCATAACCCACACGAGCACCCGACGAGCAGATGTTGGTGTGGCTGTTGTGGCCGTCCAGTCCCCACGCATGCAACACGCGTTCCATGTAGCTGTCGTCGCCGGGACGACCGACGTGATACATGACTTCCTTGTGACGACCCTCGCGGAACGCCTTGCCGATTCGTGAGCCGATCTCTTCGAGTGCTTGGGCCCACTCGATGCGCTCCCACTTGCCCTCACCACGCTTTCCTGCGCGCTTGAGCGGAAACAAGATGCGATCAGCATCATGAACTTGGTTGATCGTTGCTGGTCCCTTGGCACAGTTGCGACCACGGCTTGCAGGATGGTGCGGGTTGCCCTCGAACTTCTGGATCTCACCCGTTTCTTTGTCGACGTAGGCGAGAAGACCGCAGCACGCCTCGCAGTTGAAGCAGGTAGTGGGAATCAGGCTGAAACGGCGCTTGGTCTTCTTACCGTGCGCCCAGTCCTTCGAGTCGAGCTCTACCCAGTCCTGCCATTTCTCGATGG
>CAZWKD010000142.1:0-1873 GCA_964633985.1 uncultured Acidimicrobium sp. | reverse complement strand
GGCACGTACCTGTTGATGGAACGCTCTCTCACGCGCATCGCGCTCGGGGTCGGCTTGCTCGGCAATGGCGTGAACCTGCTGATCGTCGTGGCGGGTAGCACGCCTGGCGAAGCACCGATCATCGGGCGAGACGGCGAGCTGACTGATCCGTTGCCACAGGCACTCGTCCTCACCGCAATCGTGATCGGCTTTGCCTTGTTGGCATTTTTGCTCGCGCTGGCATGGCGTACGTGGACGATGACGAACGACGACCAAGTGGAAGACGACGTCGAGGACAGCCTGATTCGCAGACGTGAAGAGTCTGCGGGCAGTGGTGGCGATGTACGCGATCGTGAGGACGTGTCGTGACCTGGATCGTCTCGGCGCCAATCCTCGTGCCGCTCGTTGCGGCTGCCCTGATGCTCGTGGCGAGGGGTCTTGTCGTACAGCGAGCGATCAGTTTCCTCGCACTCGGTGTTTCGTCGGCTGCCGGCATTGCGTTGTTCGTCGAGTCGTGGTCGGGAGAGCAGATCTCGGTGGTGCGAACGGCAGGCTGGCTCGGATCGTTCGCGATCACGCTCGTCGCCGACGGACTGTCCTCCGTGATGGTGATGGTCGCCTTGGTGGTGATGACCCTCGTACTCGTGTTCGCCATCGGGCAACGCACGGCCGACGAACACTCGCCCTTTTATCACCCCGTCTACATGGTGATGGCGGCGGGGATCTCGCAGGCTTTCCTTGCGGGTGACTTGTTCAACCTTTTCGTGGCATTCGAGATCTTGCTGATGGCGAGTTACGTGCTGCTCACACTCGAAGGGACGAACGAGCAGATCAAGGCCGGCACCACATATGTCGTACTCAACATTCTCGAGTCGCTCGTGTTGCTGCTCGCCGTTGGTCTCGTGTTTGCGGCCACCGGCACGGTGAACATGGCCGAACTCGCGAGTCGCTTGGCGGAACTCCCTGACGGAGTGCGCACTGGTCTGAACCTGCTCCTCCTCGTCGCCTTCGGTATCAAGGCGGCTGTCTTCCCGTTGTTCTTCTGGTTGCCAGACGCGTATCCCACTGCACCAAGTTCCGTGAGTGCAGTCTTCGCAGGTCTTCTCACCAAGGTGGGCGTCTATTGCCTCATTCGCACCCAGACATTGCTGTTCCCTGGTGAGATGCAGGACCTGATCATCGTGGTGGGTGCACTCACCATGGTGATTGGCGTGATCGGCGCGATTTCACATCGCGACATGAAGCGACTGCTTTCGTTCCATATCGTCAGCCAGATCGGATACATGGTGTTCGGCCTTGGTATCGGCGGCAATGCTGCAATCGCCGCCACGGTGTTCTTCCTCATCCACCAGATTCCTGTCAAGACGGCGCTCTTCTTGGTGGAGGGAGTCATCGAACGCGACTCGGGGAGCAGCTCGTTCCAATCGGTGAGCGGTCTCGCTCGTCGTTCGCCGCTGTTTGCTGGTCTCTTCCTGTTGGCGGCACTCAGCCTCGCCGGACTTCCGCCATTCTCCGGATTCCTCGGCAAGTTTGCGATCGTGCAGGCAGGATTCGCAGATCGGCACTACCTCGTCGTGGGCGTTGCACTTGCCGTGAGCCTGTTCACGTTGGTGTCGATGACGAAGATCTGGGTGGCTGCATTCTGGGGTGAGGTCGCCCCCAACCCTGCTGCGGGCGGAATCCTGCGCAACCATCGGTTGATGGCGACGGGCACCTATGCAATGGTGGCGATCAGTCTCGTCATCGCGTTCGGTGCTGGCCCGCTGTATGACTTCGCCGTTCGTGCTGCCGCGCAACTCGTCGACGTATCTACGTACATCACCGCAGTGAGGACGTCATGATCCCACGGTCATTGATGATGATGGCGCTCTGGGTGGCGCTGTGGGGTGAGCTG
>CAZWKD010000141.1:0-1882 GCA_964633985.1 uncultured Acidimicrobium sp. | reverse complement strand
AGCGCGGTGACCGAATCGGCGAACCGGACCTCTTTCTTCACTGAGCGAGACTTGCCGATGGCTTGAATCAGTACGGAGTCCTTGTCGGTCGAACTGAGACGAACGGTGAAGGTGACGTTGCCGTTGGCATCGGCGGTGACCGTTCGAGGTGTGCCGTTGGGACCAACGATCAGTTGGAGGGTTTCGCCAGGTGTGAATCCTGGAATGACCACTGTCCGAACACCCTGCCGAATGCCGGACGATGATGGGTTGACGGTCGTGGCGGATGTCGTAGGTGTCGTCGATGCAATCGTCGTCGTGGTGGGAGTTGGCGCGGCGGGTGTCACTGGTGAGGGGGTCGTCGTGGCTGGGACAGCGGTCCATTGCGCGTGCAGCGTGATGCTTGCATTGCCGGCAGCAATGGCGCTGGCGGTCTGGGCGGTTCCGCCCGTGGCAGCGAGGAACCAACCGTCGAACGTGAATCCTGCACGCGTTGGTGGGGTCGGGTAGGAGAGTGAACCACCGTGGGTAAACGATCCATTGGGAACGAGTGATCCACCGTGCTCTTCGTATGTGACGGTGTATGAGTTGAGGGTCCACACCGGGTGCAGGGTGATGTTGGCCGTGAGGTTGTACGGGCTACTGAGTGCAGTCGTCTGTCCGGACGAAGTTGCCCATCCGGCAAACGTGTGGCCTGCTTTGACGAGGTTGCCGGTGTTGCTTGCCAACGTGACGAGCCCATTTCCTGTGATTGCCGAGGGAGCAGCGCCAGTGTCTGAATCTGAAGTCGCGTAGGTGAGCGTGTAGGTGGTTGCGTTGTCTGCGACCTGTGCTGCGGTGAGTGCCGATGTGTAGATGCGCACGTATTTGAGTGCTCCATCGAAGGCGGCATCCCCTCCCCAGTTGCTGCGACCGATGTAGTTCCGTGTGCGATTGATGTTGATTGGCAGTGATGAGTAAGCGCTTCCCAACGAACTGCCGTCATTCGTCATGGTGACTTGTCCCACTTCGGTGTCTACTTCGACGCCATCTTTGTACATCCGACATGTGGTGCCATCGAGGGTGATTACCCACTTGGCGAAGGTATTGACCACCAGAATGTTCCCAGCTGAAATGCACCGGTTTTGCCCAATCGATCCATGGAATATCTCGATCGCAAGACTGTTCTGTCGTCCTGCTTCACCAAACACGCCGACCCAGATGTTGTTGTTTGCGTCGCCGTTGCCGAAGTCGAACACTCGTTCCCAAGCTTGGTTGACTGCGCCGAAGTGGCCTTCAAACTCGATGGTGATTCCCGAGCCAAAATTGGCGAACCCAGACCCCATGTCGACATAGCCAAGAGAATTGGTCGAGTTGGTGCCGCCAGGAAACTGGAGAGCCTTCGTCGTACCGTTATAGGTGAGGCCAGAGGTGCCGAGAATCTGGCCGTTGCGACTTGCTGCCGACAGGTCATTCCAGACCCTTGGGGTGCTCGTGGAGTACGACGCAGGGTCGCTTGCATTGATGTTGAGGATCAGATTGCTTGTTGACGTCGCGTAAACGGAAGATGCCCCTGCGAGCAAGGTGAAGGCGAGCAGTGCGCCGAGTCTGAGGATCTTCGTTTTTCGTGTTGTCATGGGTGGCCCTCAGGTCGCAATCATCTCGCTCCGGCAGAACTCCGAAGAAAAGCCACCAGAAAGATGTTCCAAACAGGGATCCTAGGAATACCTCGTCACTGCCACAAGTCGAGGTCAGGCGAGGATTGAGGCGCGTATGGCCCAGTCGGCGAAGAAGAAGTGCTGTTTTCAGAGCGCCTGTTTGCGCGCCTTGCCTTGAGCACGGCGCATTTCGAGTTCGCTCTCCTTCTTTGCGATCGCTTCGCGTCGATCGGCCTTCTGGCGGCCCTTCGCCAACGCGAGATCAA
>CAZWKD010000140.1:0-1888 GCA_964633985.1 uncultured Acidimicrobium sp. | reverse complement strand
AAGAAGGCGCTGATGTTGTCCAAGCGCATGGACGATTTGGAAGGCCGCATCGCGGAACTTGCCAAGCAAGAGGAGTTGGCTGCATTGCGTCCAGAGATGGATGGTCAGCAAGTGATGGATCACCTTGGCATTGGGCCATCTCGGGAAGTTGGCCAGGCCCTCGACTTCCTGATGGAGATTCGTCTCGAAGAGGGCTTGATCGGCGAGGCCGAGATTCGCCGCCGCATCGACGAATGGTGGGCGTCTCGTCCCGCCGCCGCACCCCGTCGCTGACTATCGTTCCGCGTCATGGGAGTGCGCCGCAAGCAGGGCTGGTTGAGTGCGTTGTCGCTCACCGACGATCACGGCGTTGCGCTCTCGGGTGTGATCGATCACCGACTCTCGCGGCGCGCCTTGATCAACGAGTACCGCCGTGGTCGATTGCGGCGCGATCAGGTGTGCGACGCTCACCCCGATTTGTTGCGCGCTGCACGTAACTTCGGTGATGAAACAGAGGTGCGTTGTCCGATTTGTGTGGACGACAACGTCGTGCTCGTGAGTTACGTGTTTGGTCCCCGGTTGCCAAGCCACGGGCGCTGCATCACCAAGCCGAACGAACTGGAAGAGTTTCGGCGGTTGGCCGCTCGCACACGGGTAGGCGAGTACACCGCGTACGTCGTGGAGGCATGCCGGAGTTGTGGTTGGCACCACTTGCTGCGCTCGCTGCCGATGGCCAGTCAGCAAGCTGGGACTCGCCGCCAAGCCCAGTAGTCATTTGCCTGCCACACCCCGGTGGCACGGTTGAATCGTGGCGCTACCCTTCTCAGTCCTTATCCACCCTGCCCCCACGGGGGCTCCGGCCCGCAAAGCCGGAACCGAAGGGAGTTGATGCACCGATGCGTGCATATGAGTTGATGGTCATCGTGAGCGGCACTCTGGACGAGTCCGCGGCACACAGTTGGATCAACCAAGTCACCAAGGCCGTGCAAGGCGTTGGTGGTTCGGTTCACGGATCGCCCGATTGGTGGGGCAAGCGTCGACTCGCTTACCCGATCAACAAGCAGCTCGAGGGGTACTACGCGGTGTTCAACCTCGTGGCCCCGGGCGGAGCACTCGACGAAGTCGAGCGCACGCTCAAGCTGTCGGACGACGTGTTGCGTCACAAACTTCTCCGACTTCCCGACCAGGAAGCCGCTCGTCGCGGCATGGTCGCCAAGTCGGCCTGACCACATCTTCATTGAAGGAGCATCAACAACATGGCTGACAACTCGATCACCCTCGTGGGGAATCTCACCCGCGATCCGGAACTCCGCTTCACCACCTCGGGCCGCGGCGTTGCGTCGTTCGGCATTGCCGTCGGTCGTCGTTACCAAGTGAACGGCGAGTGGCAGGAGCAGACCTCCTACTTCAACGTGACTGCATGGGGTCAACTCGGCGAGAACGCGGCGGCGTCGCTGCACAAGGGCACCCGCGTCGTCGTCACGGGTCGACTCGAGCAGCGTGAGTACACGACTCGCGAAGGCGACAAGCGCACCGCGATCGATGTGATCGCTGACGAACTCGGACCGAGCCTCCGTTGGGCGACCGCTCAAGTGGAGCGCACACCCCGCGGCGAAGGCGGCGGTGGCGGCAACCGCGGTGCCAACCCCGGTGGAGAACCCAGCCCCTATGACAGCGGCGAAGAGCCCTTCTGATCTCAGTAAAGGAAACGAATCATGACCAGTAAAAAGAACAAGGAGCGCGCAGCACGGGCTGCGATGCGCAAGTACAAGAAGCGCCCGAACCTGCTGAACGCGGAGAAGGTCGAGTACATCGATTACAAGGACGTCAACCTGCTGCAGCGATTCATGTCGGATCGCTCCAAGCTGAAGGCTCGCCGAATGAATGGCAACAACGTGCAGCAGCAACG
>CAZWKD010000139.1:0-1894 GCA_964633985.1 uncultured Acidimicrobium sp. | reverse complement strand
ATCTGCTTGGCCTCCGGATGCTTCATGGTGATGTGACCCCCGCGACGGGTCGCATTCCGTGGTGTGACCACGGAGAAGCCAAGTGGCGCGAGCCACTCGTCGTGAAGCGCCAGCATCATCTCGGTGCCCTTTGCTGCCTTCGCTGTAATTGCTGGCAACGTTGCTTCACGGATCATTTCCACTGCCGTTTCGACGCAGCGGAGCCCGACGATCGACGGGCTCGCAATCTGGAAGCCGCGCATACCCTCTGCACGCTCGAAGCCTTGTCCCATGGAGAACTGATCTCGTTGGGCGAACCATCCCTGGATCGGCACTTGGAGTGATTCCTGCAATCGCTTGTTGACATACAACCAAGCGGGAGAGCCCGGACCTGAGTTGCAGTACTTGTAGGTGCAGCCAACGGCGAGGTCGACGTCGTCGGCGTCGAACTTCAGGTCCACTACTCCGACCGCATGGCTGGCGTCCCACACGACCAAGGCCCCTGACTCGTGCGCCATCTGCGTCAGCCGACGGACATCGTGTAACGCACCGGAACGGTATTGGATGACCGAGAACGTGACCAGCGCAACATCTTTCGACAAGTGTGCCTGCAACATCTCTGCGGTCACGAACTCCTCGTTGGACTCATCATCGATCAGCACCAATCTCTTGCCGTAGCGATCACACAAGCCTTCGAGGATGTAGCGATCGGTCGGGAAGTTCGCCGTGTCGCTAATCACCACGTCACGATCTGGGCGAGCCTTGATCGCCGCTTCGCAGAGTTGGTAAAAGTTGACACTCGTCGTGTCGAGCGCGAGCACTTGTCCCGGCGCAGCACCGAGTGTGACCGTTCCGATGATGTCGCCAACTCGCTGCGCCTCATCTATCCAGTGCGACCAACCGGCGACTAGTTGGCTTCCCCACTCCTCCAACAAGAAGCGCTGCACCACCTCGGTCGTCTTCTTGGGTAGTCGCCCTAACGAATTGCCGTCCAAGTAACACAGTTCCGGATCGGCGATCACGAACTGATCACGGAAGCGGCGCAACGGGTCCTGCGCGTCGAGAACATCGGGATCGGGAATCGATGCACCTAGTGCCATAACCTGACCTTATGTCAACCGAGCAAACGCCTGCTCAACAGCGTTCGGTCACCTACTCCTCATATCTGCGGATCCCAGAACTGCTGTCGCTGCAATCACCACGCGCGGATGACCCTGAACACGATGAGCTGCTGTTCATCGTCATCCACCAGACCTACGAGTTGTGGTTCAAGACTCTGCTGCACGAATTCGGTCGTGCGGGCTCCATGCTGCGGGGTGGGTTGACGCACTCTGCACTCGCCAGTCTCACCCGCATCCGCACCATCATGAAGACACTGGTCAGCCAGGTGGACATCTTGGAGACGATGACCCCTTTGCAGTTCGAGTCGTTTCGTGGTCGCCTCGAGGCGGCCAGCGGATTTCAATCGGCCCAGTTCAGGGAATTGGAGATGGTTTTGGGTCGCAGGGACGAGCACGTGCTCGCCAGTTTCCCCGTTGACTCACCCGAGTACCACGCGCTCATCAAAACGATGGGTACCCCATCGATTTGGCGCGACACGCTTTCATATCTCTCCTCACGTGGGCATCAAACCCCGGCGAGCGTCATGCAGGCAGGTCATACCGAGCAATACGAAGCGAATGAAGGCGTGCAGGCCGCGGTGTTGAACGCCTATCGCACCGACCCAGAAGCAGCCTCCGTGTTGGAGCGCCTGGTGGACATCGATGAGGGCGTTCAGGAATGGCGATACCGGCACGTGAAGATGGTGGAACGGACGATCGGCCACAAACATGGAACGGGCGGTTCGTCGGGCGCCGAATACCTGGCGGCCACCTTGTTCAGGCCATCGTTCGAAGACCTCTGGGCGGTTCGCAAC
>CAZWKD010000138.1:0-1903 GCA_964633985.1 uncultured Acidimicrobium sp. | reverse complement strand
ATCACCGGCGCAGCGATGCGTTACACCGTCACCCAAGAAGGTCCTGGCCTCACCGCGACCCCATCCGCAGGAGGCGGGACAATCAGTTGGACATCACTCACGCCAAGTGTCTGCAGTGTCTCGACCATCGCAATGATGTCGATCCTTTCTGCGCAATCATCGGTAGAAGTTGGACGACTCAACGTGGTCGGGACTTGCACCATCTCGGCCACCGTTGCGGCAACCGCCACGTACTCCAGCGCATCTACGAGTGTCACCTTCACCGTTGTTCGTGCTCGTCCTGTCGTCCTCGTTTCCGTCTATGACAACGACCACTTCTACGCAAAGATCACCTTGCCCCGAGAGATCTCCTCCAGTACCAGCCTGCTACGGACTATGTATGGCTCACTTCGGTTCCTCGTCGTTTCTGAGAACTGTGAAATCGACATCATTGCTTCGTACTCGGAATCGGAAAGCGAATTCGGATCAGCGTGGATCGGCCTCCATGGACGTCCCGTCTTCACTGACTCGGGCACGTGCAACGTACGGGCTGAGCTCCCGAATGGTGATCGCTGGTTCGCAGCAACAAGCCCTATTACGGCAGCGCTGACACGACCCGCCGCCACCACAACGAGCACTATTCCGCCCACCACCGTGGCTTCAGCCAGCACGACCGCGCCCGACGTGAGTACTTCTCTTCCTGCAAGCCCAACAACAAGTGAGCCCCAAAGTTCGCCACCAAGCATCACGTCGTTTGGGCCCACCACCACCGCGACCCCTGCGCCGATCATCGAGCTCGATGTGGAGAGGCAAATCGTTCTCGAAACGGGTGAGACCGAAATCGTCTTCACCCGTGAGTCTCTGATCAAGACCGCAGAGAACGTGGGGGTGCAGGTCGGCACCATTCGTGTGCGTACCGCCTCAAGTGCTTGGGCAGAAACGAAGCTCCCCGATGCAAACGACCTGCGCTTAATCATTCGTCAGACTGACGTCGAGTTGAGCGTCGAAGTTACGCCTGAAACAGGCGAAGTGATCCGAATCTCGGTGCCGATTGTGATCAACATTGAACAAGGGTTTGAGTTACGAATTCTCACCATCGCATTTCTCGCGGGAGCCGTGGTCATGGCCTGGTTACTGCTCGCGCTGAAACGTCGCCGACAGGACCAAGAATCAGCTCCACGACTCCAATAACATTCGGTCCGTGACTCTCGCTGAAATCAGCACCCGCGATCGCATTTTGCAGTGTGCGTTGTCAGAGATCGAGAAGAACGGAATTGTCGGCCTGCGTGTAGCTGATGTGGCGTCAAAAGCCGAGGTTTCAGTCCCGTTGATTTATAAATACTTCCGAGACCGCGACGGACTTTTGGCCGAGGTGCTAACTGAGACGATCACGACGATTTTCATGAATGACCTGCGAGTCATGCGCGAGGTGGTGGAGTCGAGTTCTACAACTGTCACGGCGGAATCCTTGGCAAACATGATGCCTATGCCTAATGACCCTCGACGAAAGCGAAACCGCCGACTTCGAGCTATGGCGGCGGCAGCAAGTTACGACATCCCAAAACTTGCGGATGCCTTGGCGGCTAATCAGCGCATCATGAATGAAGCGACAAATGACCTCATCAAAACCGTTCGCATGAGATCTGGTTGCACTTCACCCGTGAGCACGATGGCCGTGTCGACGATTTTGCAGGCATTGGGTCTCGGAATAATCATCTCCGATTTCACCCCCGAACCTTCGGTGACTGACGACGAGTATCGACAGATACTCGTCGAGATGATCAATCGACTGATCATTGAGTGACAACTGTTGAAGCGGAAAGACTTTTTCGGCTGTTTCACTGACCGTTATGTCTGACGACCGTGGCATGCAGGGCCTCGCCAGCCCACCCGACGAAGAGATCGTGTGTGTGGACTGTGGGGG
>CAZWKD010000137.1:0-1946 GCA_964633985.1 uncultured Acidimicrobium sp. | reverse complement strand
TTCGCCATGTCACCCTCCACGAGGCGGGCGAGCATGGTGACCGTCACGGCGAACAACACCGAGTACAGCAGGTACGCCGCATATCCGAAACGAACCGCACCTTCGTTTTCGGCGAGTCTCGGCAACGCGATGGACGCTGGATCAGAGAGGCTTCCCGGCCACTCGATGGCTGCGCCAAGCACGAAGGTGGGCACGAAGATCAGCAACCCTTGTGTGATCGACGCCCAACCAGCACCACGCACGGGAGGTAGGTCGGGAGAGGTGGTGGTGGTCATGGCGGATGGTCCTTTCGATTGTCGGGTTGTCAGTAAGTCAGTGATGCGATCGTGGTGGCAATGGCGTTGGCATGAGGCGTGACCTTGAACGTCCCGAATGCGTTGGTGAACTTCGTGCTATCGACGACGAACGGATCGGTCCACTGGTACATGCACTCGACACTCTCCTTCGCTGCCTTGGAGAAGAGCCCGCCAATTCGCATGGCGAACTCGCTCATTGACGCGGTCTTCACAGACGTCTCCAGACACTGGTTGATGAGTGCCATGAACTCGTTGCCGTTGATCGCCTGTGCCGCGGGAACGTGCCAAACCTGCCCATCGGCAGCGTCGTGGTCGGCAAGGACGATCAGACCGCGTGCAGCATCTGGGAGGAAATGCAAAGTCTTTGGTGCCGTGGTGGAGCCTGGCCACCGCATCGTCTTGCCCTTCACTGCGGGATTGAACACGAGAGCGGCAAGCGTGCTGTTCGGACCGTGTGGTCCGTAGTAGTCGGACATCCGACCGATCGCCACGCGTGCTGCGCCCGACTGGTGGGCGTCGAGCAGTTGCTGTTCCATTCGTGCTCGAGCCACACCCTTGCGACCGGTTGCAGCACGCGGCAGATTTTCGACGAGAGGCCCGCGAACTGGCCCGTACATGTAGAGGTTGTCGGCCATCACCAACTTGGCTCCGGCCTCGCTCGCAGCAGTGATGATGTTCGCCGTCAGCCCGGGGAACTCTTCGGGCCATCGGTGATACGCCGGCTGTGCAGCGTGGAAGACCACCGAAGCATTCGCGCAGGCACGTCGGGCGCCTTCGAGAGTGGAGAGATCTGCCGACATGACTTCGGCCTCGGCAGATACATCAGGTGTGTGGCGAGACACGGCCCGCGTGCGGCGACCTTGGCGGACGAGCTCGGTGGTGAGCGCATGGCCGATGCCCCCTGAGGCTCCGAGAACTACGTACCGCTCGCTCATCACACTCCCTTGCGTACATTGGTCAAAACACGAACACTGTTCGCACTTTAGATCAAGTAGCAATTGAAGTGCAAACAGTGTTCGCGTTTCTGAGATCGGGTACCGTGAGGCCCATGGAAGGTCGTCGGGCCCGACTTCGGGCGGAATTGATGGGCAAAATCAAGGCCGCGGGGCTCAAAGAACTCCGCCGAACCGGGGCGGCGGGCCTCTCGTTGCGCGAGGTGGCCAAGACCGCAGGGATCAGTCCTTCGGGCATGTACCGATATGTCGACGGACGGGATGGCTTGCTCGAGTTGCTCATCAGCGACGGGTTCGAGGCGTTCGGATTGGCGATCGACGAGGCAATCAAGAAGGCCGACAGCGACTTACTTTCGCGACTCGAGGCAATCGCATTCACCTATCGCCGCTGGGCGCTGGCGAACCCCGATCGCTTCGGGTTGATTCTTGGCACGCCGGTGCCTGGATTTCATGCCCGTGCGGGCGGCCCGACCGTGTCGAGCGTCTATCGGTTCGGCGAACCGATGGTGCGAGTCGTTGCTGCTGCATACGGAGCAGGCGAGCTGGTTGGTCTCGGCGCGGATGTGGCACAAGATGCCAAAGTCCCCCTCGACCCCACCACCTTCTTGCCAGAGTCACTGAATGAATTGCTTGCACGTGGATGGTCGCGAATTCACGGACTCGTGTCGCTCGAGTTGTACGGGCATCTCGCCTGGGG
>CAZWKD010000136.1:0-1965 GCA_964633985.1 uncultured Acidimicrobium sp. | reverse complement strand
CCGAGATCCCTGATCACGTAGCCCACCAGTCGCTGCGCATCGGATTGGTCGTAGATCGAAAACGTCTTCGGGTAGTCGATGCGCTCAGCCTGTGCACGCAGGATGCGCACGCAGGCGGAGTGAAACGTGCTCACCCACATTTGCCGCGCCACCGGGCCGACCAAAGTCGCAACACGGTCGCGCATCTCGCTTGCCGCCTTGTTGGTGAACGTGATCGCAAGGATGTTCATCGGGTGCACCCCACGAGAGATGAGGTGCGCAATGCGCTGCGTCAGTACCCGTGTCTTTCCCGAACCCGCCCCCGCCACCACGAGTAGCGGCCCACTCGCATGAGTGACCGCGTCGTACTGGTCGGGATTCAGCCCCTCCAAGGAGGCAGGGTGATCGGTCACCAGTTAGGAGCGCTCGAGAATGCGCACGGGCAACTTGCGTGGCCCACGCACCTGACCGAGGCTCCAAGTGACAGCCGACTTGTCGGCCAACTCGAATCGCGGGAAGCGCTTGATGAACTCCTCCACGGCCACACGCAACTCCAAGCGAGCGAGGTTCGAGCCGAGGCACCGGTGGATACCGAGACCGAACGCCGCATGGCGGTTGAACTCGCGATCGATGATCACCTTGTCGGCATCTTCGAACTCGGCGGGGTCACGGTTGGCGGCCGGGAATGGCAACAACACCCAGTCGCCCTCCTTCACCGGGCACTCGCCGATCATGGTGTCCTTGGCCACCACTCGTGCCATGGTCACCGGCGCGTACGCGCGGAGCAACTCTTCGATGGCCGTCGGCATGAGCTCAGGCTCGGCGACGAGACGCGCCAAGTCGTCCTGATTGCCCGCGAGGTGCCACAGCGAGGAACCGATTGCGCTCCAGGTGGTATCGATGCCGGCAATGAGCAGGAGCACGATGGTTCCCACGACGTGTTGCTCGGTGAGCGGCTGATCGAAGATCTTCGCGTTGAGGAGGTAACCGATGAGATCGTCCTTCGGATCTTCGCGGTGCTTCTCCACGTGCTTGAGCAGGTATTGGAACACTTCCTGCACGGCAGCAATGCGGACTTCGGCCTCTGCTGCGATGTTCTCGAGCACCGTGTGCACGGCTTCACGGAAGTAGTCGCTGTCCTCGAGGGGAAGACCGATCATTCGCGCGATCACATTGACGGGGATGTGCTGCGCATACTGCACGGCGGCATCCACTACGTCGGCATCGCCCATCGAATCGATCAGCTCGTTGCACAAGCGACGCACTTCGTCTTCCCACGGGTTGATCTCCTGTGGCGAGAAGGCAGGCAACAACACACGACGAGCGTGCTGATGGAACGGCGGATCCGAGGTGATCGGTGGAGCCGGACCGATCGGCTTGGTCATGATCCGCTCTTCTTCGGGCGGACGATTGGCGACGATCACGAGTTCGGACGAGAAGTGCTCCGTGTCGCGAGCGATCGCCGACACGTCGGCATGAGTGACGGGCAACCACGTACCGCCGTAACGCTCGGTGTGTGCCACCGGACACTTGCCACGCAACTGATCCCAAATTTCGTGGGCATTCGTGTTGTAGTCGGGATGGGCGTGATCGAAATCGGTTTCCCAGCTGTTGACGGGCGCTACCTCTGTCATGGCCCAAGATTACCCACGGGTAAGGCAAACTTTCCTTTTGTGGGCACCTCTCGATTCGTCATTCTCCTCCCCCCTTCCGAAGGCAAAGCCGAGGGAGGGGTAAAGAACGGGGCGAAGAAGTGGTCGCCCGCGAGCGGCACCTTCGGTAGTGCGCTGGCAGCACCGCGCACCGAGGTCGTCGCCGCATTGCGCAAGGCCAAGGGTGGCGACGCCGTGTTGCTCGGGGTGAAGGGAGTCCACCTGGAACGCGCCCAGCGAGCGAACTCCTCGCTGCAAGGCGCCCCCGTACTTCCTGCCTGGCAGCGCTACACCGGCGTGGTGTGGGATCACCTCGACATCGCGTCGCTGACCA
>CAZWKD010000135.1:0-1972 GCA_964633985.1 uncultured Acidimicrobium sp. | reverse complement strand
CCTCGCTCCCCGACTCGCGCAACAAGTTGCTCTGTTTCGACTTCGCCACGAAGAGTCCGTGCGTCAACCAGCCGTACAACGTGACGACGAGTGGTGGGGTGCAGGGGCGCTTGTGGGAACCGCCGACCATCGCAGCGGTCGGCAACCGGATCTTCATCAACATCTACGGCACCGCGAACACCAACAGCCTCTCCGACATCTCGTGTGTCGACGTGTCGTCGACTCCCACCAACTGCACCGGCTGGCCTATCCTCCCGAGCACGCTATTCAGCCGCACTTTCACGGCCGTGCCTGCGTTTCCGCTTCTGAACTCCACGGGTACACCTATCGGGGTCTGTTTCCCCGGCGACCCGACCAATGCGTGCACCGACTTTACGGGACTAAGGATCACTGATACTGCGGTCGTCACCACGGCCCTCGCGGGACTCGCCACCCCTTTCGACCCTGCTTGGGGCACGACGCGCGGTGAGGCCTACGTCGACGGAACGCGAATGTTCATACCCACAGTGGTGGATTCAGTTGGCACGTCCCAAGTGGAGTGCTACGACTTCGCCACCAACAATATGTGCACCAGCTTCTCACCCAATCCGAAGACATTCGTTCGCAGCGAACTTGAGGCCGTGTACACCCTCCAGATCGATTCCGCCGACCCCAGTTGTCTTTGGGTGATGGGCCACGGTGGTACTAAGCAGATCCAGAACTTCGACTTGCAAACCGGTGGCGCCTGTGGAGCCAACGGGTTCGTTCTGCCGATCAACAACTTCCGTGAGAGCACGTCTCGTTGCGAGGCGCGGACATGGAAGCAATTTGTGCTCGTCAATCCCACGGTGGGCAACTTCACCTCAGGCACGGTCGAATTCGTTGACTCACGAGGATCTGCCATCTCCGGACTGAGCGCACAGAACTTCGGTGCGAGCGGAACCCTTGATCTCACTTCGTTGAATCTCCACTCGTATCCGAGTTTCTCGAGGATGCACGTCAGGCTCGTGGGCACCGTGACGACTTCGATCAATGTGAAGATGACGTGGACCGCCGAGTACCACCCCGAGTGCACCGCGAGTGGTCAGACTGCCTTCACCTCACTCGGTTCCTCAGCCGGTTCAGCAGCTCCCTCCCCGCTGATCGCGAACACCACCACCTCAGCACCGTCCACCACTACGGCAACCACCACTCCCACGGCACCCGTAGCTCTGGCAGAACTGCCCTCCACGGGAGGCGACGGCTCATCCACCGCGGCGTGGGCGATGTTGGTGGCTGGTGCACTGATGATCGTCATGGGACAGCGAAGGCGAACGACGCAACGGTGAGGTCTGACAGCGACAGGTGAGTCTTGGGCGCTCTGCGCTCGTTAGACATTAGATGACTAGTTTTTCAACAGGCTCATCACATTCCAGGAGATTTCGATGAAGGTCAGTTACGTGGTGTTGTACGTGAACGATCCTGCAGCATGTCTCAAGTTCTGGACCGACCAAGTCGGCATGATCGAGAAGGATCGTATTCAGGCAGGTGCCTACCCGATCGTCAAGGTTGGTTTTGCGGATCAGGACTTCGCCTTCGAGCTCGTTCCTCTCGAGTTGATGAAAGACAACCCGGACGGGCTCGATTTGGCCACGCCATCCATTGCTTTTCAAGTGGACGATCTAGAGGCCACTCGTTCTGCTCTGGCGGGCAGAGGTGTCCAAGCAACCGAAATTGGTCAACACTCCGGCATGACCACCTTTGCATTCGCCGACAACGAAGGCCGCTGGTTCGCGGTAATCCAAAGTTGATGTCCTCCGCTCAACAGGCGTAGAACATCGCTACCGTGACTACGTGATTTTCAGCCGGAGCACGCCCACTCCCATGCCCTCAGAGTGGCTCATCCGCGTATGAGTAATCTGCGCCGCACACGGATAGTCGCCACCATCGGGCCAAAGAGCGACTCGCCTCACATGCTTGACGCCCTGATTGGTGCAGGAGCAGACGTATTCCG
>CAZWKD010000134.1:0-1972 GCA_964633985.1 uncultured Acidimicrobium sp. | reverse complement strand
GATCCCACGGTCATTGATGATGATGGCGCTCTGGGTGGCGCTGTGGGGTGAGCTGTCGGTGGCCAACGTCGCCAGCGGAGTGGTGGTGATCGCTGTCATCACCTGGATGTTCGGAAGTGAATCCCGCGGCGCGTACTTCGTTCGCCCCTGGGGTGCGGTCAAGGCAATCGGCTTTGTCGGATGGAGTCTCGTAACGTCGAGCCTGCAGGTAGTGCGTGCGGTGTTGCTGCCCAATTCGTCGCGTGTAGCAACGTCGATCCAAGAAGTGACGTTGGCAGGTGATTCGCCCTTCATCGCATCGATCGTGGCCAATGCGATCACGCTTACCCCGGGCACCATGTCTCTTGAAGTGAATCCACAATCACGAACAATCTCGGTTCACGTGCTCGGCGCAGTGGACGAGGAACAGTTTCGTGAAAGTATCTTGAAACTGGAGCACGTGATCGCGGGAGCCTTCAGGTTGCGGGAGGCATCATGAACACGTTGACGTGGGTGGCGCTCGTGATTCTTGTCCTTGCCGGTGTGATCGGCGTTGCGCGCATCATCGTTCGCGGCTCGTTGGGCGACAGGGCAGTGGCCTTCGACATGCTCGGTGCAGTCGTGTCGAGTGCCTTCTTGGTGGCAGTCGCTGCGAATGGCGACGGGTTGCTCCTCGACTTGGCGATCGTGCTTGGTTTGCTCGGCTTCCTCACCTCGGTGACGGTGGCTCGATTCATCGAGTCGCGGGATGGGGAAGAGCGATGAACGTCCTCGTCGACATGGTCTCGGGCGTGCTGCTGATTGCAGGTGCGTTGCTCGCACTCGTTGCTTCGATTGGTCTGCACCGCCTTCCCGACACGCTGGCGCGGATGCATGCCGCCACCAAGCCGGCGACATTGGGCGTCGCGCTGTGTGCGATCGGTGCGATTATCCAAATTCGAGATGCAAGCACGATCACGAAGATCGTGGTCGTCGTGGTGCTGCAACTCGTTGCTGCACCAGTCGGTGCACACGTCCTCGGTCGAGCAATCCGCAACAAGTAGGTTGGAGCGATGGATTTCATGACGTTCGTTGGCCTGGTTGTCGGCTTGGTGGCACTCGTTCTTGGCGCGGAGTGGCTGGTGCGGGGTGCGTCTTCGTTGGCCTCGCGGCTGGGAATCGCCCCGATCATCATCGGTCTCACGGTGGTGGCCTTCGGCACGAGCGCGCCAGAAATGGCTGTTTCGGTTCAAGGAGCGTTGAGCGGGAATGCCGACGTAGCACTCGGCAACGTGGTGGGTAGCAACATCTTCAACATCCTGTTCATTCTCGGTTTGTCCGCGGCCGTGAGCGGACTCTCCATCGAGCAACGCCTGTTGCGTTTCGACATTCCGCTCCTCATCGTCATTTCTGGGGTTTCGTACGTGTTGGCGCTGAACGGCCTAATCGGTCGCCTAGAGGGCATCGTGCTCTTCATCGGCATCTTGGCCTATACCGGTTGGCTGATTCGCGGTGCCCGCACCGAGCAGTCGGATGTCGTGAAGGCCGAGTATGAGGAAGAGGTGAAGTCAGTGGAGGGTTCCACCCTCAAGGCTTCGGCACTCTTTCAGATTGGCTTGGTGATCGCTGGTCTCGGACTCTTGATCATCGGATCACGATTCCTCGTCTCTTCGGCCACGGAGATCGCCGAAGCTCTCGGTGTGAGCGACTTGGTGATCGGTCTCACCGTGGTGGCAGCCGGCACGTCGCTGCCCGAACTTGCCACTTCCGTCTTGGCAGCGATTCGTGGTCAGCGAGACATTGCCGTCGGCAACGTCGTCGGCTCCAACATCTTCAACTTGCTCGCGGTACTCGGAGCGTCAGCTGCTGTGTCCGATGCCGGTATCGCCGTCAACGACGAGGCGATCCGTCTCGACTTCCCGGTGATGATCGTGGCCACGATTGTGCTTGTACCCATCTGTTGGAACGGCTTCATGATCAAGCGCTGGGAAGGTGCCGTGCTGGTGGGCTTCTA
>CAZWKD010000133.1:0-1984 GCA_964633985.1 uncultured Acidimicrobium sp. | reverse complement strand
TTGCACTACATGGGCACGAGCCCACTTGCTGGCACCCACAAGGGTCGGGACGCGGCTTTTGCAGCGCTCGGTCAAGCATCAGTGAGAACTGCTCGGAAACTGGTTGCAGTCGAGGACGTACTCGTCGGGGACACGCTTGGTGCGCTCATCGCGATCGAAGACCTCGGTGATCCGCCGCGTCGAACCCGGCGCGTGCTGCTCTACCGAGTGCAGGACGAAAAGCTTCGTGAGTGCTGGCTGTTCGACGAGGATCAACGCTTCATCGACGGGCTGTGGTCCAAGGAGGGATGAACGATGTTGGAGATGCGCTCGACATGTGAACGTTGCTCTGGTCCGCTCCTCGAGACCGGAGCCGCCCTCATTTGCAGTTTCGAATGCACGTTTTGTGTTGACTGCGGAAGCGAAATGCAGAACCGTTGCCCGAATTGCGGCGGCGAACTGGTTGCTCGTCCACGACGCGGCGGAACCTGAGTCCGACGAGGGGCGCCGGTTCGGGGGCGTAGAAGAAACTTGACATTGTCAATGTGATTCCTTACCGTTCGGAGAGGTGGTGTCAACGACACCCGAGGCGAGGAGAACCCCATGACTGACGCAAGCCGCTGGATGATTGCCATCGCATTCATCTCCCTTCCCACGATCGCCTTCGGCGGAACGTTCCTCTTGTCGATCCTTCGTCGCCAGGCCGGTACCGAGAAGATCACGGCCGAGCAGACCAGTTACTTCCGTGCCGGCCACGCCCACGCGGGTGTGCTCGTCGTCCTCGGAATCATCGGCCAGCTCGTTCTCGACCAATCACGCTTCGGCGACGGAGTGGTGTGGGCGCTTCGTATCGGCTTGTTCGTCTCGCCACTGTTGATCTCTGGTGGTTTCTTCGGTGGTGCACCTCGCACTGCGGGTGGCTCCACCACGTCTCTCATTCGCCTCGTTCCGATCGGTGCAGTAGTGCTGGGGCTGTCGACACTCGGCGTCGGCATCGGGCTGGTGATTCCCGAGTAGTCCCATCACGGCGAGGCCCAGTCGCCGTACCATGCAGTTCAATGTCCATCGAGTATCGACCGCTGAGAGATACCGACTACGACCTGCTCGCGGAGTTGTTCACCGAGTCGGAAATCGCGGATGGCAATCCGATTCGACAAGTGGGAGAAGAACTTCGGGAGGAATTCGAGTCGCTTCCCGTTGATCTGCAGAACCACACGATTTCCGCGTGGCAGGGCGACCAACTAGTGGGTGCGACTTACGCCTACCACCTTCGGTCGGATGAGCGTTACGAGTGTTGCTACGTGTTCGGAGCGGTTCATCCTTCGTTTCGTGGTCTTGGTGTCGGACGTCATGTACTTCGCCATGGATTGGATACTGCCGAACGATTGTTGGAGGAATCGACCAGCGCTGTTCCGAAGGTGATTCGTGCTGAGGTGTCTCACACCAACATCTCGGCGATGCGCTTGATGGAGCGTGAAGGGCTCCAACCGGTTCGTTACTTCGCCGATCTCCATCGACCTCTTGGAACGATTCCAGAAACAATGTCATCTGCAGACTTCGTCGTGGTGCCATGGGATGATGCTCGCTCGGAAGAAATTCGGAAGGTGAAGAATCTGGCGTTTCGTGATCATTGGGGCACGGTGCCGATGTCGCCCGAGCGATGGAAAACGCACACGACAGGTTTCGGCTCGTGGCTCGAGCGCTCGTTCATGGCCGTTTCTCCCGATGGCGAGATCGTCGGCTACCTCTTGTCCCACAGGTACGAAAACGACGATGAACTACTCGGGGCAAAGTACGCGTGGGTCGACAACATCGGCACGCTTGCCGAGTGGCGGGGCAGAGGGGTGGCGACACAACTCCTGCTCTCTGCTTTGTATGCCTATCGCCAAGCAGAGATGGAAGTTGCCGCAATCAACGTCGATTCGGACAATCCCACAGGTGCTTATCGCTTGTACGAATCGCTCGGATTTCGTCCATGGCGACGAAGGGTGATGTACCAACGCGA
>CAZWKD010000132.1:0-2044 GCA_964633985.1 uncultured Acidimicrobium sp. | reverse complement strand
CCAGCGTGGAACTCGATGTTGGCGAGCACCGCTGCATGGCGGTCGATGTCGAGTGGATCCTCACCGATGAAATAGCGCTCGTAGTCGGCAAAGCCGTACATCGCATCGCCGGAACCGATACCCACCCGACCTTCCGAGTCGTGCACGCGCACGATCGTGGCCGGGAAGTGCGTGCGGGGACGGGTGTCCCACGACGCGGGGAATGGCGGGTCGAGTGGAAGTCGGTGGTGGGTGATCTCGATCTTGGCGATCGTCGACATCACGCACGCATCCGCGAACCACTCGGATCGAGGATCGGTTCGTGGAGGATCGTCGCGGGGCGGCGCTTGCCGATGATTTCGATTTCGAAGCCCGACTTCTTGTCGACGAGTTCGGTGGGGATGTAGCCCATCGCGAGCGACGCTTGCGAGTAATGGGCGTATCCACCGGAGGTGATCCAGCCCACCACGTTGCCGTCATGCCACACGGGCTCGTCGCCGATCACGTCGGCCGGAGCCTCGGGATCGACTTCCACCTTGAACATCACGAGCTTGCGCTTCGGGCCACCGTCGGCGATTTCCTTCTCGACTGCAGCGCGACCGATGAAGTCATGGTCGAACTTGAGCGAACGATCCATCGCGGCCTCGAGCGGCGTGTAGATCGGGCGGTACTCACGGAACCAGGTACCGAAGCTCTTCTCCAGACGCATCGTGATGAGCGCACGGAAGCCGAACAGGCCCATGTCGAATTCCTTGCCTGCATCCCAGATCAGGTCGAACAGGTAGCGCTGATACTCCGGCGCCATCCACATCTCGTATCCGAGATCGCCCGTGTAGGTCATGCGTGACAGCCACACCGGCGCCATGCCGATGTTCGCCTTGCGGAAGGCCATGAACGGGAAATCCTTGGTGGCGAGTGACGTGTCGGTGAGTTTCTGCAGCACGTCACGCGAACGCGGACCAGCCACGGTGAGGCCGACCATCGACAACGAGAGATTCTCGAACCTGATCTCACTGTTCTCGGGCAGGTGTGCGAGGAACCACCGCGGGTGGTGCACCTCGGCTGCCTGGGAGCCGAACAAGTGGAACTCTTCTTCGCCTACGCGCGATACCGAGAACTCGCCGACGATCTTGCCCTGCGGGTTGAGCATGGCGGTGAGCACCGTGCGATTCATCGCCGGAAGTGAGTTGGTGAACAGGCTGGAGAGCCACGCGGACGAACCCTTGCCGCTCACCTTGTACTTGGCGAAGTTGGAGGCTTCGGAGAATCCGACACGCTCTCGCACCGCGCGCGACTCTTCGGCCACGATCGGGAACGCATTGGAGCGGTAGAAGGTGATGTCCTCCACCGGCTTCTTGCCCTTCTCCTGGAACCACAGCGGGTGCTCGAGACCGAAGCCCGCTCCCCACACCGCGTTGTGCTCGGTGAGGCGGTCGTAGATCGGAGTGGTGAGCAACGGGCGTGCCGCCGGTAGTTCCTCGTTCGGGAACGTGATGCGGAAGCGACGCGAGTAGTTCTCGCGCACCTTGGAGTTGGTGTACGCGAGCGTGGTGAAGTCCCCGTAGCGGGCCACGTCCATGGCCCAGATGTCCGCGCCTGGATCGCCGTGCACCATCCAATTGGCGAGTGACAAGCCGACGCCGCCACCCTGAGAGAGACCAGCCATCACCGCGCAGGCTGACCACATGCCCTTCATGCCCTTGATCGGGCCGACGAGCGGGTTGCCGTCGGGGCTGAAGGTGAACGGACCGTTGACGAACTTCTTGATGCCCGCGCGACCGACGGCAGGGAAGTGAGCGAAGCCACGCTCGAGCTCGTCAGAGATGCGATCCAGGTCGTGGGGCAGCAACTGGAACACGAAGTCCCACGGAGTCTCCTTGGCCGCCCATGGACGGTTGTCCTGTTCGTAGGTGCCGAGCAAGATGCTCTGACCTTCCTGGCGAGCGTAGATCTCGCCGGCGAAGTCGATCATGTGCGGCAGCTCGCGGCCGTGCTTCTTGTTGTATTCGATGACCTCGTCCATTGGCTCGGTCATCAGGTAGTGGTGTTCCATGGCGAGCACGGG
>CAZWKD010000131.1:0-2051 GCA_964633985.1 uncultured Acidimicrobium sp. | reverse complement strand
AGGCGTCCGGCTTGACGCGAGACGAATCGCGCGCGGCTGCGATGAAGCGCGGGAACCGTGGCCTCTGTGGTGATGTCCGGCCCGTGGGCAAGGTCCTCATCGAGCGCGACTGACACCACTCGTCGAACTTCATCCACGATCAAACCGCGTGCTTCGATCAGGGCTTCGGTACCTGTCGACAACACGTTCTTCATCGCGTCACTTCCGTGATCTGGACCTCGCCGTCGTGCAGTGAAACGTCCAGGTGAACGAGACGCGATTCGTCGGGGGTCGTGACGTCCGACCGACGATGACAACCGCGGCTCTCCTTGCGCGCTGCGGCAGCATGCGCCACTGCAACCGCTGCAGTCAGGATGTTGGTGGCTTCGAAACTGTCACGGGATGGGGTGATGTCACGAGACGTCTTGTCGGCAATGGCCGACAACGTGTCGCACGCGTGTGCGAGACCTTCGGGCGTGCGCAGCACGCCCACGTGTCGGCTCATCGTTTGTCGAACTTGTGCCGACAACCCTTCGTCGAGCAAGCCGGCTTCACCAACCGCCGCTTCATCTGCAAGCACCGGCGTCGGTAGTCGCCAGGCGAGGCTGCGCCCCACGCGTGTGCCCACCACGAGACTCTCGGTGAGCGAGTTGGAGGCGAGTCGATTGGCTCCGTGCACGCCGGTGTAGGCCACCTCGCCAACGGCGAACAGGCCTTCGACCTCCGTCGTGCCGTCCATGTTGGAGAGAATCCCTCCACACGAGTAGTGCGCCGCCGGAGAAACGGGGATGAGGTCCTTCGTCGGGTCGATTCCTGCGCGGGCACAGGCCTCGGTAATGAACGGGAAACGTTCGCGGAAACGCTCGCCGATAGGTCGCGCATCGAGGAACACGTGGTCGTCCACGCCGTTCACCGCACGCGCCATGCGTTCATGGATGGCGATCGCCACCACGTCCCTCGGAGCAAGGTCTTCCTGCGGGTGCACACCCCTCATGATTCGCTCGCCAGCCGCGTCGAGGAGGATCGCTCCTTCGCCGCGTACCGCTTCGCTGATCAGCGTCTGTTGGTCGCTCGAGTTCACGCCCTGCCACAACACCGTGGGGTGGAACTGGACGAACTCCATGTCGCGAACGCGCAGGCCAGCGCGTAGCGCGAGTGCATGACCATCACCCGTCACCGCTCGGGGGTTGCTCGTACTGGCAAAGATCTGGCCGACACCACCGGTGGCGATCACGACTGCCCGAGCATGCACCACGCCGACGCTCGTCACTGCGCCATGTGCATCGAGCAGTGCGATACGCACACCCGCCACCTGACGCTTCTCGCCGCGAGCCATCACGAGGTCGAGGGCGAATGCGTGGTCGAGCACCTCCACACCTGCGTTCACCGCATTGATGTCGAGCGTGCGTTGAATCTCTGCACCCGAGCGATCACCGCCCGCGTGCACGATTCGTGAGTGCGAATGCCCGCCTTCACGCGTGAGCGCGTGCGCACCATCGGCACCTGGATCGAACGCCGCACCCAGCGATTCGAGGTACGACACCGCAGTCGGAGCGTCGTTGACGAGCTGTCGCACGGCGTCCTCGATACACAGTCCCGCTCCCGCATCCAGCGTGTCGCGCACGTGTTCGGCGAAGGTGTCGCCCGGGTCCAACACGGCGGCGAGACCACCTTGGGCCCATGCCGTGCTTCCCGCGTCCAACGTGTCCTTCGTGACGATCAGCACCTTGCGCACGGGTCGTGCAGCCAACGCAGCCGCCAATCCAGCGGCACCAGATCCCAACACCACCACAT
The DNA here is from genome assembly GCA_964633985.1 of uncultured Acidimicrobium sp. Taxonomy (GTDB): domain Bacteria; phylum Actinomycetota; class Acidimicrobiia; order Acidimicrobiales; family Ilumatobacteraceae; genus UBA3006. Next base: position 278 of record CAZWKD010000131.1, on the reverse strand, counting down.
CCACCGCACGTGTCCACGTGGGTTGATCAGCAATCAGCGCGGTGGGCACGCGCATGGCGGTGGCTATTCCTTCGTCCGCGAGGGTGTGCCGATGGCGATCATCCGCTCGACGCTCAAGCGTGCCTTGTCGGCGACATCCCGCGGCACGTCCACCACGTCGCGACCCGTCTGCAGCGCACGAAGAAGCTTCTCGGGAGTGATCATCTTCATGTACTTGCACACGGCCGCGCGATTGACGGGCTCGAAGATGGTGAGTGGGTTGGCCTTGCTCAACTGGT
>CAZWKD010000130.1:0-2068 GCA_964633985.1 uncultured Acidimicrobium sp. | reverse complement strand
TTCGCCATCACGTGCAATCAACAGCGAGCAGGAATCTGATCCGACGATGTGCTCAAGGTGCTCGCGCGTCGGCGGTGGGCTCGATGACGAGAGTTGTGGTACGAGTCGCTCGAACGCCGACACCAGTTCGTCCGTCACTGATGAGACGGTTTCGATCTGAATTCCCACTCCTCAACCTTGCCATACACCAACGCACTTTCCCCATACACTTCAGGCATCGTGACTGCACAGGTATCTGCACCGTGACCCTCACGTTTCGGGCAAAACGGCTCGGCGCCGCTGCCATCTCTGCCGCGCCGCGAATCCTCGGTCGCACGGCGGCGCGAGGACTGCGTGTCCTCACTTACCACTCCGTGGGAAACCGTGTGGATGGCGACATCAACTCGATCTACAACATGAATCGTGGCGAGTTCGAGGAACATGTCGCCAGCATCCTGCGGTTCAGCACCGCCAACTCAATCCCGCTCGTGCCTTTTGGGACCAACACCGACAACGGAATCGCCATCACGTTCGACGACGGATACGTCGACGTTCTCACGACGGTCGCACCCATCCTCACGCGGCACGGCATTCCTTTCCACGTCTTCGTCACTCCCACCAAACTCGCCTCGGGCGACTCTCGCTACCTGACCACGACCCAGTTGATCGAATTGGCAGGAAATGGACTCGTCACTGTCGGCGCACACGGGTACGAACATCGGCCACTCACCGAGATGACTCCCGATGAGGCAGCTAGGGATTTGCGTCGTAGTCGCGAATCTCTTGAAGAGATCCTCCAACGTGATGTCTCCACGATGTCGTATCCATTTGGCTTGGTGAACCAGGCCACCCGTGACGCAGCACAGCTCGCAGGTTTCACCACCGCCGCGTGCAGCAAGTGGGGCTTCAACCATGAAGACACCGATCGGTTGATGATTCGTCGTATCGACATGTGGGCCCGCGATCGTCGATCGACCGTGAACGACAAGCTCGCCGGCAACTGGAACTGGTTCGCGCGACTCACATGAGCACCGCATCCGTGTCGGTGGTGATCCCGATGCACAACTCCAGCCGCACCATCGAACGGGCCCTGCAGAGCGTGTTCGACCAAACACTTCCTGCAAGTGAGATCATCGCCGTCGACGATGCAAGCGCGGACGACACGTGTGCAGTGGTGGAGCGACTAGCGGCCAACTCCCCGTTGCCGGTGAGACTCATCAAATTGACCGAGAACCTGGGAGCCGGCGTTACCCGAAACACCGGTTGGGATATGGCACAGGGCGAACTGATCGCCTTTCTGGACGCCGACGATGCCTGGCACCCGCGAAAACTCGAGATCCAAGTCGCGGCAATGAATGCACACCCGTCGACGGCGATGTCGTGCCATCGACACCGCTTCTCCTCCACCAATGAATGGGCATCGATTCATACCTCTCGTCATCACATGGTGGGTTTGCGCGCGTTCCTCTTCAAGAATCGCTGTTCCACACCCTCCGTGATGGTTCGTCGAAATGTTCCGCAGCGGTTTGGCAATGGAAGCCACTCGGAGGACTACCTGTTGTGGATGCGGATCGTCGCTGCGCACGGGCCGTGTCTGAAGATCGACGCACCACTCGTGCACTGCCTCAACCCGGCCTTCGGCGGTGGTGGACTCAGTGGACAGGTGCTTGCAATGGAACGCGCGGAGCTCGCGGGATACCGCGCTCTGCACCATGACGAGGCGATCTCACGCACGATGCTCGTCGTGGCATCGGTCTGGTCAGTCGCCAAATTCATCATTCGATTGGCACGACTGGCCAGTCCCCTGCGGAGGAAGCAGCGATAGGGTGAGGCCACATGTCGTCGCTTGATCATGTGCGGTGGCTCTCCAAGCCCAGTCTGACGAGTCCCATCATTGTCACTGCATTCACGGGCTGGAATGACGCGGCAGATGCGGCCTCCAACGCAGTGCGAAATCTGATCGAGGGTTGGCACGCCACGCCACTGGCCGAGATCGACCCGGAGGCATACACCGATTTCGCCACGGTTCGACCCCACGTGCGCATCAAAGAAGGCGGTCAACGAAACATCGTCTGGCCCACCGTTGGTC
>CAZWKD010000129.1:0-2074 GCA_964633985.1 uncultured Acidimicrobium sp. | reverse complement strand
GGACCGGTGATGAACATGTGGCTGGTTTCGCGCACCATGAATATGAAGTCGGTCATCGCGGGTGAGTACACAGCGCCACCAGCGCAGGGACCGAGGATCACCGAGATCTGCGGGATGACACCCGATGCCTGAACGTTGCGGTGGAAGATGCCGCCGTAACTCGCGAGCGACACGACACCCTCTTGAATACGGGCACCAGCACCGTCGTTCAAACCGATCACGGGTGCACCTACCTTGAGCGCGAGATCCATCAACTTGTGAATCTTTTCGGCGAAGACCTCGCCGAGAGCGCCACCAAAGACCGTGAAGTCCTGACTGAAGACGAACACCTTGCGATCGTCGATGGTTCCCCAGCCAGTGATGACGCCGTCGGTGTACGGACGCTCCTCGAGGCCGGCGGCGTGTGCGCGATGACGAGCAAGCAAGTCGAGTTCGTGGAAACTGCCCGGATCAAGAAGCGCCTCGAGGCGCTCGCGAGCGAGCATCTTGCCCTTCTCATGCTGGCGATCGACGGATCGTTGGGAACCAGCATGGAACGCCTGTTCCTTGCGTGATCGAAGGTCGTCGAGTTTGGCTTGCATCGCGTCGCTGCTCACCGCAGAGACGCTAGTAGGCGAGGCCCCTTTGGCTACGGGGCGGCGGCTGTTGTGGTCGTAGGAATCGTCGTGGTTGGCGGTGATTCCGCGTCGGTCACGGTGATGGTGGTGGCGAGCGGGATCAGCTCGCCGGTAGTGGTGGCCCCCGTCACTTCGACGGACCATACGCCACCTACGTTCAGATTCAAGGTGCCGTCACCGGGGACGATCACTGCGCCGCGTCGCTTGATCGGCAAGTTGATTGCGATACCCGAATAGCCGGGTTCTTGTGGCACGAGGTTGACGGTGAAGTTGTTGATGCGCGACGGCTCGAGCAACTCGATGCGCATCGCATTGACGCCCACCACTCCCGGAGTCATCGACACGATCACGTGGAACCGATCGTTTTGCAGTTCCTCTCGGAAGGTGTATTGAGCAGTAGGAGCGTTCGGTGCTGCGCTTGCTTGTGGCGGTCGCATGGGAACCATCCATGATGTGAGAACGAGAGCGACAAGACCAACAGCCACTTCGATTCCCACCGCGCGTCGCAGACGCCACGCCATCTTTCCCGTGAGTTCGCGCTCACGGAGCAGTCGTCCTTCGGTGAACACCTTGAGCATGAGCGCGATCCAGATCATCAGCGCAACCACGAGCACCTTCAAGACATTGAGCAAGCCATGGCCGCTCGTGAAGATGTTGAAGCCGTCGAGGAGGTACACCTGCAATACGCCCGTAATCACGGCGACGAGGATGAGTGGAGTGGTGAGCCTGGCCATGCCGCGCACTGCGTGGAGCAAATCCTCATCGCCCGGCCCCACGAGAACTGCGCGCACCAAGAGAACGAGCGCACCCACCCAGAGTCCGACGGCAAGTGCGTGCACGACGCCGATGAGATAGGAAAAGATCGACACGTCTTGGCCGAGACGGGTGAGGCCGTAGGTGGCCATCATCACGATGGCGATACCCATGGATGGAACTTGTGTGGCTGGATCGAATGCGCGTTCGAGATCGGTGGCGATCCAGCCGAATGCCACGACGAGCACGAACCGAAGAATCAAGACATAACCCGATGCTTGATCGAAGGCGGAGAACCATGAAAACGGATTGAGTGCCGATCCGAATCCCGAATCTGACTGTCGCATTGCCGAAATCGCCACGACCAAATACATGACGATGACCGCGAGTAGCCAGGTGAGACGGAAGAAGCGTTTGCCGACGCCGTAGTCGACACCCTCTGGCCATGCGAGTACGAGCAGCATCAGCCCGCCGAAGAGTGAGGCAACGAGCAAGTATTCAAAGACACGAAGCAAGCCGAGCAGTCCGCCAACGCGAGGTCCCGATCCGGTGCGCTCAGGCACCACTTCACCGATGATCTGCGGCACGGTGGTGGCAGTGGCTCCGCCTTCTGTCGGCGCGGTGGTGGATTGGACGGTGGCAGTCGATGTGAAGGAGAACGATCCGACGCTGCCGTCGGCGAGCGACCAACTGAGCGTGCACAA
>CAZWKD010000128.1:0-2085 GCA_964633985.1 uncultured Acidimicrobium sp. | reverse complement strand
TCGTACAACACGAGTCCGAGACCGTAGAGATCTGCTCGTCCGTCGAGCGGCTTACCGCGGACCTGCTCCGGCGAGAGGTACTTGGCCGTACCCATCATGATGTTGTCGTTGGTGAGATCATCGTCACCACTCGAGTCGAGAGCTTTGGCGATACCGAAGTCGGTGAGGAACACGTCACCACTCTTCGTGATCAGGATGTTTCCCGGCTTCACATCGCGGTGAATGATGTTCTGGTTGTGCGCTTCCTCCAGCGCTGCCGCGACCGACATCCCTATATGTATGGTCAACTGCGGTCCGAGCGTTCGTTGACGATCGAGCACATCACGAAGGCTCTTGCCTTTGACGTACTGCATGATCACGGCCTGTTGCCCGTGGTGCTCCAAGCAGTCATAGACAGCGACGATGTTGGGGTGGTTGATGCCGGCACAAGCAACGGCTTCACGACGGAACCGCTCCACCAGCTTGGGGTCACTAGCCATGTGGGGCTTGAGGATCTTGACGGCCACTTTGCGGTCGAACTTGACGTCGCTGGCCAACCAGACCTCAGCCATGCCGCCTTTGGCGATGTGGCGGTCAAGGCGATAGCGATCGCCGATCAACTCACCAAGCACCTCTCTTTGCGTCATCGTCGTGACGCGACGCTAGTGCTTGAACTAGTGCAGAGTGAGTGATCTCAGGCGTGGTGATAGGCGACACCGATGGTGCCAGCGCCGGTGTGAGCACCGATCACCGGACCGATGTCACCGACGATGATTTCGCCGCTGTACACCTTGCGCAATTCGCTGACGAGTACGTCGAGATCGTCGCACTGAGCCTGCAACACGGAGAGGTTCTCGATCGGGCCAGCGTTACGCACCTTCTCTACGAGGAACGCGAGGGCCTTGCTGCGGGTGCGCTGCTTGCCACCCTCTTCGACCTTGCCGCCGCGAACTTCGATGATCGGCTTGATGGACAGGGCAGAAGCCAACATGGCCTTGGCCCCGCCGATGCGGCCACCCTTCTTCAGGTTTTCCAGCGTGTCGAGCGCACCCCAGACCTTGGACTTCTCGGCGAGTTGCTTGCCGAGGGCGACTACTTCGTCGATGCTCGCACCTGCTGCGGCCTTCTTGGCGCAAGCAACAGCAGTGATGCCCTCGCCGATGGAGGCCGAACGGCTGTCGACGATGCGCACATCGATCTCGCCTGCTAGCGCACGGGCCGCAAGTTCAGCACTCTGGATGGTGGCCGAAAGGTCGGACGAGAGGCTGACGACGACGATGCCAGTCGCGCCTTCTTGCTTGAGACGACGAAATTCGGTTTCGAACTGACCAGGAGACGGGGCGGCCGTCTCAGGAAGTACCGGCGACGACGAACACATCTGCCAGAACTGTTCCTTGGTCAAGTCTTTGCGGTCGATGTACTCCTTGTCGCCGAAGCGGATCGACAAAGGAACGATGGTGATGCGATGTTGATCGACGAGTTGTTGAGGAAGATCACAGGCGCTGTCGGTAACGATGCGGATTGTCATGCGCGTCAGTGTAATGCGGGGTGGTTTTGGGATGCCTGCTCGCGACGCTTCTTTCGCCAGTGCGAAACCCACCACGTAAGGAGAATGATTATTGACGCACCGGTAACAACCTGACCGAGCCCTGCAAGCGCGCTCACTCGAGCAGTCATGGGTATGCGCCGACCAACTTGCGTGTTTCCGTCGGGAGTGGTGAGAACGACTTCGACGGGGAACCTTCCATTGGCACGCGCTCGTACAGGGAAGAGCAGATCCATGGACGATGTTGGTGGAATGGAAACGAGTTGCGGTCCTTGAGGAAACTGCAACTTGGCACTGTTCATCGACACGATGACCGACAATGGCTGGGCGGCTTCGTTGCGCACCTGCAAACGCAGTTCGCTTTCGCGACCACCGAGGGTGAACGTGAGTGATTCCGGAATGCTCACTTGGTTGCGCAATGCGCGCAATTGACCGCGCAAACCGCGAATACACAACTGGAACTCTTCGCTGTTGAGCGCATCATGACCACATGACAGTCGGGAGATACGCCACGTTTCATGCTGCGGCGCATCGGCGGTGAGCATCGATGAAGTTGAAGC
>CAZWKD010000127.1:0-2103 GCA_964633985.1 uncultured Acidimicrobium sp. | reverse complement strand
GCCGATGCCTCGATCGGCAAGGTCATCGCCGACGCGATCGACAAGGTCGGCAAGGACGGTGTGGTGACGGTCGAGGAGTCGAACACGTTCGGCACCGAGCTCGAGTTCACCGAAGGTATGCAGTTCGACAAGGGTTATCTGTCGCCGTACTTCGTCACCGATGGGGACCGTCAGGAAGCCGTCTTGGACGACCCGTACATCTTGTTCCACTCTTCCAAGATCTCGACCGTGCAGTCGATGCTGCCGCTACTCGAGAACGTGATGAAGACGGGCAAGCCGCTCATCATCATCGCCGAGGACGTCGAAGGTGAGGCACTCGCCACACTCGTCGTGAACAAGATTCGCGGCACGTTCAACTCCACTGCCGTGAAGGCGCCGGGTTTCGGTGATCGTCGTAAGGCGATGCTCCAGGACATGGCAGTGCTCACCGGTGGTCAGGTCATCAGCGAAGAGGTTGGTCTCAAGCTCGAGAACGTGACCCTCGACCTGCTCGGTCGTGCCAAGCGTGTCATCGTCACCAAGGACAACACCACGATCGTGGACGGCAACGGCAGCAAGGACGACGTCGCTGCCCGCATCAGCCAGATCAAGACCGAGATCGACAACACCGATTCCGACTGGGATCGCGAGAAGCTCCAGGAGCGCCTCGCGAAGCTGGCCGGTGGTGTGGCCGTGATCAAGGTCGGTGCTGCCACTGAGGTGGAACTGAAGGAGAAGAAGCACCGCATCGAGGACGCCGTCTCGGCAACTCGCGCGGCGATCGAGGAGGGTGTGGTCGCCGGTGGCGGTACCGCACTCATCCGCACTCGTCCCGCTGTGCTGAAGGTGGTGGAGTCGCTGCAGGGCGACGAGGCCACGGGTGCGCGCAGCGTGTACGACTCGCTCGTTGCTCCTGGTCGCCACATCGCCGACAACGCGGGCATGGAAGGCGCAGTCGCCATCCAGCGCGTCGAGTCGGAGAAGGGCTCCGTTGGTTTGAACGCGGCCACCGGTGAGTACGTCGACCTGATGAAGGCCGGCATCATCGACCCGGCCAAGGTCACCCGTGCGGCGCTGCAGAACGCAGCTTCGATTGCGGCTCTCGTGATCACCACCGAGTGCCTCGTCGCCGACAAGCCGGAGAAGAATCCGGCACCGGCAGGCGGCGGCATGCCCGGTGGCGGCATGGGAATGATGTAACCCCCCATACCCCCACACTGCTCACGCAGTAAACGAAGCCTCGGCGGCAACGCCGGGGCTTCGTCACATATCCGATCGTGTTCGGCTCGTAGAGTTTCTGCGCATGGCAACACAAGGGCGGGCGTTCTGGTTGCACCAACTCGTCGAGTACGGCATCGCTGCGGGATTGATCATGATGTCGGCGCAGTCCACCACGCCTGCAGTGCCGGTCATCGTGTGTTTGGCTCTGCTCGGTAATGCGGCGATAACGCACGGGCCATTGAGCGCGTTCAAGTGGATCGATCGACGTATCCATCGCATACTCGACTGGGTGATCATCGCCGTCGCGCTCGTGGGGGCATTCGTGTTCGATCTCGACTCGCGCGGCCGACTTGCACTGATCGCACTCGCCACCGTGATGGCAGTGGTCACCCTCGGTACCAACTTCGCCAAGCGGCAGCGTTAGGCGTCCAACGCCGCTTCGTCGTTAGGCTGAGCGCATGGCATTCGAAACCCCCGCACCCGATCTCGACAAGATTCTCCTCGCTTGGGAGACGTGGGAGAAGGGTGAAGAGCAGCCGGGCAAGACGTTGTCGAACCTGAAGACTGCGGGTCTCGACCAGATCATTCGCCAACTCGCGGAGACGGGCTGGAAGCCTCGCGGATGATGCGTCCGGGCGGGGATCAAGTGATCCCGCGCCCACCGCAAGTGTGGGTGCGTCCGTACAACCCCTGGAAGAACCTCGACTTGTCGCCGTTGCGCGACATCGATGAAGTGCTTGCTCGTGTCAAGGCTTTCTCCGACACGTTCACCCCGTTGCCGCCACGACCGGACGTGCAGGTCTCCGCGGTACTCGTCGGCCTCGTCGACGGACCGAATGGAGCCGAAGTGATCCTTACGCGCAGGTCGAAGACGATGCGCAAACACATGGGCGAGATCTCCTT
>CAZWKD010000126.1:0-2126 GCA_964633985.1 uncultured Acidimicrobium sp. | reverse complement strand
GAGTTCTTCGAATACTTCCCCCACTGGGCCAAGAGCATCATCTGCGGTTTCTCACGCCTGAACGGTCAGCCCGTTGGCATCGTGGGCAACCAGCCGATGGTGCTCGCAGGCGTGCTCGACATCGAATCGAGTGAGAAAGCTGCACGATTCGTTCGCACCTGTGATGCGTTCAACATTCCCATCGTCACCTTCGTCGACGTTCCGGGGTTCCTCCCCGGAGTCGATCAGGAGTACGGCGGCATCATTCGTCACGGCGCAAAGTTGCTCTATGCGTATTGCGAAGCCACCGTGCCACGAATCCAAGTCATCACACGCAAGGCCTACGGCGGTGCCTACGTGGTAATGAACTCGAAGTCGATTGGGGCCGACCTCGCCTATGCCTGGCCCACGGCGGAACTTGCCGTCATGGGACCACAAGGCGCAGTCGAAATCGTCTACCGGCGCGAACTGCAACAGGCAGCAGACCCGGTTGCGCGTCGTGCCGAGCTCATCGCCGAATACACCGAGAAGTACGCCAACCCATATGCCGCTGCCGAACGTGGGTACGTGGACGACGTGATCGACCCTGCCGAGACCCGATCGAAGTTGATCGCTGGTCTCACCATGTTGCGCACCAAGCGCGAGGAGTTGCCGCGGCGCAAACACGGCAACATGCCGTTGTGAACCTCCACGGCATCTCCCCGACACCGTCGGACGAGGAAGCAGCCGCGATTCTCGAAGCAATCGAAGCGTTGTGGCCAAAGCCACAACCATCGGCAGCGGTTGCCCGACCGAATACTGACTGGCGCTTCAGCGGTAGATGGTGGAACGACTCGACGGTGATTCGACGCACTCGTCCCGGTTACTGATCCTTGAACAATCCGCCGCTCAGCGATCTCCGAGTCATCGATCTCTCGACGGTGCTCGCGGGCCCAAACTGCGCCCGATACCTCGCCGATTTCGGTGCCGATGTCATCAAGGTGGAGCAACCGGGAACGGGCGACTCGCTTCGTGGCATGGCCTGGCGAGATCCGCGAGATGGTTCCGGATTGTGGTGGAAGATCGTCAACCGCAACAAACGCACGATTGCTCTCGATCTCAAATCGGATGAAGACAAGGCCCTCTTTCTTCGCTTGATCGATGGTGCAAACGTGCTCGTGGAGAACTTTCGCCCTGGCACGCTCGAGCGGCTCGGCCTATCACCCGACACACTCCTCAAGCGCAACGAGAAGTTGGTCATCGTCAGAGTTACTGGATTTGGCCAAACGGGACCCTATGCGTCACGTCCTGGTTTTGCTTCCATTGCCGAATCGATGGCCGGACTTTCTGCGATCAGCGGGGATCCCGATGGCCCACCGATGCTCCCGCCAATTGCCCTCACGGACGAAGTGACCGGAATTGCCGCCGCATTCGCAGCCATGGTTGCGCTGCACTCGGGAGTCGGGCAGGTAGTCGACGTCAACTTGCTGCAGACGGTCTTCCAAATCATGGGACCGCTCATCTCGCTCTACAAACTCACTGGTGAACTGCAGCCACGAATGGGTTCGCAACTTCCCTACACCGTTCCACGCGGCGTCTACCAATGCAGTGACGGACTCTGGGTAGGAGTATCTGCATCGAGTGACAGCGTCGCGGCACGAGTGATGTCAGTGCTTGGCGTAGGCGATGATGAGCGATTCACCACCTTCCAGGGCCGAATGGCCAACCGTGAAGTGCTCGATCACCTGATGTCTACATGGTGTGCGAGCCGTACCCGCGATGAAGTGGTGAAAATCCTCACCGACGCAGAGGCGGCGGTAGGGCCCGTCTTCACCATGGCCGACATTGCCAATGACCCGCACTACTCGGCTCGCCACTTGATTCCCGATGTCGACAGCCTGCCGATGCAGGGCTTGATCGCTGAACTTTCGAAAACTCCCGGTGTCCTCAAGTGGGTGGGTCGCTCCCTAGATCAAGACTCCGAATCGATTCGACAGAAACTCTGGGGAGATCAACCATGAGTTGGTCGAGGGGAAACAAGGTTCTTGCCCTCACTTCAGTGGGTGTCATGTTGGTGTCCCTCGACATCTCCATCGTCAATGTCGCCTTCGGATCACTCGTGGCCGAATGGCCAGAGAGTCGGCGTCTCCTCACCTGGGTCTTTTCTG
>CAZWKD010000125.1:0-2148 GCA_964633985.1 uncultured Acidimicrobium sp. | reverse complement strand
AGTTCACCTTCCGTTTGGTGGAACATCCAACGCGACGTGCGACGTCGGTGGTTGGATTCCGCGCTACGGCGGTGTTGGTGGGGTCGATCTTGGTCGTTGCCAGCACGTCGATCGCAGCTAATCGAGTGGCGAACGCCGGACTTGGACTTTCCGAAGTTCAAGGAATTGAGTTTGACTTCATGGGTGAGTTTGAACTGGATGCACGTGGTGGAAACATGGACGGTTCCTGTTTTCTGCGCGAATTAGCAACGACGTTCAATGATGTTGCAGCGATCAATCGTCATTGTTCGAATGGTGTGAACACAGACGCAACGCCGATTCTCTTACTTGGAGATTCAACTGCACTGGCAAGCAGCGACGGTGTTTTCGCTGCATCATCTGAATTGGGTGTCAGGTCAGTCGCCTTTGCGGGAGCTGGGTGCCCCGCGCTAGATGGAAAGCCATTTGCAAAGGCAGAGACCTGCCCGCAAGTGCAAGAAACCTATCTGAGGCTGATTGAAGAAATTGGACCTCGACTGGTGATCCTCGTCAATCGGTATGACTTGTATGTCGGACCTCTAGGAAACGTTAAGGAGAATGATCACCGAATCCTCATGAGGAGTGGAACGCTCCCGAGAAGCCAAGAGGAGAGTTTGGCCAATGTTGCGGATTCAGTTGGTCGCTTTGTGAGAGCACAGATTGCAGCTGATCGCGAGGTTGTTGTGAAGTTACAACCTCCTCCTGGTGTGTTCCTTAATCGCACTCTCTTTGAGAAGTGGTTTCCGTCGCGTGCCCTTGCAAGAAGTGATGACCTTGACAAGATCGTGGATCAACGAGAGGCAATTCGGAATGCATTGCAGACAGAGTTGATTGGATTGTCTGGAGTCACCGTCTTGGACGTTGGAGAAGAGGTGTGTGGGAATCCAGAGTTCTGTCTGGTTGAGTTCGGCGAGAACTCCTTGTACGGAGATTTCTCGCATCTCAACTCAACTGGCAGTCGCCGCCTTGTTGAGACTTGGAAAAGGCTATTCGAGCCTCTGCTGCGCAACTAGCGCAGGGCCCAGCACGCGATCGCTGCAGCCGTTGCCACATTCAGCGAGTCGACTTCATCGGCCATTTCGATGCGCACGGCGCGCGAACACTTCGCAGTGATTTCGTCCCGCACTCCCTGACGCTCCGAGCCGAGCACGATCGCCACGCGCTCGCTCAGGGCGCCAATCTCGGCCAGTGCCTCGACAGGTCCGTTGTCGCGGTGCGGGGTGAGGGCGACCGTCGTCACGTTCTCTGCGTTCAATCGGTCGATCAGTGAACCAAGGTCATCCGCACGGGCGAATCCGATGCGGAAGGTGGTGCCCATGCTGACCCGGAGTGCCCGACGAGCAAGAGGATCCGATGAGGTGTTGTCGAGTACCAATGCGTCCCATCCGAGTGCCGCAGCCGATCGAGCGATCGAACCCACGTTGCTCGGGTTGTCGACGCAGTCGAGGAGCACGATTCGTCGTGCCTGGGAACACAGTTCGTCGGCATCCCTAACGGCGGGACGTTCGAATACGCCGATTGCCCCCAGCGGTACGCCAAGTCCGGTGACTTCCCGTCGCACGTCGACGGGCGCTTCGATTACTTCACCGCCGCGTGAACTGACGGAGTGGTCGAAGTGCGCGGCAAAACGTTCATCGCACATCACCACACGAGGAGAGCAACCGGCCGCCAGTGCCCGTTCGACCACCAAATCGCCTTCAGCAATGAAGAGTCCACTCGGGACCAGTGCCTTGCGTTGACCGATGTTGGTGAGTTGGCGCTCACGCCAACGAAACGCGTCGAGGCGCTCGTCGTTCGGATCGTCGACGCGGATGATCAGAACGTCACCCGATCAGAAGTGCCAGGGAAATGCGTTCCAGTCGGCAGGTCGCTTCTCGAGGAACGAATCCCTGCCTTCGGCCGCCTCATCGGTGCCGTAGGCGAGACGAGTGGCCTCACCAGCGAACAATTGTTGGCCCACGAGACCGTCATCGATCATGTTGAACGCGTACTTCAACATCCGTTGGGCCGTGGGGCTCTTGCCGTTGATCTCGCGTGCCCACTCGAGTGCAGTTGCCTCGAGTTCGGCATGGGGCACCACGGCGTTGACCATGCCCATGCGATGCGCGTCGTCCGCTGAGTATTCGCGAC
>CAZWKD010000124.1:0-2182 GCA_964633985.1 uncultured Acidimicrobium sp. | reverse complement strand
GCGGCTTCAAGTTCGACGACGTGGTCGGCATGAAGGAAGCCGGTATCGACACCGAAGCCGTGATCCGCACGGGAATGATCGCGTTCATGGAAGGCGCGATGATCCACGGCGTCTTCCATGGAGACCTGCATGGCGGAAATCTCTTCGTCCAGGAGGACGGCAAGACCGCACTGCTCGACTTCGGCATCGTCGGTCGTCTCACCGGACCTCGTCGCATGGCTTTCCTTCGATTGATGTTGAACGCCACCACCAACAACGTGACGGGACAAGTGGAAGCGCTTCGCGACCTCGGAGCGTTGCCGATGGACACCGACATCCAGGCAGTGATCAAGGACCTCAACCTCGGTGCACCCGTGATCGACCCCACCACCTTGTCGGGTGAAGAGCTGGTGCAGGAAGTGCAACGTGTCGTGAAGGCAATGCTCGGTTACGGCGCGCGCATGCCCAAGGAACTGATGCTCTACGTCAAGAACATGGTGTTCCTCGACGGTGCGATCGCCCGTCTCGCCCCCGACCTCGATCTGTTGGCCGAGATCGCCAACATCTCGATGCTGTTCGCGGAGCGCCACGGCGAGCGTCTCGGTCGCGAACTCGGAATCGACCACACCACCGTCGAGATCAACCTCGACAGCGTGAAGGCCGGATTCGGCGTGGACGCCAGCACCAACTCGATGACTTACCGCGATTTGCAGAAGCGCCGGGAGCTCATCCAGAAGCGCATGCGCGAACACGTCGGTCGTTGATCTAACTTTCTTCCCGATGTCGAGGGGTTCTGGGCAATGAGACTCGTGGTTGCGCGCTGCAGCGTCTCATACGAAGGTCGGTTGAATGCCGCGCTGCCCGAGGCCACACGTTTGATCATGGTGAAACAAGACGGCTGTGTTGCCATCCACGCTGATGGTGGGGCCTACAAGCCGCTCAACTGGATGAATGCACCCAACACCTTGCAGGAGCACGACGACCGCTGGGTCATCACCAACCCCAAGGGCGAGACGTTGACCATCTTCCTTCACGAGGTGATGAGCGACTCGTCGCACGACCTCGGAACGGATCCCGGCTTGATGAAGGATGGAGTCGAAGCGCACCTACAGGAGTTGTTGGCAGGTGCGCCGCACATGATCGAGGACGGACTGACCCTCATCCGCCGGGAGTTCCCCACCGCGGTGGGTCCGGTGGACTTGCTGTGCCGGGCAACGGACGGACGCACCGTGGCCGTCGAGATCAAGCGTCGCGGCGAGATCGACGGAGTCGAGCAACTCACCCGCTACATCGAATGCCTGCGAGCCGACAGTTCACTCGGCGACATTCGCGGCATCTTCGTCGCCCAGTCGATCAAGCCGCAGGCGCGAGTGCTCGCAGAGAGTCGCGGAATGAGTTGGCGCGAAGTGGATTACGACGAGCTGAAGGGCACCAAGCCCGACGATCTCACGTTGTTCTGAGAATCAGCCTTTCGGCGATCGATACTCGGGCAATCAATCCTTGGGCCAGGGCCACGAACCGTCACGTCCGTCCATGCCCGCGTTCTTGCGTGCCTTGCCGAGCATTTCTTCGACGATCGGTCCGAGGCGAGTTGGATCTTCCACGGGATCGTGCACCGGTCCACGGTGCCAACCTTCCGCAACTGCGAGCACCTGACCACTGGCCTCGAACACGCGCGCAGTAACGCCCTTGGACTCGGTACTGGCCAACCACGTGACGATCGGGGCGATCCACTTTGGCGAGCGCGCTTCGCGCTCTTCCTCGGTCTCGGGTGCCGGTCCGAGGCCCTCCGTCATGCGTGTCAACGCAACGGGTGCCACTGCATTCACTGTCACGCCATAGCGACCGAGTTCGAGTGCCGCGATCGTGGTGAAAGCGGCGATGCCCGCCTTTGCCGCGCCGTAGTTCGTCTGGCCAACGTTGCCGTAGATGCCCGACACCGACGAGGTGTTGATGATTCGCGCATCGACTTCGTGACCGGCCTTGCTGCGCTCTTTCCAGTAGGCGGCCGCGAACCGCGAAGGCGCAAAGGTGCCCTTCAGGTGCACGCGAATGACGGCGTCCCACTCCTCTTCGGACATGTTGACGAGCATGCGATCGCGGAGGATTCCTGCGTTGTTCACGACGGCATGCAGATCGCCGAACGTGTCGATGGCCGTGTTGATCAGGCGCTCTGCACCTTCCCACGACGAGATGTCGTCGC
>CAZWKD010000123.1:0-2209 GCA_964633985.1 uncultured Acidimicrobium sp. | reverse complement strand
TTGGCGAGATCGAACACGGTGCGCACGGTGAACACGCCGATGACCGTGAGGATCAGCGCAGGAATGATCGTGAGGGTGATCTCGAGAACCGGCTTGCCGTGCGTTTGCTCCGGAATCGGTTGGCCGCGGTCACGGAACTTGTAGATCGCGTATGCGACTGCGGCAAACACGATCAGACCGACGATGCCAGCCACCGCGAAGACCGGGCGCTGCAGATCGTCGATCATCTGGGCGTTCGGACCCTCTGGAGCCCACGTATCTTGCGCAGCGTTCGAAGCACAGCCCGCCAGAGCAGGAATGCCGAGAAGTGGGAGGAACTTCAGACGACGAAACACGGAAGAGAGCCTATTGACCATCACGGCACCACCAACTCCAGGCGCTGGCCTTCGACACCAGGAACCTCGAGATAGAACTCACCGCTCTCGAGAGTCGGCTTGAACATGGTGAGCGTGAGAATCTGCTCTGCGCCGGCAGGGATCAACTGCGTGCAATGCTCTTCCACTTCGTACACACCTTCCGACACCATCGTCTTGCCCGTTACCGCCAACAGTCTGAAGTCACCTTCAGTCTTGTTGCGGAAGATGATCGATGAAGGGTTGGAGCGCGGAATAGTGATCGCTTCACGCAGCCCCGGCACACCCTGTTCGCGAGCGACCAACTTGCCGTCGACGAATTCGACGGTCGCCACCACGGCGCTGCGTGACGACACCGTCTCGAGCGCCAGCTTGTCGGAGTACTTGTCCTTCTCCGGACCGCACTTGCGATGCGTGTAGTGACCCTCTTCCGCAGCCTCGACGAGCTGCTCGCGCATTCCCGCCGCGTTGCCCAGCAGTCCGCCCGCGAGGATCGCCACCGAACCCACCACACCGATCACGGTGATGATGCCGCGACGCATGTTCGGCTTCATGGCGATGACCACACCAGCTGCCAACACCCATGACGACACGATGATGAACAGCACGGCACCGGCGCTGCGCTCGACGGCGAGCATGATCTCGGCGAACGAGATGATGATGACGCCGAGACCCACAGCGGCGATGACTGGGAACTCGATCGGGTGCAGGATCTTTGCCCGCACTGACGCGTTGTAGGCGGGATCAGAGGACGCACGATCGGCCCAGGCTTGGATCGCCCATTCGACGAACGCAGCAATCACGACGATCAATCCGAGGATGAAGAACCACGGCGTCGTCACGGTGCCCACCAACGTGAGCACTGCACCTGCGGCACCAATGAGCGGCCACATGCTGCGGGATGGAGCGTCGGCTGCGGCACCAGAGGCGAACTCGTCATCGGTGTCGGCGTCACGCGTGTGCAGCGAGAGCCAAACGAACAAGATGCCTACCGCGATCATGCCGAAGAGAGCGGTGCCGCCGATCGAAGATGGCCCGATCAGGATCATGTACACGCCGAACGAGATCGCGGCCAAGGCAGTGAGTGCTACGTAGAACTTGGAGGAGGTAGTGAACATCTCTGGTGACCTACTTCTGCACGTACACGACGAACCAGAGCGCGAGGAACGCGCCACCAATGAAATACCAATACAGGGTGTGCGCACGGAACAGATCCGCGTCACCCAGTCGACCACCCACGGCACGGAACATCGCCACGAGTGAAAACACCACGCCGCTCAGGAGAATCGCGAGCACCGTGCCGGTTACTGCATAGAACATCGACTGGTACGGGCCGTCGAGAATGCCCATTCCCATCTGGATGTAGACGGCGATCTGGGCGTTCACGGCAGCGAGTCCGAGGAACATGGTGACAGCAAGTGCCAGCGTGGTGTGCTGTCGTTGACCGCGCTTGGCGGCGTATGCAGCCCACTGCGCAATCACGCAGATCACGACCATCGTGATCATCAACGTGTTGGTCGCCACTTCAGGAACGGCGATGTCGGCCGGCAACCAGTCGCGAATCATGTCGCCGCGACGCGAGTCACGAAGCGGCGCGGCGTCGCGGAAGCGGAACCACATGGCCAACATGCCGAACACGAGCATCGTGCCCGCGGCAACGACGCCCGCAGTAGCGGTCGTCAGCGAATGACGCGGTGCGGGCTTCGGACCTGCAGGAAGTTGACGTTCGGCGATGGCGCTCACTGCTCCTCCACTCCCCACGGGTTGGTGCCCGTTTGTGGACCAGTAGCCAACGACTTCAGTGCAACTGCAGCGCCGCCCACTACGGCCAGCAACATCGCTGCGTGACCGACGGC
>CAZWKD010000122.1:0-2218 GCA_964633985.1 uncultured Acidimicrobium sp. | reverse complement strand
GATCATGTCGACAGCCATGAGAACGTCGTGCTTGCGCGCGACGTCACCCCAACCACTTGGTGGTAGGTGCGCCATCACGGTGTTCGCCACGTCGTCTCCCAGTGCCTTCCGCAACCCAAGGTGCATCTCGAGTCGCTCCTGCTCGGTCGTTGCCATCGTAAGCCTCCTCGTGTAGCGGTACAAGGGGCATGTGTGCCGATCGGTTAGGGCCGGGTGGCGGGGGACTCCGTCTTCTTCGGGTCGCTGATGATGATGTCAGCGAGTACTGCATCGATCGCCGTCATGGATTCGGCGCCGAGTTTGACTCCCGCGGCCTTGACGTTCTCGTCGATCTGCTCAGGGCGGGTTGCACCGATGATCGCGGAAGCGACGTTGTCGTTCTGCAGCACCCAGGCAATGGCCAACTGTGCCATGGACAAACCTTCCTGCTCAGCAATTGGTCGCAGCTCCTGCACCTTCGTGAGCACTTCATCGCTCATCCATCGCGAGATGAAGTTCTTTCCACTCAATTCGTCGGTGGCTCGTGAACCTTCTGGTGCCGGCTGGCCGGGTAGGTACTTGCCAGTCAGCACGCCTTGGGCGATCGGCGACCACACGATCTGTGACATGCCGTGCTCTTTCGACTCGGGGATGACCTTCTCTTCGATCACTCGCCACAACATGCTGTATTGCGGTTGATTCGAGACGAACGGAACGTTCATCTCACGTGCGAGTTTTGCGCCCTGTCGAATCTGTTTTGCCGTCCACTCGGAGACTCCGATGTACAGCGCTTTGCCACTGCGCACCACGTCGGCAAAGGCGAGCATCGTTTCTTCGAGTGGTGTCTCGTAGTCGAAGCGATGAGCTTGGTAGAGATCGACGTAGTCGGTGCCCAGCCGCTTGAGGGAGCCGTTGATCGACTCCATGATGTGTTTACGCGACAGTCCGCGATCGTTCTGCCCTGGACCAGTCGGCCAATACACCTTGGTGAACAATTCGATTCCTTCGCGGCGCGCAGTGGCGAGTGCCTTCCCCAAGACCGTCTCCGCTCGCGTACCGGCATAGACATCGGCCGTATCGAATGTGGTGATACCGAGTTCCAAGGCTCGCTGCACACAGGCGACGGCTGCTTGTTCCTCCACCTGGCTGCCGTGGGTGATCCAGTTGCCGTAACTGATGGCCGAAACCTTGAGACCGCTGTTTCCGAGGTAGCGATATTCCATGGCCTGAATCTAGGTGCATGGGGTGAGTTTGCGGGCCTAGCGTGGATGGTATGGATGTCAAAGTCGTCGACTACAAGTCGCCCACTGCGGCCAAGGAGTTCACCGACTCGCTTCGCAACACGGGCTTTGCAGTGCTCGTCAACCATCCCATCAACTACGACGACGTCTTGCGTTTACAGAATGACTGGTTGGACTTCTTCAGGTCGGATCGTAAGTGGGACTTCCTCCCCGGCGAAAACGATCAGGATGGTTATCGCCCCGTCGAAGAGGCTGAGCGCGCCGTCGGCGCCCAGGTGAAGGACATCAAGGAGTACTTTCACTGGTATCCGTGGGGTCGCCAACCAGAGAAGGAATCTGCCTCGGCCCTGGCGTACTACCAGGCGGGGATGGATCTGGCGTGTGAGCTCCTCGGTTGGGTGGAGGCGAACACGCCCGAGGAGATTTCGAAGAACTTCTCCATGCCCTTGTCCGAGATGATCAACGGCACTCGTCGCACGTTGCTCCGCGTTTTGCACTATCCACCATTGCGAGGCGACGAACCAGAAGGCTCGATCAGAGCCGCTGCCCACGAGGACATCAACATGATCACCGTGTTGCCGGCAAGCAACGAACCAGGGCTGCAGGTGCTCGACCTCGATGGTGAATGGCACGACGTGCCATGCGATCCGGGCAGCGTGGCCATCAATGCGGGCGACATGCTCGACTACGCCACGAACGGTTACTACCCGAGCACCACGCATCGCGTGGTCAACCCCGTGGGTGAGGCGGCCAAGCGTTCTCGCGTGTCGACACCTCTCTTCTTGCACCCGGCCGACGATGTCGTGATCGCCGAAGGAAAGACCGCTTTCGAGTTCCTTGCACAGCGGATCAAAGAGATCGCTGGCGTCGATCTGAAGAAGTAGGGACATCATGTCGCTGCCCGCGGGCACGAAGCGTGAGAACCTGATCGGCGGCACGTGGGAAAAGTCGAGTTCGTCGATTGACGTACTCAATCCCGCCACGGGAAGATTGCTCGA
>CAZWKD010000121.1:0-2221 GCA_964633985.1 uncultured Acidimicrobium sp. | reverse complement strand
GCAGAGCGCGCAGGTGCACCGAAGCAGATGGAGTGGTTCGCCGCGTTCGGCTTGCTCGTCACGATCGTGTGGCTCTACCTCGAGATCCTGCGCCTGTTGGCGAAGCTCCGCGAGCGTTAGAAATCGCTGCGCTCAGGCGTGGCGGCTGGTGGGGTTCGCGGCCAACACCGAATCGGGAATGGCCGCTCCTGTCACTTCATCGGTGAAGTAGGAGCCGGCATCCAATCGCTCGAGTGACGTCTCGACATCGTTGAGATCGCGTTCGATGGCATCGAGATCCGGCTGTGACATGCGGACGATCATAAGCGAGTGGGTAGCGTGACCGCATGACTTCATTCCCTCCTTTCGACGGTTCGGCCCCCAAGAAGCAGAAATTCGATGCACCACCGGAGATGGGCATCGATCCGTCGAAGCGTTACTCGGCGACGATGGAAACCTCGATGGGAACGTTGGTGATTGCACTCGATGCAATTTCGGCGCCCAAGACGGTCAACAACTTCGTCTTCCTCGCCCTGAATCACTACTACGACGGCGTGATCTTCCACCGCATCATCAACGGCTTCGTGTGTCAGGGCGGTGACCCCGACGGAACCGGTCGTGGCGGCCCCGGTTATCGCTTTGCCGACGAACTGCCGAAGCCTGGTCAGTACCAAATCGGCAGCCTGGCGATGGCCAACGCCGGACCGAACACGAATGGTTCGCAGTTCTTCATCATCAGCGGCCCGAGTGGCGTTGGCTTGCCACCGGCGTACTCGCTGTTTGGTCAAGTGGTGAAAGGTCTCGACATCGTCGATCAGATGCAACGCGTGCCGACGATGCCCGGCGATCGTCCGAAGGACGATGTGGTGATTCGATCGGTGACGATCAACGTCGCGGACTAGATGCCGCTCATAGCAATCGCCGGTCGCCAGGGCGCACCGAGCCGCGTCTCACGCGACTCCGTGTGTTTCGCCGGTCGGCGCTACTTGGACTCGGTGTTGCGCGCGGGCGGGGAACCCGTGGTGATCTCGCCCCAGGCGATCGACGACAGCGAGTCGGACGACCTGATCTCCAGATTCGATGGTCTGATCTTGATGGGCGGGGGCGATGTCAACCCTGCGCTCTACGGGCAACAGTCAGGACCTCACATATATGGAGTGCTCGAGAGCCAGGACCACTTCGAAGCGAGCTTGTTGCGCGCTGCGCTGCGTCACACGAAACCGGTTCTCGCGATTTGTCGTGGCATGCAGTTGGCCAACGTGGTGCTCGGGGGAACTCTCGTGCAGGACTTGAGTGAGTTGGACAATGCAGCCGAGTTGATCGACCACAAGCCGACGGGGTTCCCCGTCGGTGCCGAATACACCTTGCACGAGGTTCGCCTGGAAAACGACTCGATCCTGGCGCAAGCGGTGGGCGGCACTTCCATCCAGGGAGCATCGTTTCATCACCAAGGAATCGGAATGTTGGCTCCAGGTTTCAAACCGGCGGGTTGGGCGCCGGACGGACTACTCGAAGCGATCGAACACGAAGACCATTGGTTGGTGGGAGTGCAGTGGCACCCGGAGGACACGTCCGCGGACGATCCGCAACAACAGCGGATCTACGAAGCGTTCGTCGATCGCGCGCGTTCGTCTTCGCGACGCTGAAATGGCGAGTTGGGCGTGGTGACCCAACGAAACGCTCGGGTGACACCTTCGCCAAGTGGGGTGAGCGCCAAGCGCTCCGTCAGTGGGAGGTGCGGTAGACGAAGGAGCGGACGTGACCAACGCGGCAAGGTGGCAACGGTCGCCGCGACGAGTGCAAAATACGCCGAGTTGGCGGGGAACTCGAGTGGCGGGGTGAGTGTGAGGTACTTCACCGCGTCTCGCGACTCAGGTGTGCTGCGTAACTCTGGTCGAAACGCCCGAAGTTGGTCCTGCAAGGCGCGATAGGAAGTGGGCGGTGCAGGCACGCCGAGTTTGCGTGCGATCAACGCCATGTCCTCCACGTAACCGTCGCGTTCGATGGCATCCAACTTGCGGGTACCGAAACGCTGATAGGCGGCAAGGAAGCTGTCCACTTCGGCAACGTGCACCCAGCGAAGGAGGTGCGGATCGTTCGCCGAGTAGTGGCGACCGTCGCTCGTCTGACCTTTGACGAACGAGTGCACGTGGCGAATGCGCTCGATCACGCGGTCTGCCTCGACGGCCGGACCGAACGTGGTGACGGCGAGGAAGTCCGCGGTGCGCTGGAGGCGACCCCA
>CAZWKD010000120.1:0-2228 GCA_964633985.1 uncultured Acidimicrobium sp. | reverse complement strand
CGCAAGGCCAACGTCGGCTTCGGCAAGAACGACGAAGCCATGTCGTATGCCCGCATGCGCGACAAGGTGAACGAAGCGTTGAAGGGTCACTTCCGACCGGAGTTCCTCAACCGCATCGATGAGATCATCGTGTTCCACGAGCTCGGCATGAACGAGGTCGTGCAAATGGTGGATCTCATGAGCAAGCGACTCATCTCGCAGCTCGAAGGTCTCGGCATCGGTCTCGAGCTCACGCAGGCTGCAAAGGAGTTGCTCGCCAAGCGCGGCTACGACCCGCAGCTCGGCGCTCGTCCGTTGCGTCGTGCGTTGCAGCGACTGATCGAAGATCCTCTGTCGGAGAAGCTCCTGAACAAGGAGTTCAGCGCTGGTCAGATCATCGTGATCGGCGTGGAGGACGACCCCGAGCGTCCTGGCGAACAGCGCATGGCGTTCAGTGCGGTCGAGGGCTTCCAGCCACCTTCCGCAGTCGAGCTCGCCGGCGCCGGCGACGGCAACAACACCTCCGCCGAGTGAAACGAGTCCACGCCACCGCTCTCGCGGTGATGCTCTCGATTCTCCTCGCCGCGTGTCGTGTCGACACCACCGTCACGTTGCAGGTCGAGCCAAATGGCTCCGGTGAAGTCGCAGTCGTGGCTACTGCAGATGCGGCGATGGTTCAAGCAGTTCCCGACTTGCGAGACTCTCTCGCGTTCAACGACTTGAAGGATGCGGGTTGGTCGGTGAGTGAGGTCGCCGATACCGAAGAAGGTGGGATGCAAGTTCGCGTGTCTCGCGATTTCGACAACCCCGAGCAGGCATCCGCATTGTTGAACAGTCTGAGTGGGCAGTTCGGCCCATTCAAGAGCATGTCAGTGCTGCGCAGCGACAAGGAAACCGACTCGCGTTGGGATCTTGCGGGAACGCTTCAAGTGAACGGTGGCCTCAATGCGTTCGCCGATACCGCCCTACTCAACCTCATCGGTGGTGCCCCATTCGAGGATCGTCTCAGCCAATCCGGAGTCGACATCGGTCAAGCAGTGGGCATCACGTTCGTCGCCAATCTTCCAGGAGACCTCGTCTCCACCACGGGTATCGAAACCGATCGCGGAGTGCAATGGCAGGTGTCGTTCGACGGCAGCACTCAGGACGTCGCCACTGTCACCCAGAACACGGCAGTGGCAGCCACCGTCGCTCGCGTCTTCAGCCCAATCCTGATGTGGTTGCTCATCGCGTGGCTCGTCGCCATGGCGATGCTCAGCGGAGCCGTTGTCTATTACCGAGCCCGTAGATCGCGTCGCACACCCACCGCCTAATCTTGCGCGCATGGCTCGCCTGCGCACCGTCTATCTCTGTGGTGAATGCGGCGCTTCGCATCCCAAGTGGGCTGGCAAGTGCGACTCGTGCGGTGCATGGAACTCCCTCGTCGAAGACGTCGAGGGCGGACCGGAGACCACCAGCCTCGCGGCCGGCATGGCGCTTGTTCCCCCGGGTACGGCGTCTCCCATCACCTCGATCGACGCCGCATCGTCATCGGCCATCAGCACCGGAATCGGCGAACTTGATCGCGTTCTCGACGGCGGCTTCGTACCCGGCAGTGTCACCTTGCTCGGCGGCGAACCCGGCATCGGCAAGTCCACGCTCCTCTTGCAGTTGCTCGCGTCATGGCGCGGTAAATCGCTCTATGTGTCGGCCGAAGAGAGTGCCCAACAGGTACGCCTCCGTGCCGAACGGTTGGGAGCACTGAAGGACGAACTATGGCTGTTGTCCGAAGCGTCGATTCCCAACATCGTTTCGGCACTCGATTCCATTGAGCCGTCTCTCGTCATCATTGACAGCATCCAGGCCGTTGCAGATCCCAGCCTCGGCAGCACGCCCGGCTCGGTGGTGCAGGTTCGTGGTTGTGCATACCGCTTGGTGCAGGAAGCCAAGCAGCGCAACATTCCCGTCGTCCTCGTCGGTCACGTCACCAAGGAAGGCGGTCTTGCGGGCCCGCGAGTACTCGAGCACGTGGTCGACACCGTGCTCTCCTTCGAGGGCGATCGCCATCATGCTCTACGCATCATGCGCGCGGCGAAACATCGTTTCGGCTCCACGAGCGAACTCGGCGTCTTCGAAATGACGGAGCGCGGGTTGATGGGGGTTCCCGACGCCAGTCAGATGTTCCTCGCCGATCGTCGACCCGGCACGCCTGGTTCAGTGGTGGTGCCCACACTCGAAGGTCATCGACCACTTCTCGTCGAAGTTCAGGC
>CAZWKD010000119.1:0-2258 GCA_964633985.1 uncultured Acidimicrobium sp. | reverse complement strand
CATCGGCGATGAAGCGGAGGAAACGCTACCAGTGAGGTCACCGCTCCCGTTCGGCCAGGAGGAGGTACTCCGGGACATCCGTGGACGGCTTCCCAGGCCCGTAGTGGCCTGGCTCCACGCCGTGTATCCGCACGCGAGTGAGGCCGTTCTGCAACGCCAGCAGGCGAAGTTCACGGGGCGTGTAGCAACCAGTCCACAGGGTCGTCGGGAGTGTCTGCCCAGCCCCATCGCGAACCTCGGTCGACTCGATGCAGATGCCTCGGTCGGCGTCGAATTCGGCCTCCGCGAAATGCTTGATGGCGAAGTACGAATTGAATGCAGAGAGCGCCACTCTTCCGCTCGGCTTCGTGCAGGACGCAATACCCGCAAAGACCCTTTCGTCTTCGCCCTCGCCCACCATCAGGCCAAACCCGCCCTGACACAAACAGATCACTGCATCGAATTGGTCGATCCACTTTCCGGGTAACGAGCGGGCGTCGTGACGTTCAAAGCGAGCATCCAGCGCTTCGCGTACGGCCGATTCTCGGGCAAGCTCGATGAACTTGGCGGAAATGTCGATGCCAGTGACCCGATAGCCACGACGAGCGAACTCCAATGCATGTCGACCGGGACCGCACCCCACGTCGAAGATCGACATCCCAGGAGAGAGGTCGAGCAACTTCTCCAACGCGTCGACTTCCTGCACCGTTCCTTTGGTGAACGAGTACTGCAGGTAGGCCGCACCCATGTGATCGGCCAAAGGTTCGAACCAGTGATCGTGAGGTTCGGCGGAGTTGCTCTTGACACTCAACTCTTCGCCGATGCCCAGGAGTCGCCCCACGCAAAGTTCACCTCGAGTGGCACGAGCAACGATGCTGCACCTCGCATGGCGGACAAGACCTCGCGCTCCGCCGTCTCCTTCTCGTCGACAGGAGACTCCACGATGACTTCGTCATGCACTTGGAGGATCAAACGGCTCTTCATGTTCAACTCGTCCAATCTCGTTTGGATCTTGACGAGGGCAATCTTGAAGATGTCGGCGGCGAGTCCTTGAATGCCTGCATTCATGGCCTGACGCTCTCCGACCTGGCGAATTCTGAAGTTGTCCGAGTTCAATTCGGGAATTGGACGACGGCGACCGAAGAGGGTCTCCGTGAAGCCGCGCTTCCGGGCAGATGCCACGGCATCATCCATGTAACGACGGACACTCGGAAAGGCTGCAAAGTAACTCTCCAAGATCTCTGAGGCTTCGTCGACGCCAATCTGCAGACGCTGACTGAGACCATAGGCCTCCATTCCGTAGGCCAAACCGTAGGACACCATCTTCGCCTGCGACCTTTGATCCGCCGTCACCGACTTCTCGTCGACACCGAACACACGCGCGGCAGTTGCCCGATGAATGTCGGCGCCCTTGTTGAATGCATCGATCAGTCCGGGGTCTTGTGCCAAGTGTGCAATGCAGCGCAATTCGATTTGGTTGTAGTCCGCCACCAACAGCTGCCAACCCTGCCGTGGGACGAAGGCTTCACGGAACACCTTCCCCTCTTCGGAACGAACGGGAATGTTGTGCAGGTTGGGCGCATCGCTGCTCAACCTGCCCGTCCGGGCCACTGTCTGATTGAACGTTGCGTGAATTCGCCCGTCCTCGGCAACGGCATCCAACAAACCGGTTCCGTACGTCGATCGCAACTTTTCCAGTTCGCGATATCGCATCAACGGATCGATGAACTCCGGCCACTCATCGCGCAAACGTTCCAGGGTTGCAGCATCCGTGGAGAAGCCCGTCTTCGTCTTCTTGCCCGGGGTCAGCTTTCGTTCCTCGAACAGAATCTGACGAAGTTGTGCAGGCGAGTTCACGTTGAACTCCTTGCCAGCAACCTGATGAATCGTCTTCAACAAACCAGCCACACCCGTCTCGAGGTGCTCGTTGATCCGATGCAGACGATCACGATCGACACCGACGCCTACGTGTTCCATCCGCGCCAAAACGGAGATCAGCGGCAACTCGATGTCGTTCAGCAGATTCGTCGCCTCGATCTCTGCGATCGATTCCTGCATGGCTGGAACCAAACCCGGGAGGGCAGCTGCGTGCTCGCCCCACACTGTTGAATCCGCATCCCCGGCGCCGCCAAAATCGAGTTCGCCGCTCTTGGTCGTGGACGACGGCAGACCTTCATCGTTGAAGCGTTGGGCGAGTTCTTCGATCGTCGACTGTCCCAGTGCGGGATCGATGAGGTACGCAGCCACCAGCGTGTCGAACGCGACCACCGGCAATTCGT
>CAZWKD010000118.1:0-2320 GCA_964633985.1 uncultured Acidimicrobium sp. | reverse complement strand
GTCACATGGGTCAAGTAGCCACCAGTCGTGTGCATGATGCCCTTGGGCTTACCCGTCGTGCCCGAGGTGTAGAGGAGGAACATCAAGTGTTCGGAGTCGAGCGGAGTGGGTGGACACTCCGTCGCAGCGGCCGACATCAGTTCGTGATACCAGTGATCGCGACCCGATTTCATCGCCACCTCATTGCCACCTCGACGCACCACCACCACGTGCTCGATCGTCGGTGTTTGCTCGAGCGCGACATCTGCCTGTGACTTCAGCGGAAAGACTTCACCGCGCCGCCAGCCACCGTCGGCAGTCACCAACACTTTGGCGGATGCATCGTTGATTCGGTCGGCGAGCGCCTGTGAGGAGAACCCCCCGAACACCACGCTGTGTACGGCCCCGATGCGCGTGCACGCGAGCATGGCGATAGCGGCTTCGGGGATCATCGGCAGATAGATGTTCACCCGATCGCCTTCGCCTACACCAAGATCACGCAGCACGTTGGCGAATTGCTTCACCTCATCGAGCAACTCAGCGTAAGTGATCGACCTTTTGTCACCGGGCTCGCCCTCCCAATGAATGGCGATCTTTTCTCCTCTGCCTGCTTCGACATGTCGATCGAGGCAGTTGTACGAAACGTTGACACGACCGCCGACGAACCACTTGGCGAACGGGAGGTTCCACTCCAAGTCTTTGGTCCATGGAGTGAACCACGACACCAACTCACGTGCCTGGCGCGCCCAGAACCCCTCGTGGTCGCGAGCAGCCTCGTCGTACAGTTCACGACTCTTCGTATTGGCCAGGTTTACGAACTCACTCGACGGCGGAAAGAGTCGATTCTCAGCGGCCAGCGCTTCGATCGCCTGTGGGTCTCCGGTCATCTCGTTCCCCTTCATTTCAGCGAGTAACCCCTTCACCCGCGAACACTAGGTTGACCGGCTCAATTTCGGCAAAGGTCAGCCGTTGACGGTTCTTTCTAGCGTCGCGAGCAACGTGTCGATGCCTCGGTCTCCCAGATGGAAATCCTGATTCTGATCTGCTGGTCCGCCCTGCACCATCGCGTAGGACACGCCGATTCCCGCGGCCAACGTACCAAAGTGCGTTTCGCGCGAGTCGCCATTGTGAATGTCGATCAGGCCACCTCGTCTGGTGAATAGGACATGCACGAGCCCGGCACCGTATACGCCCATCAATACCTTCGTTCCCGACATCATCGACAACTGATCGACGAACGGTAGTTGTTCGATCCTCGTCAACTGAATCGGAAACCTCTCGGATACTCGCTTCACCATTTCGAATTCGTCGAGTAGTCGTCGTGAGCCCACCTGTGAACGAGAGATGTAGGCAAGATCGACACCTTGACCAGGCTCTACCCCGTCGAGATAAGTATCTCGAATGAAGTCTGCTACCTCCCGTCTCAGGAAACCGTTTCCCCGCACATATGGATTCACGCACGGTTGTAGCAGCGTCTCCACTCGCACCTTCTCGAATTGATCCACCTCCTCCAGTCGACATCCAGGGTGGCGACGCAGCAATGCATCCAGTCCATGACGCTGGAACGGCGCAGGATTCTTCGGGCACACGATGGTGACTGCTTCGCCCGGTAATCCAGTGAGGACGTAGGCCCTGGAGAAGACGTCCCGGAGCCAGTGATAGAGGTTCGTATTCCCCGACCACCAATTCAAGGCAAGAACTGGACCAGACAACTCGCGCGTCGGAGCATGGGCCCATCTGCCGGGATTGATTGCTTGATAGTCATGGGTCGCGAGCGATTCAAGGATGAGTCGATGACGAGAGTCGAACGCCCGACCATCGCCCGCGAGCACGGCACCACTCACGGTTGCAACGCTCACGCCCGCATCGTGAAAGCGATGGTCGACGCCAAGCGGTGTATGGATGACCGACGTAGGCCACTTGTACGACTCCTGAACGAATTCGTCGATCCCCTGACTACCGAAACCGACGTCGCTTGGTGCAATCAATTGACGGGACGAACCCCGTGCAACAAGCACGGTGCCGTTGATTTTGAGTGACATCGAACGTAGCCAGGCATCGACCGACTTCGGCAGGGTCTGGAACAACCGCTGAACGAGTCGTTTCATGGTTCGATGCTAGGAGATCGTTGGTTCACGAAGACTGGACAATTTCCACCACCGTGAAACCACCGAGGCCGCGCGGGTCACACAGTGCCTCGGCCTCACGCACGCGACTGCGCATCGTCATCGCCTTCAAATCGGGCCGTTCGCGATGTGCATCCCAGTATCGGCGGCCTTCCTCAAGCAGTTCGTCGATGCCATGGTTCCGCAGAAACTCCGCTTGAGTCGTCGGTTGCACA
>CAZWKD010000117.1:0-2359 GCA_964633985.1 uncultured Acidimicrobium sp. | reverse complement strand
CAGTTCGTCGATGCCATGGTTCCGCAGAAACTCCGCTTGAGTCGTCGGTTGCACATCTACGAGACCCAATTGGTCGATGCACACCTGAGCAGTGATGTCTTGTTCGCCGACATCACGCAAGTAATGCGAGCCACGCTCGTGACTTCGGTATGTTCGCAACCATTCGCGCCATGGCATGACTGCCAATTCGACGGTCTGCGACGTGCAGTAATCAAACATCACGACCCGTCCATTTTTTACCGTCGAGCGAGCCACAGCCACCCACTCACGCGCACCGTCTTGGAGCGGTAGCCGGCAACCATGCGGTGCCGTCTCGGGGAATCCCGGTGGCCGCTCCACACGATCACTGAGCACTTCCACGAAGTTGCCGTCTCCATTCACCGCCACTCCTGCCTCGCGCCAACCACCGTCGAACACGAAGAGACGAAACGGCAGGTTGTCGAGCAGTTCATTTGCAATCACCACGCCATGCTCGACCGAGGCCGGCATTTCACTCACGCTGTGCACCGTGTCGGGGTGCTTACGCCGCTGTTCTGCGGAGAGCTCGACTGCGACGTACGACCCGGATCGCAAGCACTCGGGTTGTGCGGCGATCACCGACCGAGCCAAGGTTCCCGGGCCTGCACCAACCTCGACCACCACGAAATCGTTCGGGCATCCCAACTCGCGCCACCATTCATCGAGTGCTCGTGCCAGTACTGCACCGAAGAGTGGGCCCACCTCGGGCGAAGTGATGAAGTCGCCGCGCCTCCCCGCCGATCCCACGTGAGAGTAGAAGCCGTGCTCACCGTAGAGAGCAAGCGACATGAAGTCGCGAAAACTGATCGTTCCGGCGCGCTCTACCGCGCCACGGATTTCGTCAGCCGCCGAAGGCACCGACGATTTGGGCCATGTCGGCGAAACGCAGTCCGACGCCCGGCAACACACCAAAGACCAGCGTGGCCACCACCGAAATCGTCAGGGCAAGGCCGATCGAAGCGGGATAGTTGATTCGCGACGAGTCTGCGGGCGTCGGGCGCATCCAGATCTCGCGCATCACGTTGCCGTAGTAGCCGAATGCGATCACGGAGTTGACTGCGCCAACGATCGCGATCGCATAGCCCCAGCCAGACCCACTGGAGAGCACGGCCTGGAAGGCTGCAAACTTCGCGATCCATCCACCGAGTGGTGGAATACCCGCGAGCGATGCGAGGAAGATCGTGGCCATCACACCGAGTCCTGGCGCATAGGAGAACAAGCCGGCCCAGCTCGAGATTTCGCCGCTGCGCGTCTTGCGCGATACGGCCATGATCACGCCGAACATGCCGAGGTTCGTTGCGGCATAGACGATCATGTACAACACCACGGCGCGCAGTGCATCGTCACCGCTACCTGCCATGCCCGCAACTGCCAAAGGCATGAGCACGAAACCACCCTGGCTGATCGATGAATACGCGATCATGCGCACGATGTTCGTCTGTCGCAGAGCCAGCACGTTGCCGACGGTCATCGTGAGAGCTGCGAGCACCCACATCAAGGGCTGCCACACATCGCTTGCATTGGGGAAGGCCACGAACAACACGGTGACCAACGCGACGAACCCAGCAGCCTTGGATGCGACTGACAAGAACGCAGTGACGGGCGTGGGAGCACCCTCGTAGGTGTCGGGCGCCCACGTGTGGAAAGGAACTGCCGACACCTTGAACGCAAAACCGATGCTGATGAACACCACTCCGAGCACGTGCGCCGCGGCGAAGTCGCCGGCGATGTCGACCCGCGAAGCGATCTCCGTGAGCAACGTCGAATTCGTCACGCCGTACACGAGCGACATGCCGTACAACATCACTGCAGACGCGAACACGCCGAGCAAGAAGTACTTCACTCCGGCCTCGTTGCTCTTGGTATCCCGCTTGCGCCAGGCAGCCAACATGTACGCCGGAATCGAGAGGAATTCGAGAGCCACGAAGATCGAGATCAAGTCCCTCGATGAAGCCATCATCACCATGCCGAAGATGCTGGTGAGAAGGAGGAACCAATACTCCCCCTTCCAATACTCACCTTCTTCGATGTGCTGCGCGGAAAGCAACACCACCACGTACCCGGCGATCAGGAACACGCCCTTCATCACCAGCGAGAAATCGTCCACCACGTAACGCCCGTCGAACAACACACGACTCGGTGCATCGTGAACGGCGAGGGTGATGATCGGTAGCACTGCACCGAGCAACGTGAACCCCGCCAACGACGAGAGGATCCACTTCCGTGAATCGTCGAGGAACAGATCCGCGAGGAGCACCACCGTGAGGCCTGCGGCGAGGACGATCTCGGGCGCGAGCGCGTGATAGTCGATGACCGGGGCAGACCACGCTGCGGAGAACAG
>CAZWKD010000116.1:1599-2406 GCA_964633985.1 uncultured Acidimicrobium sp. | reverse complement strand
CACTGACAGCGCACGCAATGCTAGTCAGATAGATAACAACACTATTGAAATGCTTGATATAATGATAGAGTCAAACAATCATCAGTACCAGAATGTCTTATCGTTTTTTGGCACTTGTCAAGCAGGCCGGCAGCGATCAACAGGCTTGCCTCGGCATTTCCGCACAAGTAAAGCGCGAACAGCCACACAAAACCGAACAATCAATAAGAAATGCGAATCAAAATCAGCTGAATGACAGATCTCCAGCTTGCCCCCTCTAGAAAGCTGAGTTGTAGTGCTGCAATCCGTTTTCCGGTCGCATATACGAAGCAATGTAAACTTGACATCCTGCATCCTGAGATGGACTATCATTAGAGAAACAGTGCAAGAAACGGAACATGGTGGCAGCAGATGAGCGGGAAAAGCATCCTGACAGGGATAGTGACGATAACGCGAAATTCTACCTAGATTCCGCAAAGCTTCCCAGGCACATAAGCCTTGATCTTGATGAAGACTTGCTCAGTCGATTGGAAGAGATGGCAAGACGCAGCGGACATTCTTTAGATGAACTAATCACAGACCTACTGGATCGCCACCTCAATGGGTCTCCCTGATATTTTGTGCAAAGACTCGGCCAGTCGACAGCACGAGAAAGGCAATGTGTTTAGCGTCGCTTATTAATGCATGGCAAATATCTATCTCCCTAATACTGATAAGGCAATACAAATCAGAAGACGAACAACTTTTAGGCATCGGTCAATCAGCGAATATCGATCAAAAACCTGAAACACCGCGCGAAAGAGCGGACAATCTATTTCGTCATGCGGT
>CAZWKD010000116.1:0-1517 GCA_964633985.1 uncultured Acidimicrobium sp. | reverse complement strand
GGGCTTTATCTACGGAAGAGGAGAAAACAAGAATCACAACCATTGGCTTAATACAAAATGATATCCAGCATTAGCTTTCTCTCATTGCAAATACCCAAAACCCAGAAAGATTAACATAGTATGCACAAAGAAAAGAAGATAATCTTATCCAAACAAAAGGTGCATTAAGGCTTAAGAGTTGCAAATGTTGAACTTGGTGGACTATGGAGGCAGTGGCCACCATCTAAAAGCACTGACAGAAAAAGCATGCAGTGATTCACAGAAAGCTACACTGCTGCAGTGTGCAGCACATAGCTGCAGCTCTTAATATTTGGTAAACGATGTCGGTCATCGTTAACACAATTACTGACTGAGTCGTAGCGTATTTGCAAAAGGAGAAACCTGAATGCCTAGCCAAGACTCACCAAAAGATCCACATGAGCTCAAGACCACAAGAATTTCTATTTATATTCCAGCAATAATTCACGATCGCCTCAGATTATTGAGCCAACATTCTGGAATGAGTATTTCAGCCTACATTGCAACAAGATTGCGTGAGGCACTACCAAGTCATTGGGATTCTAACGACCAACCAGAATCAAGAGATTATTAATTTTAAATTAACCGTCAAGTCCTGGCTCGACACGACGATTCAAAGAAGCAGCGCTTCTCAGTAGATACGGAGAAGTTATCGAGCATAGATTCACTTTTAAGGCAGAAATACACCAGCAGAGCGAAGACAAGCTTTAATCAATCGAATCCCAAAATCTGGATCAACTTCACCAGATATTGATGCATATTTGCTTCGGGGCGTTCACGCTAATGCGCAGCCACTAAATTTAGCGAGAATCTTAACCGCATACAATGCTGAGACCATGCGAATGGGCGGCCCATTATCTACCGTCCGGACTATTATACTGCCATATACTTCGGCACTATTGTCGAAGGTAATTTGTTTACATGACACGATTAGCTCCACAACCAATCTAGACCATCAAGAGCTACTGACGCATGACACAATTAGGCCATAAGTATTGATAAGGTGGGGTCTCTAGGTTTTCAGTCGCAGATAGCATGGGCGTATCATCCTAGGCAAAAGTACGAACTGGAGTAGTTAAGGTGCGGCTGAACCAGGCTGAGAGTCCAGGCCAACCTGAATCAAAAATGCACAGAGGTTGCTGATTGAGCGCCCTTCTGCAGTGCTCCTGATTTCAAGCTGAGTATAAGTACGGTACGGAATAGTTGTGGTGACGCGCTTCGGTGATCTCGCGACTGAACCGATGCTCGGCCCAGATGGTCGTTTGGCGTGGCTCACAGTCTGTGGCCCATAGAACCCCTTCATTATGTCTTAAGGATCTCCCCTACCTAGCGGCGCCCTGGCCTTCGAGGGAGGAACAATAATTTTTGAGAAGCTTTGTAAGCAAGTACAGCCAATCGCCACACATCTTGCTGCCATTCGCAAAGCAGAGCTTGTCTCAATGTAACGCCGTAAGGCAATCACAGTAATATGCAGTATTTGCAAATCCGCCGAATTCCAG
>CAZWKD010000115.1:0-2409 GCA_964633985.1 uncultured Acidimicrobium sp. | reverse complement strand
GACCAAGAGCGCGGGGTATACGAATGATCGCTCGCATCACCTACGCACTCCGCGAGACCTGGGCCAGTTTTCGCCGCAACCTGACGTTGACTGCAGCTGCAGTACTCACGTCTGCCATCGCCTTGTTGCTCGTGGGCACCACCTTGCTCATCCAGCGTGCGTTCGAGAACTTGCTCGTGCAATGGCGTGGTGACGTGGAGATGATCGTCTTCGTGCGTAGCGATGCATCGCCTGATCAGATTGCCTTCATCGACTCATCCATCCGTCAGGCCGACACGATCGTCGACGTGGAGAAGTTGCAGTACTTGGACAAGACGCAGACCTACGAAGAGGCCAAGCGCATCTTCATTGGTGACCCAGTGACCTTGAGTCTGCTCACACCAGAAAACATTCCGTCGCAGTTCAAGGTGGTCCCACTGACGGAGGACCCTGCCCTGGTGCGGTCGTTGAGTGAACAGTTTCGATCGCTACCAGGCGTAGAGGATGTCGCTCTGGCTGAAGACGAGTTTCAGGTGATCTCGACCTTGTCGCAGTTCATTCGAGTGGTCACGCTCGTGATGTCGATCGTGCTCTTGATCGTGGCCGTCGGATTGATTTGGAACACCATTCGTACGGCGATGTTCGCCCGACGGCGAGAGATTGAGGTGATGAAGTTGGTGGGCGCGACGAACTGGTTCATTCGCATCCCGTTCATGTTGGAAGGTTTGCTGCAAGGACTGCTCGGCGCCTTGGCGGCCTGCGGTGGATTGTGGGTGCTCAACTCTGCATGGACGAACGGCGTCGCGGGCTTCAAGCCGGGAACGGGAATCTCTTCGCTGATCGTTCCCTCCAGCTTCTTGAGCAGTGTGATGCTGTCGATGCTCGTGCTCGGCGCAATCGTGGGTGCCGTAGGTTCGGCGATCGCCGCATCGCGATTCCTCGACGTCTAGAGACAATCGGTTGACCATGTACGACGAGGTCGGAGAACAGTTCTTCGTAGATCTGGTCGACCACTTCTATGACGGTGTCGCGGGTGATGAGGTGCTCATCGTGTTGTATCCGGAGCAGGATGATTTGACGGGTGCACGTGAGCGCTTGCGGCTTTTCCTCATCCAGTATTGGGGAGGACCCACCACGTACAGCGACGAGCGGGGACACCCTCGACTTCGTCAGCGCCACTTTCCGTTCGTTATTGGGCAGCGCGAACGAGATCATTGGCTCCAGCACATGAACGCAGCAATCGATGCGACCTGTGCTGCGCGGGGGAGTGACGAGTCGGTGCGCCAACGCCTGCGCGACTACATGACGAACGCGGCCAACCACATGGTGAACGCCTCCGACGATTAGGGCTAGGTATAGCGTGAGGCTCTTGGCGGGCAACCAGGCGTTCAGGACCGACATTCAAGGCCTGCGGGGATTCGCCGTCCTTGCCGTCGTGCTGTACCACGCCAACCTGCCAGTACCGGGAGGCTTTCTCGGGGTCGACATTTTCTTCGTCATTTCGGGATTCATCGTCACCACCGTGATGCTCAGAGAACTCGACCTCACAGGGAAAGTTTCATTGCGGGACTTCTATGTGCGGCGTATTCGACGCATTCTGCCGATGTTCACTTTGGTGACGGTCGTCACCATCTTGCTCACGATGGTGTTCCTGTCGCCGTTCGGTGATCAACAACAGGCGTTCTCGACCTCTCGTTGGTCTGCTTTCTTCGCGTCGAATTATCAGTTGCAACTCAGTGACTCATACCAGAACCTCGTCGGTAACCCGTTTCGGCACATGTGGAGCCTCTCGGTGGAAGAGCAGTTCTATGTAGTGCTACCGATCGTATTGATACTTGCCGTCTGGCTTTTTCGAAGGACTCCCGAGCGAGGAGCACGGTGGCGTGGTGCATTCATTTGTGTCACATCGTTCCTGGCCATGGTGTCATTCGTTCTTGCTCTGGATGCATCGGCATCCGAAGCGACTGCATCGATGGCATTTTTCTCGCTCCCGACGCGCGCTTGGGAGCTCTGCATTGGCGTGCTTGCGGCAACGGCTTTTTCCTCGCTACGAATCGACAAGGTAACTGCAACTGCATTGGGTGCAAGCGGTGCCATCGCCTTGGCCCTATCGCTGTTTTTGGTTGACGACTCGACTATTCACCCAGGGTGGGTGACCCTTGCTCCCGTGTTGGGAACTGCGACGATGATTGTGGTTGGATCGCGTTCGCCGATCACGCATTGGGCACTCTCTCTCAAGCCATTGGTGTGGTTGGGGGATCGCTCGTATGGCTGGTACCTATGGCACTGGCCGTTCGTGGTGTTTGCCGGTGCGGCCTTGGGTGATCGACCAGTGGTTCTGGCAGTTGCTTCAGTCCTCGCACTGGTGATCACCGAGTTCACCTTCCGTTTGGTGGAACATCCAACGCGACGTGCGACGTCGGTGGTTGG
>CAZWKD010000114.1:0-2432 GCA_964633985.1 uncultured Acidimicrobium sp. | reverse complement strand
AAAGTGCCTCTCGCTCGACGATCGGATTCAGACCCCCGATCACTAGGCAGCAACTTCCGACACGTTTGGCTGTCGATCCTCGTTTCCAGCAGTGGCGACGGCATGTTCCTGACTGCGTTTCCACTTCTCGCTGCACTCCTGACCAAGGATCCCGTGCTCATCGCAGGCGTCACCATTTCTACGCGACTTCCGTGGCTGCTTTTTTCACTGCCCACTGGTGCCATTGCCGACAGGATGAATCGCCGACGCCTGATGATTGGCGCAACCTGCGCACGAATGATCATCGTTGCCTTACTCGGCATCGCGATCATCGCTGGGGTGGTGAACATCTGGATGCTTTTCGTGGCCGCCTTTGCTCTCGGTGTATTCGAGACACTCCACGTCAACGCTGCGCAAGCAATCCTTCCGTCACTCGTTGAGGAGAGACATCTGCTGACCGCAAATGCGCGGTTCTCCACCGCCCAGATCGTTTCCACTCAATTCATCGGTCCACCAGCCGGCGTCGCACTCTTCACTACGGCGCGATCGTTGCCATTCGTTGCCAACGCTGCCACGTTTGGCATTGCTGCACTGCTCGTCTCTCTCGTTCCCCATAGCCCTACTGCTGAACGGTCGCCGTCAAGATTTCGTGACGACATCTTGGAGGGGTTGCGCTTCATGCGCGACTCGAAAGCATTGCGACGACTCACGGAGATCGTGGCCGTCATCAACTTCTTTTACTTTGCAGCCGCATCCCTCTTCGTTCTCTACGTCGAGGACTTGCTGGACAGCGGTGAGATCGTATTCACCGCGCTATCCGTGGGAGCAGCTATCGGCACGGTGATCAGTCGGTTCTTCGTCGATGGCACGACACGTCGGTTTGGGTTCACACGCACCATCTCCATGTCCATGTGGTTGTGGGGTGTGGCCACCGTTGGCTTGGCACTCGCCCTTCATCCCGTGTTCGCCGTGAGCATGAGCGTCGTTCTTGGGTTCGGCACCGGCTTGTGGATCGCCGTCAACTCGACATTGCGTCAACAATTCACCCCTGATCGGCTGCTCGGGCGAATGAACGCTGCTTTTCGCATGATCTCGTGGGGCGTCGTGCCCTTTGGCGCCCTGTTCGGAGGCGTGCTCGCGCGTTTGTTCGACGTTCGCGCTCCGTTCATCGCCGCTGCAGTGGCGACGATGGCAGCAGCAATCTTTGCTCGAAGACTCCTTCGACCCGTTGACGAACTTCTCGGCGACAAAACTTCACGGTGACCTCGTTCGCTTCGGCGAACCTGCTTGACTACTTCGGTGCCTCTGTTCAAGCCGCTCACACCGTTGCGCCGCTCGATCATGCTCTCGACATGGGGCTTGTTTGCGGGCCTGAGTTTCGTGATGCTGTCAGGTGGCATCTTCAGCACACTCCTCGGAGTGCGGGCCGAGCTCGAGGACTTGCCCACCCTCGTGAGTGGTTCTCTCGGGACCTCGTACTACGCGGGCTTCCTTCTCGGGTCGTGGTACACGTTGCGCGCGCTTGAGCAAGTAGGTCACATCCGCGCGTATGCAGCACTCGCGGCGCTCACCTCATCGGCCATCATCCTCGCCGGCCTGTCCGATCAGCCGGTGCTGTGGATCGTGACGCGACTGATCACCGGCTTTTGCTTTGCCGGCATCTATGTGGTGGCGGAGTCGTGGTTGCACGGCCTCGCTTCCAACACTTTCCGTGGCCGTCTACTCGCCGTGTATTCGGGCCTTGTCGTCGGTCTGTACGGCATCGGCCAACTGCTCGTGTTCAGTTTCGATGCGCAGTCGATCACGGGCTTCGCGATCTCGGCCGTCATCATGTCACTCGCGGTCATTCCCGTCGCAATGTCAGAGCAGGCCACTACTCCGCAGGCAGAGAAGATCTCGCCGATGTCGATGAAGGAACTGGCTCGCACCGTCCCCACGGGAATGGGCACGATGTTGCTCGTCGGTTTGGCCCACGGCGGAATGCTCGGCCTTGCCGCCATCTACGCGACGCGTGAAGGGTTGAGCATCGGTCGAGTCGGCGTGTTCCTCGCTGCAATCCAGATTGGCGGCATGGTGATGAGCTGGCCCATTTCTGCGGCTTCCGATCAGATCGATCGTCGCGTGATCGGCGTCGTGGCATGCCTCGGCACCATGGGTTCTGCAGCGCTGCTCTTCGCCCAGTCCGTCACCAGTTGGTGGACGATGATCGCCGTGCTCGCCATGGGCGGTTTCAGCGCCCCGCTTTATGCCGTGGCCGGCTCGTACACCAATGACTGGATCTCAGAGGAACATCTGAATGCAGTCGCGTCCAAACTTGTCACCTTGTACGGGTTCGGCGCGATGATCGGTCCGATCATCGCAGCCCTGTTCATGGATGCGCTTGGCAGTGATGGATTCATCTGGTCGATCATCGTGTTCCATTTCGTGATCGTGCTCTTCCTCGTCTATCGCAT
>CAZWKD010000113.1:0-2482 GCA_964633985.1 uncultured Acidimicrobium sp. | reverse complement strand
GCCAGATGTTCGATGCCTTTGTACGAGTGCATCTGGTCGTACACCACTTTCATCTCGGACGGAACCGGCTTGGTCCAGTGATAGGCCGTGATGTCGCGCTTGAAGCTGCGGCGGAGATTGTGTCGCCAATTCTTGGTCAACAGTTCCTCGCGCGACTCGTCGGTACCGGTGAGGTCGTAGAGCAGACTGAGTCCGCTCAAGATCGTCTCTTGGCTGTTGGTCCAACCATGTTTGGCCATCGTCGCTGCCTCGTCGTCGCCGTACGAGCGCATCACATTGAGGCGATAGACGAGGTATCGCGCTCCCGATGCCATGGCGATGGCGTCCCTCATCGGCGTTCCACACACCGAAACGTCACCGGCAGGTCCACCTGGGCTCCACGCAAGACCGATAACGGACAGATAACGGCGAGTCTGCACCTGGATCATCGCCACGACGCGGCCATTGCGCTTTGCGACCAAGCGAATCGGTGTCCAACCAAAACGCTTGCGGTGCTCACCCCAGCGATAGCTCTGATACACCGACCAGCCGGGCAGTTGTCGGAGTTGCTGGTCCCATTCGTCGGACGTACCAAACCATTCCGACCACTCGGCTCGTTGGTTACCTCGTATCTCTGAACCGCTGGCAGATGCGCTGCGAATCATTCTCGTCACCGCCGAGTTACCGAGTGCCCGCGAGAATCTTGAGCCGGCATCCCATTCGCCGAGATACTCGACAGTTTCGCCACCGAACCCGAGTTTGAAGTGGTCCACGCCCGATGCCGCTTTGTCATGCGGAGCTATTCCACCGAGATCGAAAAGCTTCACACCTCGTTCACGCAGGCTCTTTCGCAATTCGAACAACATTCCATACGCAGCGCTCATCTCTCGACCGCGCTCGGTCGTGGCGGCTGCGAGGTAGTGGGCTCGGTCGCCGTGGATGACGACGAGAGCACCGGTCACCGGTTGGTCGTTGAGTCGGCCGATGATCGTGAGCACTCCCTCGCCCAGTTCGTGACGCATCTGACGAAGTTGCTCGCCCGAATACACGGGAATGGAGATATTCTTTTCGTTGACCATCTGCTTCAGCAGACCGCCCAGATCGTCGAGATTCTGGTCGTCGTTGTTGATCGTCCAGGTGAGGCCGTGGCGTAGCGCGAGTCGTACGTAGTAACGGTGCTTCTTGCTCATCGCTGTCAGCCACGACTCTTCGTCATCGCTGGTCTGCAAGAACACCGAGTATCGACTGTTCACGGGGCGACGGGCGCGAACCATGAACGAGTTGGTGGTGAAGAAGTCGGTCTTGATCGCCGGAGTCATCACGTTGCAGCGCAGATAGCACCGACCCACGACTGCTTCGACGGCATCGTGCAACGTGCGCATGTCGTCGGCTAGTCCGGCACCTCGTGATGAGACAGGTCCGCCGGGCACCCAGGCAAACTCGATTCCTCCTGGCATCCGTCGACACAAAACTTGGGCGAGTGAGACATGGTTGCCGTCGAGGCGGGCAAGCCGAAGGGGCTTCCAGCCACCGCGCCGCTGAAATTCACCCCAACCCCAGCATTGGAACGCGGGCGCGTCTCGGAGCTGGCTCATCAAGTCGTTCCACCGCGACGGCGACTCGATCAGTTCCCACGTGGTCGCCGTCATAGGAAGTTCACCAGCCAGACGTTGCGGTAGTGGACGGGCGCACTGTCGGCAATCGCAGTCGGAAGAGCGGGCCACTGCATCACGACGACATGATGTCGTCGTTCGATTGCTCGCAGTGGTGGCGTGCCCGGGCCGTCGTAGCGAAATGGCACTCCGTAGGGAACCGTGAACTCATCCAGAAGGTCGTGCAGCAGGCGAACATGGGGAGTGTCACGAAGATCGGCCGCGACACGAGCGAACAAAGCGCGGCGTCGCGTGCGTTCGGCATCGACGTTCTGCTCATTCAGACGAGCGAGCGACCGACACCCGATGGCAATTGCGGCAGGTAGTTGGGTCTCATCGTCCGTCGAGCCAGAGTCGATTGCCGGTTTGCCGAGCAACTGGCGCACCGTTCGGATGGTTGCGCGCATTGCGGCAAAAACGGGGATGCCGGTGCGGCGTTCGAAGCGGGACAGTGCGAACCGCAGTGCATGCGAACCTTCTGCACGTTCGACGCATGGCATCGAAATCCCTGTGCCTTGGGTGGCAAGTAGCGCCGCACCAGAAGAGACGTGGAACGTCTTGCGCAGGCTCAAGGTGCCGAAATCACCGCGGAGCCCGAGCAAATCACCTCGCTCATCTCGGCTGAACAGCCCGTGTGCGTTGTCTTCGATCAGTCGGGCATTCGTGCGCGAGCAGTAGGCGCGAAATGGGGCAAGATCCTGGGCGAACCCGAAGTAGTCGACTGCAATGATCGCCTTGGCGGGCGGCACATGGTCGAGTGAACTCGGTCGGAGCATCTCATTCACGTCATAGAAGAGTGGTTCTGCGCCGAGGACGGCGATCGAAGCGAGTACGTCGCGACAAATGAATCC
>CAZWKD010000112.1:0-2559 GCA_964633985.1 uncultured Acidimicrobium sp. | reverse complement strand
CCTCCATCAACTTCGCGGCCGCGGCTTCGGCTTGATCCTTCTCGAAGACCTTCTCGGCTTGCTCAATCAAGGTGAGCACGTCGCCCATACCGAGAATGCGGCTGGCCATGCGATCAGGGTGGAATTGTTCGAAGGCGTCGATCTTTTCGCCGGTGGCAGCGAATGCGACCGGCTTGCCGATCACTTCCTTCACCGACAGCGCTGCACCACCGCGAGCATCACCGTCGAGTTTGGAGAGGATCACTGCTGAGATCGACAAGGTCTCGTCGAACGACTTGGCCACCGTGACGGCGTCTTGACCGGTCATCGCATCGACGACGAGGAACGTGAAGTGCGGCGACACGACGTTCGAGATCTCGGCGACTTCGCGCATCATCGCTTCGTCGATCGCGAGGCGCCCCGCGGTGTCGACGATGAGCACGTCACGACCGAGCCTGCGCGCCTCGGCGAGACCATTGCGCGCCACCGACACGGGATCGCTCGCTTCGGAGAACACCGGTACGCCGATTTGCGCGCCGAGCACTCGCAACTGCTCGACGGCGGCGGGGCGCTGTAAGTCGGCACCGACGAGCATCGGGTTGCGTCCCTGCGACTTGAACCAATTGGCCAACTTCGCTGCACTCGTCGTCTTACCCGAGCCTTGCAAACCCGCCATCAACACGACGGTGGGCGGCTGTGACGCATAGGTGATCTTGAACGACTCGCCACCAAGGATTGCGACCAGTTCTTCATTGACGATCTTGACCACCTGCTGGCCGGGATCGAGTGCCTGTGACACCTGTGCACCAATCGCACGCACACGGACTCGATCGACGAATGCGCGCGCCACACGGACGTTGACGTCGGCCTCGAGCAACGCGGTGCGGATCTCCGCAAGCATCTCGTCGACGTCCTTCTCGGTGAGCCGACCCTTGCTGCGGATCCGCTTGAAGACTCCGCCGAGACGATCGCCGAGTGTGTCGAACATGGTGACGGGCAGGCTACTAGCGAGCGGAAATCACGCTCAGTCGAAGAGCGCGGCGACGAACTCTTCGGGATCGAATGCGACGAGGTCGTCGATCGTTTCGCCGAGGCCCACCAACTTCACCGGAATGCCGAGTTCGGTTTCAATCGCGAACACGATGCCGCCCTTGGCCGATCCATCCATCTTGGTGAGCACCACACCGGTCACCTGCGTGGCTTCAGCGAACTGCTTGGCCTGCGACAAACCGTTCTGGCCCGTCGTCGCGTCGATCACGAGGAGTACCTCGGTCACCTTGCCTGCGCCCTTTTCCGCAACGCGACGAACCTTGCGCAACTCCTCCATCAGGTTGACGTTGCTCTGCAAACGACCGGCGGTGTCTGCCAGCACGAGATCGATCTTGCGCGACTCGGCGCGCTGCACCGCATCAAAGATGACCGACGACGGATCGCCGCCTTCGCTACCGCGAACGATGTCGGCACCCGAACGCTCGGCCCACATCGCGAGTTGCTCCCCTGCTGCGGCACGGAACGTGTCGCCCGCTGCCATCAACACCGACCGGCCGGCCGCGCTCTGCTGCGCGGAGATCTTGCCGAGCGAGGTCGTCTTGCCGGCGCCGTTCACGCCCACCATCAACCAGACGTTCGGCGCATCGAGCGTCGAGTCGAAGTGCAACGATCGATCCGTGCCCGCAAGACGTGCGCTCATGAGCTCGCGTAGTGCAGACACCAGGTCGGCCGACCGCTCGATCTCCTTGGCCGCCACTTTGGCCTTCAACTCATCGAGGAGGCCGCGCGACACATGCACACCGACATCAGCGAGAAGCAGTGCTTCCTCCATGTCGTCCCACGCCGCCTGCTCGATGGAGCCACGTGAGAGGACCGAAGTCATGGCCCCCGAGAAATTGGCGCGGGCTTTGGCCAAGCGATCGCGAACACTGCGTTGCTCGGTAACGGCAGGTGGCTCGGTGGTGGGCGTCTCGACTACGGGCGCAGCCACAGCGCGCTCCTCCACCATGGTTGGTGTCTCAACGACGGGAGGCGGTGTCACTGCGGGGCGCGCAGACTGAGCGCGTCGTCGCGAGATGAACACGACACCGAAGCCGAACACGAGGCCGACCACGGCGAGCGCAAGGAAGAGAATCTGCAGCGAGTTCTGCGACATGACGCCTACACGCTAGGCAGAGGCGCGGCTGGCGCGCTCGACGACCACCTTCGACGAACCACCTGGCTGCATCGTGACGCCGAGAAGGCAGTCGCCGGCTTCCATCGTGCGCTTCTGGTGGCTGACGATCAAGAGCTGTGCGTC
Source organism: uncultured Acidimicrobium sp. (assembly GCA_964633985.1). GTDB lineage: Bacteria > Actinomycetota > Acidimicrobiia > Acidimicrobiales > Ilumatobacteraceae > UBA3006. The sequence continues at coordinate 290 of CAZWKD010000112.1, read as the reverse complement.
CTTGCGGAACTCGCTCACGAGGCTCAAGAAACGCAACAGGTTCACGTCGTCGAGGGCCGCTTCGACTTCGTCCATCACATAGAACGGAGACGGGCGCGAACGGAAGACCGCGAAGAGGAATGCGAGTGCGGTGAGTGAGCGCTCGCCACCCGAGAGCAGCGACAACTTCTTGATGTTCTTGCCGCTCGGCTTTGCCTCCACCTCGATGCCCGTGTTCAACAGGTCGTGCGGTGCGGTGAGCATCAACTTGCCGGCGCCGCCCGGGAAGAGCATCGAGAACAACTTGTCGA
>CAZWKD010000111.1:0-2687 GCA_964633985.1 uncultured Acidimicrobium sp. | reverse complement strand
TACGCCACGTTTCATGCTGCGGCGCATCGGCGGTGAGCATCGATGAAGTTGAAGCAATCTCGTCGATCAGTGCGCGGAGGGGCTCGCGACGATCGAGGAGCGATACGCGATCCGCGCGCGGAAGATTGACCACCGATGTTCCCGTCAGTGCCACAGGCGCACTGGCCAAACCCTGCAAGCGGAGTTGTGGCGCGCGTGAAAGTGCCACGAGCAGTGGTGCGGAGATTCCCGCGAGCGGAGGATTTCCCGAGTTCGTAGCAAGTACGGCGTGGCGCGTGGTCGGGTCACCACCGCTGTCGAGGATTTCCTGTCGTTCGACGAGGAGATCTGCAGCGATGGTGAAGGCGGTAATCAACTGATCGCCAGTTTGCATGGCCAGTAAACGACCGTGCAGTGGATCGACCGAGCGCAACACCATGCTCGACCCGCCACTCGATCCGTCAACCCGATAGGGCTTTGCGTAGTTGTCGAGCGATCCCACCCGACTTGCCGCTTGTGGAGCAAGCACGATCGCCTGGAAACCCAATTGGCGGGTGAGTGTGACGCCATCACGATCAACCGGTACTCGGGAGAACCACACCGTGCGGTCGAGGGGGGCGTCACCGTTGTATCGATCGATCGCAACTTCGCCGAACTGCAGTTGCTCGGTGAATGCATCAACGAGTGACGATCGCGATGCGCTGGACGGATCGAATGGAACGAAGGTGGTGGGCAGGTTTTCGTGCCGTGGCAGTGCTGCGATGAAGCGATCTCGCAATGCAACGTCGGCGGGGTCGGTGGAACGCGCCAGCGCCTCAAGGACGTGTGGAGCAATCTGCACACTCAGTGGCGCTGGCCCGAGCTCGACCAGTCCAGCGAGCGTTTCCAACTGGCCACGAGTTTGGTCGCCAAGTTGGATTGCGCCTTGTGGAGTGAACGAGTTGGGCGCATCGATCGACATCACCATGCTCACCGGTAGCCGTGTGAACTCTTCTGGCTCCGAGAAGAGATTGACGAACGAGGTGACGCTGCCGACCACGACGTCGTCGCGCAACAACTCGACGGTGACCGGGTGCACACCGCTGGTGAGGCGTCGGAAGTTTCCAATCAGCGATGACTGGACGACGAAATCACCCGACTCGTTGCGATCGAGTTGGCGGATACGAAGACTCGTTTCAGCGACACGGTCAAAGCCGGCACCCCCTTCTGCGATTTCAAGTACCTGACTGCGAGCAGAGAGCGCCCCACCCATGGCGATGTTGACGCGCGCCGAGGGATCCGTGGCCAGAGCCTCCCTCGCCTGTTCGTCGGTGATGCCGAGCACGAATCGCAATTGACGATTGGTGGCCACATTGAAGTTCTGGGCTACGAGACGAACATCGATTTTTTCCTCGGCGACGGTGGCGAGGGCATGGGTGCTGGGCAGCGTGAGGGCGACGAGCGCTATCGCGATCAGACGCGCGAGGGGCCGCATTGCACTACGAATCGACACTGAAAGACGGTAGTCGTCGTTCATCCACGACCGACTGCGATGACCAGCCCTAACCTGAATTCCGTGATTCCGCAACGGTTCGCGCCGATCATCGCCGAGGTTGCCGAACCGGCACGCCTGTTCCGCAGCGCGGGCAAGCGCGCGTTCCTGGTTGGGGGCACGGTGCGCGATTTGATGATCGATCGAGCAGGTGCGGAGATGGACTTCGATCTCACTACTGACGCACACCCCGACGAGATTCGCGCGCTCATCGCGCCGTGGGCCGACGCAGTGTGGGCACCAGGGGAGCGCTTCGGAACGGTGGCGTGTCGGAAAGGCGACCGCACGTACGAGATCACTACGCATCGCGCGGAGGCCTATTCGCCTGACTCTCGTAAGCCAGAGGTGCGCTACTCCAATGACATCGAAGAGGATCTCTCGCGGCGCGACTTCACGGTGAACGCCATGGCTCTCGAGATCACCTCCGACGCACCGACCCTCGTCGATCCCTTTGGTGGTATGGCTGATCTGATGTCCAAAACATTGCGCACGCCGCTTTCGCCGACGGTGAGCTTCAGCGACGACCCCCTCCGCATGATGCGGGCAGCGCGATTCATCGCCATGCTTTCGTTGCAACCCGTACCTGAACTCGTTCAAGCCGTGAAGGACATGGCGGATCGCCTCGAGATCGTGTCGGCAGAACGGATCCGTAACGAACTCGACCGACTGATCGTGCTTGATCACCCGACCATGGGTTTGTGGTTCCTCGTGGAGACGGGTCTCGCTGACCGCTTCTTCCCGGAACTGCCAGCGATGCGCTTGGAGCAAGACCCGATCCATCGCCACAAGGACGTGTTGTCACACACGTTTGCCGTGGTGGAGAACGTGCGCCGCGACGCGTCTGACGACTTCGACTTCCGCATCACGCGACTCGCTGCGTTGTTCCACGACATTGGTAAACCGAAGACTCGCGCGTATCACGAGGGCAAGGGTGTGTCGTTCCACCATCACGAGGTGGTGGGAGCGCGGATGTCGAAGAACCGCCTGAAGGCACTCAAGTATTCGACCGAAGACGTGGAAGCGATCACCGAACTCGTGGCGCTGCACCTGCGGTTCCATACATATCAAATGGGGTGGACGGATTCTGCGGTGCGCCGTTATGTGCGCGACGCCGGTCCTCTCCTCAACGAGCTGAACGTGCTGACCCGCTGCGACTGCACGACGCGGAACGAGAAGA
>CAZWKD010000110.1:0-2687 GCA_964633985.1 uncultured Acidimicrobium sp. | reverse complement strand
GTGTTGTTGCCCCAGCACTTGATCGCGTTCGCCGAGGTGATCACACATGTGTGGCGGTCGCCCAGAGCCAACTTCCAAGCCGCCGCCTGGCGCATGGTGGCCGTCGTGCCATCCTGCAACACGGCTCCCGAAAAGTCTGCTGATACCACTCCCGCACCGATCAGTGCCAGGACACTCGTCACCACAGCGATTCGCCGCAACATGCCGTGACCGTATGGACGTCGCACACTGATAACCCGTCCACCCAAACGGAATTCCAGGCGATGAAACGTTTGTTCATGTTCAACCGCTCAGGTGCAGGGTTATTGCACCGACGATGACCAAACTCGTCGAACTTCTCTCACCTAATGCGGTGAATACGTCAGGTTCTTGCACACCGACTGACGAAAGTAAATGACCCACTTATGTCTCTCAATTGGACATACTTGACCGATGGAGGTCCACAAGGGCCGAACCGAGGTGCCTCAAACGGTGCGATCTCGGGCAACACACGAGCGGATCACCACTTCCCTGGTTCGGCTCATCGAGTCTGGCCAACACAATCCCGGAGCATCGGAGGTCGCGGTCAGCGCGGAGGTCAGCCTGCGCACGATCTTCCACCACTTCCACGATCTCGACCAGATGTATTCAGCGGCACTCACTGCACAGGCGTCGCGGGCGCAGGCTGCACTCGTCAACATCGAATCAACAGACCCACTCGAGATGAGATGCAACGCCATTGCCATCAATCGTGATGCAATTCATGCAGTACTTGCACCAACACTGCGCGCCTTCGTCGCCAGTCCGAATCGTGCATCACGACTGGCGATGCACGTCGAACATGAAGCACTGCGGGCGGCGATGCAACATCAGACACACACGACGTTCGCTCGTGAGTTGCGCCTGCTCCCCGATCCTTTGGCCGCGCTCCTCGGTGTGGAAACTGCACTCTCCTTCGCGGTGTGGGACTACCTCCATCGGGTGCAGGGAATATCTCGCGAGGGGACACGCCAATACATGTCGGCATTGGCCTTGAGCATCACGAGGACGTTCGGGGCGTAGCCTTGGGGAGCCTCAATCTCCAGGAGTGTTCATGCCCTCTCAACGTCCAGTAGTTGCACCCGCCGAAGGAAAGCTCGGGGTGCTCACCGTCGGTCTCGGCGCGGTCGCCTCCACCCTCATTGCGGGTGTCGAGTTGTCCAAGCGCGGCCTCGGTCTTCCCATCGGCTCACTTGCCCAGATGGACACGATTCGTCTCGGCAAGCGCACTGACGGGCGCAACCCCCTGATCAAGGACTTCGTTCCCCTCGCCCGCCTCGAAGACATCGTGTGGGGCGCCTGGGATCCGTTCCCGGATGACGCCTACGTGGCTGCACAACGCGCCGGCGTGTTGGAGGGTCCGAAGCACATCGAGGGCATCGCCGACACGCTCCGCGACATCCGTCCGATGAAGGCGGCGTTCGACCGCCAGTACGTGAAGAAGATCGATGCCGAAAACACGTTGGGCACGATCAACAAGCGACAGATGCTGCAAGCGATCCGCGAAGACATCAACCGCTTCCGCGATGAGAAGAAGGTCGACCGTCTGGTGATGATCTGGTGTGCCTCGACGGAAATCTTCATCGAGACCGGTCCGGCGCACATGAACCTCGAGGCCTTCGAGAAGGCGATCGATGCAAATGATCCGTCCATCGCGCCGAGCATGTTGTACGCCTACGCAGCAATCCTCGAAGGTGTTCCCTTCGCCAACGGTGCACCGAACCTCGCGGTCGACACCCCCGTGTTGCGCCAGTTGGCCACGGAGCGCAAAGTGGCGATCAGCGGCAAGGACTTCAAGACCGGTCAGACGTTGATGAAGACGGTGCTCGCGCCGATGTTGCGTGCACGCATGCTCGGACTATCGGGTTGGTACTCCACCAACATTTTGGGCAACCGTGACGGCGAAGTGCTGGACGATCCGGACAACTTCAAGACCAAGGAAGAGTCGAAGCTCGGTGTGCTCGAGGACATCTTGCAGCCGGACAAGTTCCCCGACCTCTACGGCAACGTCTTCCACAAGGTGCGTATCAACTACTACCCACCCCGTGGCGACAACAAAGAGGGTTGGGACAACATCGACATCTTCGGTTGGCTCGGTTATCCGATGCAGATCAAGGTGGACTTCCTCTGCCGCGACAGCATCCTTGCCGCCCCGTTGGCGCTCGACCTCGTGCTGTTCATGGACCTCGCCCAGCGGGCGGGCCTCGGCGGCATCCAAGAGTGGCTGTCGTTCTATTACAAGAGCCCGCAAGTGGCACCGGGGTTGACACCTGAGCACGACCTCTTCGTGCAGTTGGCCAAGTTGAAGAACACGCTGCGCTGGATGATGGGTGAAGAGCAAATCACCCATCTCGGCCGCGAGTACTACGACGAAGCGTGACCGCCAAACTGATCGACGTCATCGCCGTTCTCATCTTCGTGGCCATCGGCCGACGAAGTCACGCGGAGGCGAACTCGATCAGCGGTCTCTTGTTGACGGCTGCGCCGTTCCTCATTGCAGTCGCTTCGTCGTGGGTGGTGGTTGCGTTGACGAAACCGAGCGGCACGCTGGTTCCGGCTCTCATTACTTGGGCCATCACGGTGAGCGTGGGAATGCTCCTGCGCAACCTGGCGTTCGGTGAAGGAACAGCCCTGTCGTTCATCATCGTCACCACGATCACGCTGTTCGT
>CAZWKD010000109.1:0-2694 GCA_964633985.1 uncultured Acidimicrobium sp. | reverse complement strand
CCGCAAGGCCACGAAGGTGAAGGATTCCCCGTGCGCCGTGCCTTCTACGGCGTGAGTCTCGCTGACCTTGACCCATTCATTCACATGGATCAGATGGGGGAGATCAACTACGCGCCCTACGAGCCGAAGGGCACACCGTGGCACCCACACCGCGGATTCGAGACCGTGACCTACATGATCGACGGCACCTTCCTCCATCAGGACAGCCATGGCGGCGGTGGTGTCATTCAAAACGGTGCAACGCAGTGGATGACTGCAGGTCGCGGCATTCTGCACATCGAGACACCGCCGGAAGATTTGGTGATTCGCGGTGGTCTCTTTCATGGCATTCAGTTGTGGGTGAACTTGCCAAGCAAGTCGAAGATGATCGCGCCCGCGTACCAAAATCTTGAAGGCGAAGACGTGAAGCTGCTGTCCTCCGAAGACGGCGGCGCACTCATTCGACTGATCGCAGGGGATCTCGGCGAGCACCATGGCCCCGGCTCCACGCACACGCCGATCGTGATGGCACACGTCACGCTTGCGCCAGGTGCACAAATGACTCTGCCGTGGAACGCCAACTACAACGCGCTTGCATACGTGCTCGCCGGTAGCGGTTCGGTGGGAATCGAGGCTCATTCGGTGCGCACCGGTCAACTGGCGGTGTTCGTTGACGGTGATGCGCTCACGTTGCGCGGCGGCAACACGGAGGCACTCGATGTGCTGTTGCTCGGCGGTCAACCAATTGGTGAGCCGGTTGCTGCGTACGGCCCGTTCGTGATGAACACGAAGGCTGAGTTGCAGCAGGCGTTCGAAGATTTCCAGCGCGGGTTACTTGGTGTCATCCCCGAAGACGGCATTCAGCCATTTCGCGGTCGTTGATCACCTAGGGTGCGGTCATGCCTGCCAACGCACTGCTAAAGGGAATGAATGCGGTTCACCGCGTGATCCTCTTCGTTTCGCGAGGTAAGGCGGGTTGGCAAGTCGGGCCGATGCCTGTGGTCGAGCTGACCACGACAGGGCGCAAGTCGGGCGAGCAGCGCACGGTGCTTCTCACTTCGCCTGTGCAAGAGGGTGGATCGATCGTGCTCGTTGCGTCACGCGGGGGAGACGACTTCCATCCCGCTTGGTACCTCAATCTGTGTGCCAACCCCCGGGTCACGGTTTCCGTGAAAGGTGGTCCGGCAGAAACGATGATCGCAAGGACCGCTTCGGCCGACGAGCGAGCTCGTTGGTGGCCCGATGTGGTGAAGGCGTACCGGGGCTACGAGTCGTATCAGAACAAAACGACGCGGGAAATCCCGCTGGTGGTCCTCACCAGAGCCGAGTAATCGTCACGGGGTACCGTTGGCGCATGCCAAAGCCGGGAATGCACTCAGGGGTAACCACCGACGATTCGATGAATCTTGCAATGTCGGCGAAGGCCAAGCCGTTGTACGAGGCCGTGGTCGCATTCATCAACGAGGAGATCGAGCCACACACCGAGGAGTTCTTCCGCCTTGGTGAGGGTCGTCCAGATCGCTGGCAGTACACGCCGCAGCAACTCGAGTTGTTGGAGTCGTTGAAGTCGAAGGCCAAGGCGAAGGGCTTGTGGAACTTTTTCCTCCCGAATGCCGAGACGGGAGAGGGGCTGTCCAACCTCGACTACGCCTACATCGCTGCCGAGCTCGGCAAGAACCCCATTGCATCCGAGTGTCTGAATTGCAGCGCTCCCGACACGGGCAACATGGAAGTGCTCGAGCGAGTGGGCACCAAAGAGCAGAAAGAAGCGTGGTTGAAGCCACTCCTCAATGGTGAGATTCGCTCCGCATACGCGATGTCGGAACCCGATGTCGCATCGTCAGATGCAAAGAACATCTCATGCCGCGCGGTGAAAGATGGATCCGAGTGGGTGATCAACGGCGAGAAGTTCTACATCTCCGGTGCCGGCGATCCGCGCTGCAAGATCATGATCGTGATGGTGCTCACGAGCCCCGATGGGCCGCCGCACAAGCGCCACTCGCAGATCCTCGTGCCGATGGACACTCCTGGCGTGCAGATCCTCGGCGCGATGGAAGTATTCGGCGAAGACGACGCACCGCATGGTCACATGCACTTGCGATTCACCGATGTGCGCGTACCTGAGACGAACATGTTGCTCGGTGAAGGACGTGGTTTCGAGATCTCCCAAGTGCGTCTTGGACCTGGCCGCATTCATCACTGCATGCGTTCGATCGGAGCAGCGGAGAAGGCGCTCGAGTTGATGGTGCGACGGGGATTGTCGCGCGAAGCCTTCGGCAAGCCGATTGCGCGACTTGGCAAAAACCCTGAGGTAATTGCCAAGGCGCGAATCGAGATCGAGGCCATGCGCCTGATGGTGCTGCGTGGAGCCAAGGCGATGGACACGATGGGCAACGCCGAAGCGCGTGTGTGGGTGTCGGCGGTGAAGGCGATGGTCCCTGAGCGAGTGTGCAAGATCATCGATGAAGCGATGCAGATGCATGGCGCCGCTGGAATCTCACAATGGACGCCGTTGGCCCGGCTGTATGCCTCGCAACGCACGCTTCGTTTGGCCGACGGACCTGACGAAGTGCACTGGCACGTGGTCGGTCGCGCAGAGATCGCTCGTTTTGAAGAAGAAGCTGCGCCGACAAGATCTGGCGAGCGCAGCGGGATGTTCTCCGGACCGTCCTGACCGAACTCAGCCCGCGAGGCTGAGCATGATCTGTACCTGCA
>CAZWKD010000108.1:0-2743 GCA_964633985.1 uncultured Acidimicrobium sp. | reverse complement strand
CTCGGCCTGCACTGAGCGAAGTTGGTCATACGAACTGCTCAGGCTGGCGTTGTTCGCAGCACTCGTCTCACGCTGACGCATGACCAGCACTCGCGCGGAAGTCTCCGCGTCGCGAGCCTGCGCCAAACGGGTACGCGCTTGCTGCACGTCCACTTCTGCCCTGGCGAGCGCGTCACGTGCACGCTCGGCACGGACGACTGCTTCCTGTAGAGCTGCTGCCGTGACGGCTGCCGCGCCTACGCGCAGACCGCTCGATGCGAAGCGATCGCCTTCACCCGACACCACCACCACATCTGGGTGCGCGAGTGCCGCATCCACTGCGTCGGCCCACGACTGGATGAACACCACGCGGGACAACAACACGTCGAGGAGTCGATTGACCTGCACCTCGTTCTCGCCGGCCTTCGCGCGCACGTGGGCGCGCAGGCTCGAGGCATTGGCGATGATCGGCGTGGAAGGAACGGTGGTGATGGAGTTGAGCGCCAGCACCGCTCCCGCTTTGCCGCCTTGGCGGAGCTCCTGCAATGCACGCTGGGCGGCATCGCGGCTCTTGGCCACCACGGCAGACAACGAATCGCCGAGCGCCACCTGCACCGCCACTCGACGTTCGGCGTCGATTTCGATCAGTTGCTCGAGGGAACCGAGTGCACCGTCCACGTCGCGAATTGCCGAGACACCCACGGCGTTGGCATCGAGCGCCAGTTGCAGCGCCTCGGCCTTCGCCGCTGCATTCGTGGCATCTGCCTGAGCGGTGGCGAACAATGCAAGCGCGGAATCGAGCGTGGCCTCGGCGGCCGACCGTGCGCTTTCTGCATCGACCAGGCGCTGAGCCAATTCCCCCTCGTTGCGCGAGTCGGTGGCAACCGTGTTGCGCAGTCGATCGATGGCATCGTTCAGCGCACGCACTTCGCCGTTGAGTGCACCGATGCGCTCAGTTGCCTGGCGCGCCTCTTCGAGCGTGGCCATCTGCTCTGCCCCACCGTCGGCACCGATTCGAGCAATCGAAGCGATTTGCTCTTCCACTTTGGCGAGTTCGTCACGCAAGCTCGCCGAATCTGCTTCGAGCGTGGCCACGACACCGGAGTCCATCAACTGTCCGCGATCACGCTCGACCGAACGACGACGCTCGGCGAGCACAGCGAGCAGGCCCTTGGCGCGCCCGCGCAACTGCTCGATACGCACCAACTCGTCGTTGATGCCCGAGTCACCACGTGCAGACAACTGCGCCTCGGCGGCCATCACGGTGGAGTCGAGCGCGGCAAGCGATGCGCGAATGGCGCGCTCTGACTCTTCGCCTTCATGGCGATCGCCCGAGAGGCTGGTGAGACGCGACTTGAAAGATTGCAGTTCGCGGCCGAGCAGGTGCGTCTGCAGGGCTCGCATCTCTTCGACGAGTGAGCCGTGCCTACGAGCAGCGTCAGCCTGGCGTTCGAGCGGTTTCAAGTTGCGTCGCACTTCGCGCAACAAGTCCTGTGCGCGCAGCAAGTTTGCTTCCGTTCCTTCGAGTCGACGCTGGGCCTTCTCGCGACGCTTGCGGTGCTTCAACACACCTGCCGCTTCTTCGATGATCGCGCGACGATCTTCGGGTCGCGCATTCAACACCGCATCGATTTGTCCCTGACTGATGATGACGTGCTGTTGTCGACCGACACCTGCGTCACTCAACAACTCCTGCACGTCGAGCAGACGACACTCTGCGCCGTTGATCGCGTATTCGCTCTCTCCGCTGCGGAAGAGCGTGCGGCTGACGGTGACCTCGCTGAACTCGATGGGCAAGAGGCCATTCGAGTTGTCGATGGTGAGGATGACCTCGGCCCTGCCCAGAGCCGGACGCTTGGCCGTACCGGCGAAAATGACGTCGTCCATTTTCTGACTGCGCACCGACGACGGCGCCTGGGCGCCGAGCACCCACGCAATGGCGTCCACCACGTTGGATTTGCCGGAGCCGTTCGGCCCCACCACCACGGTCACGCCGGGCTCGAGTTCCATCACCGTCGTATCGGCGAAGGACTTGAAGCCTTTGAGGGTCAGGGATTTGAGGAACACGTCAACCGGCGAGAGTAGTTGACGAGGGCACCCCCTCGAGCCCTCAGGTTTGGCACACGCGGCAGTAGCACGTGGTGCGCCCCGCCACCGTGGTGCGCGAAATTCGACTGCGACCGCAGGTGAGACATGGCTCGCCGCCACGGCCATAGACGCGGTGACGAGTTTGGAACCAACCTTCTTCACCGAATGCATCGACATATTGCGTGTCATCCAGCGTGCTGCCGCCAGCCTCGACCGCCTCGGCAAGCACCTCGACGATCGATTTATGCAGTCGCTCGATGGTGACGCGCCGCAACGAGCCCGGCACGCGGGACCAGCGCAATCCAGCGCGGTGGAGGATCTCGTCCGCGTAGATGTTGCCGATGCCGGCCACCACCGACTGATCCAGAAGGGTGGCTTTCATGTTGCCGCGCTTGCCACGCAACCGGTTTGCCAGCACGTCCGGCGTGAAATCGTCCACCAACGGATCGGGGCCGAGTCGCGCCAACTCGGGGACCTGTTCGGAAGCAGTCGCTGGATCGAACACGAGCACTTCGCCGAACGTACGGGGGTCGACGAAACGCAACTCGCACGGCTCCTCATCACCGAGGGGTGCGAGATGCAATACCACGTGCGTGTGCGGCGGACGTTCGCTCCCCTTCGTCGCAAACAACACGCGACCACTCATCCGTAGGTGAATCATCATCGACTCACCCGA
>CAZWKD010000107.1:0-2761 GCA_964633985.1 uncultured Acidimicrobium sp. | reverse complement strand
GGGCACCGTGCAGCTCGTGGTCGAGCGCCACTGACCTGATGGTGAACATCCGCCATGGTGTCGCTACCGACACCGGCAACTTGCGCCGGCAGAACGAAGACGCGTTCGTCGCTACAGATCGTCTGATCGCCGTAGCCGACGGGATGGGTGGACACAACGCTGGTGAAGTGGCGAGTCGCCTCGCAGTCACCATGCTCCACGACCGATCCTCCACTCCTTTTGTGAACGTGGGTGAACTGGTCGACCTCGTCGCCGAGATCAACGCCGCCATTCACCGTGAAGCCACCACCAACTCCGGGCAGCGCGGAATGGGTACCACACTCACCGTTGCAGCGTTCGTTCCCGATGATCCGGTGCCCCACGTCTTGATCGCCAACGTCGGAGACTCCCGCACCTACCTCCTTCGTGAGGGCGAACTTCGCCAAATCACCGTTGATCACTCCTACGTACAAGAGCTCGTACACGAAGGAGTGCTCACCCCTGACGAGGCACGACAGCACCCACGACGCAACATCGTCACCCGTGCGCTCGGGATCGATGCACACGTGGTGGTGGACTCGTGGACACTCCCTGTGATGCCAGGAGACCGGTTCCTCTTGTGTAGCGATGGGTTGGTAGACGAAGTGTCGGTGGAAGACGTGACCGCACTTCTTCGCAACACGACCGACCCGAAGAAGGTCGCTCAGACACTCGTGAACAAGGCGAAAGAGAGCGGTGGTCGTGACAACATCACGGCAGCAGTCCTCGATGTACTGAGTGTCGGAGCGGCGGAGACTCCGGCCGAGGAGTCCAACACCCGCAAGAAGGCTCTTGCTCTCGTGGCGGGGTTGGTCGCACTCGCGGTGTTCTCGATTGTCTCCTTGTGGGGTGTCGCTGCGCGCAGCGGATACTCCGTGTCGTTCGATGGCACGGACAACGATTCGGTGCTCGTGATTCGCAAGGGAACAAGTTGGTTGTGGATCAAGCCCACCATCGAGGAGTCGACGACGATCAAGCGCGGAGACGTGTTGCCGGCGTTGGAAACCGAGATCGACCGGGAGCCGACGTTCCAGACATTCGACGACGCAAGCACGTACCTGCAGTCAATTGCCGAGGTGGCCAATGGCTGAGCGCGAACTGCCACTTGTCAACAATCGATATCAGGTTGAGCGAAGTGTCGGTCGGGGTGGCATGGCAGAAGTCTTTCTCGCCAAGGACGTGCTCCTCGATCGTCCGGTGGTGCTGAAGGTGTTGTTCCCCGAATTCGCTACCGACCCCGCGTTCGTCGAGCGTTTTCGTCGCGAGGCACAGGCCGCAGCCAACCTGTCGCACCCGAACATCGTCGCCGTCTACGACTGGGGAACACTCAACAACACCTATTTCATTGCCATGGAGTACGTGGCCGGTCGCACTCTCGCAGACTTCTTGAAAGAGAAGGGTTCACTCAGCACTACTCAGGCATGCGACATCGCGATCGAGGTGGCATCAGCTCTCGGTTTCGCTCATGACAACGGTGTGGTGCATCGCGACATCAAGCCCGCGAACATCTTGATCAGTAACGCAGGCCAAGTGAAGGTGGCGGACTTCGGCATTGCCCGAGCACTCGGCGCATCCGTTGAAGAAGGCCTCACCCAAACTGGATCGGTGATGGGTACTGCCACCTACCTCTCGCCCGAACAAGCGCAGGGTGCGCAGCCCGACCCGCGCAGCGACCTCTATTCGCTCGGCGTGATGATGTACGAGATGGTGGCGGGTAAGCCGCCATTCGTTGGTGAGAACCCCGTGGCGATCACCTACCAACACGTCCATGCGATGCCTACGCCACTACGCGACCAGCGCGACGACGTGACGATGGAATTCGAAGCCATCGTGGCCAAGTGCATGGCCAAATCGCCCAAGCGTCGTTACGACAACGCCTCCGCACTGCGCGACGACATTCGTCGAGCACTCAGCGGCGAACCCGTGAAGGCGCTGCAGGCAGTTCTTGCCAAATCAACATCTGTGGAAGCGACCGCCGCCATTCCCGTGCTCACCACCGAGTCACTTCCTCCGTACGAAGACGACTTCGACGCCGCGGTACCGGGCAGAACTGCCGCGTACATCTTCGGCGCCGTATTCATCGCAATTGCGCTATTGGCAGGAAGCCTGATCTTGTTCCGTGTGCTGGGCAACAACTCGACAGCATCCATCACCGTGCCGAACGTCACCAACATGCAGTTGGCCGAGGCAAGTCAGGTGCTACTCGATCTCGGTCTCACGCCCATTCCGAATGCGGTGCCCCAGGACGGCATCGAAGACGACGTGGTGTACGCGCAGGATCCGCCTGCGACGGCGATGGCCCGCGAAGGCGACGTCGTGACGATCACCTACAACCCCGCCTCCGAGCGGGCCACCGTTCCACCGATCCAAGGCTTGCTGGTAAAAGACGCGACGGCACTACTCGCACCTCTTGGTTTACAGCTCACCATCAGCGAAGTGCGCAACGATCCGACAATTCCGTTGAATCAGATCATCTCGCAAGATCCAATCGCAGGAACTGAAGTCCGCGTCGGCTCGGCAATCCAAGTAATCGTGTCCGGCGGCGCAGGGAACCTCGTAGTGCCGAACGTTCAAGGTCAATTGGGTTCAGCGGCCGAGCAATTGATGATTGCTGCGCCCTACAACTTCGTCGTCACCATTACCGAAGAACCGAGCGACACGGTGGAAAAAGGGCGGGTCATCCGAACAGAACCGGAGATTGCTTCACAGATCGGCAACGGTGCTGCAGTGACGATATTCGTCT
>CAZWKD010000106.1:0-2763 GCA_964633985.1 uncultured Acidimicrobium sp. | reverse complement strand
CGCACGTCGCGCGACGAAGGTGGACATCATGCAAGCAATCGCCACGACCTAGTCGGGCCGCGCTGTTCGACGCGATCTAGAAGTTTCCCGCTCGCTTCGCGTTTATTTCGTCCATGAACATGCGCGCAGCCGGATGAGTATCGGCCTTCGTCGCGTCGCGGTCCACGTAAGTCGGTGTGAAGTTGGGCCGGGTCAACGTTTGATGTGTCGTCTGGCAACCGGGACACCAGTACAAGACACGGTTCGCCTCGCCGTGATGGGTCACCTTGATCACGTCACCACAACGCATGCAAACCTTGCCCTGTCGCCCGTACACGGCACGTGACACACGACCAACGCCGAGCTTGTCTGCCCGCAATGTTTCGCACATCAACGTGACGAGTTCACGACACTCAGCACGTTTGAAAACGCCGATCCTTGCCCACGGGTGCACCTCGCACGCCCACATCGCCTCGCAACGGTGGACATTGCCGACGCCGGTGAGTACGCGCTCGTCCACGAGCACGTCCGCAATCGTCGCGTCGCGTTCTGCGTACTCCATCATGCGGTCGACACATTCCTCGATTTCCGCATCGTCACGTCCGAGGTCCGGACCATGTGAGCCGAGCATCGGGTGACGACGAACATCGAAGTCGCGGTACGTCTCCACCTGCGACGCTCCGAAACAAACCGCTCGCCACTGCCCTACATCCAGAATCACGCTTGCATGGGACTCTGGCCTACGGAGATCTTCGCCCTTGCGGTAAAGGTGCCAAGCTCCGAACATCTTCAACCTGGTACTCATCACCACGCCGTTGTCCCACACCACTTCGATCGCGTGTTCACGGAGTCGGACTTCTTCTATGACGTGGTCGATCGGTGGGTCGATGCCCTCGAGTCTCCGGCACATGATCGCCACCGTGGATCGACCCAAGAGGGCGGTGCGCAATGCAGCCATCGTTCGATGCGTTCGACGTGAGCCCGCCATGTGGTGAAGATTATTCGCAGCTACCTATGTCAACGTGGGATTACCCGTGGTCGACCGATGGTCGAGACCAATTTCGAATCAGTGAATTCGAATCAAGGAAGACGACCGACGGAAGCAAGAGCCATCCGTACGAGTCGGTCGTGACCACCCGTCATTTCTTTGCGCATGTGTTCGCTCGTCGCCTGATCGGGGGTGAACCAACCGAGATCCAACGCCTCCTGCGTCGGGTGACAGTCACCCGAGACCGGAACGACGAATGCCAAGCTCACCGCGTGCTGCCGCGGGTCATGGAAACCCGTCTTGTCCGGATCGGGGAAGTACTCCACCACCGTGAAAGGTGAGGGGTCTGGCGGGATTCGCGGCAGAGCCAACGGGCCAAGGTCCTTCTCCAGGTGGCGCACCAGTGCCTCGCGGATCAACTCGCCGAAGAGCACACGACCGGACACGACGGTGCGACTGATGGAACCGTCGGGCGCTTGACGAAGGAGCATCCCCACATGGGTGATCTGACCCATGTCATCCACACGAACCGGCACCGCGTCCACGTACACGATCGGCATCTGTCCGCGTACGGCAGTCAATGTGGACGGATCGAGCCAGTTCGTCTTGATGTCGATGTCGTCGGTCATCGCGCTCCCTCTGAAAACACCATCATCTCAGATGTACTGCTGGCATTCCAGATGCGATTCCGGTCACCAGTTGCCCGCGACGTACTTCGTCTCCAAAAACGCCAGCAGACCCTCGTGAGCGCCCTCACGACCGAGTCCCGACGCCTTCACGCCGCCAAATGGAGCTGCTGGATCGGAGACGAGTCCCCGGTTGTAGCCGACCATTCCTGACTCCAGACGCTCCGCCACCCGCATCGCTCGGGCCGCGTCGCCGCTGTACACGTAGGAGACGAGACCGTGCTCCACGCGATTCGCCTCAGCGATGATGTCATCTCCGTCGTCGAACGAGATGAGCGGTGCGACTGGCCCGAAGATCTCTTCGTCGGTGATCGGGTCACGTTTTGCGATATTGGCGAGCACCGTCGCCTCGTAGCCGAACGCCGGATCCGTCGTCACCTTGCCGCCACAGAGCACCTTCGCCCCGCGCGACACTGCTCCATCCACCAACGCAGCCACTCGCTCTTGTTGCGCTCGGCTCATCAGCGGTCCGAGTGTCACTCCATCGGCAAGTCCGTCACCGATCTTCAGCGCCGACATTCGCGCAACGAATTTGTCGGTGAACGCGTCGAGCACCTTGGCGTGCACGTAGAAGCGATTTGCCGCCGTACACGCCGCTCCTCCGTTGCGCATCTTGGCGAGCATGGCTCCATCGACCGCTGCATCGACATCGGCGTCGTCGAACACGATGAACGGTGCGTTGCCACCGAGCTCCATGCTGCAATTGATCACCCTCTTCGCCGCTTGGGCAAGGAGTAGCGAGCCAACGCGGGTGCTTCCGGTGAAGCTCAACTTGCGCACTTTGCCCGAATCGAGCATCGCCTCCACTGCAGCGGCGGGCTGGTCGGTCACCACAACGTTGACTACTCCACTCGGCACGCCGGCACGTTCCAGAATCTCGGCGATGGCAAGTGCGGTGAAGGGGGTCTCATGCGCCGGCTTGAGCACCACCGTGCAACCTGCAGCAAGTGCCGGGCCGATCTTGCGAGTGGCCATTGCCGCTGGGAAGTTCCAAGGAGTGGCCAGTAGTGCCACACCCACCGGTTGACGACTCACCATCAACCAGTTCGCGCCACCCGGTGCACGGCGGTAGTCGCCCTCGATACGTACTGCTTCCTCACTGAACCAACG
>CAZWKD010000105.1:0-2782 GCA_964633985.1 uncultured Acidimicrobium sp. | reverse complement strand
GGGACTGCCCGGCGATGTTCGTGTCGACCGTGAAGTTCCCTGGAGTCAGGTGCCGAGGAACTAACTGGAGAGCATCTCGAGCACTGAGCTCGCAGTGAGATAACGATCGTCGAAGACGTCCCGCTTGGTCGGGCCACCCACCAAAGCGGTGATTGCTCGCTCCATGGCGGTCTGCAATTGTCGAATGTTGCGCGGTGGCGGAAAGTATTCGTCCTCTTCGGTGGTGCGAACCTCGGAGACTCCGTGCATGGGGCGGAGGCGAGCAATCACTGCAGCCACGAGCTCATCCGGCGCTGATGCACCTGCGGTCACACCGACGGTCCCGTGCATGTCGTCTGGGAGTTCGTCCGGGCTGTTAACTCGGCTCACGCGGCGCGCACCCGACGCCTTGGCCAGTTTCTCCAGAGCAAGAGTGTTCGACGAATTGGCTGACCCGATCACCACGATCTCATCACACTGCTTCGTAATTGCCTCGAGCGCCGACTGGCGGTTCGTGGTGGCAAAGCACAAATCGCTGCGCCCAGGCGTCCAAACGTCGGGAAACCTCTCGCGCACCCTCGTGGCAACATCGCTCCAATCGCGGTGCGACAACGTCGTTTGCGCGAGTAGCGCGACCGGTTCGGCGAACTGGGGCAGCGCATCCACCTCTTCGACTGACTCGACACGCGAAATGGCATCGGGAGCGACCGCCATCGTTCCGACGGCTTCTTCGTGGCCTTCGTGACCGACATAGACGACGCGATATCCCTTGGTGGCCCGAGTCTTCACCTCATGGTGGACTTTGGTGACGAGCGGGCACACCGAGTCGACGAGGAAGCTGCCTCGTTCGCGAGCCGAAGCCACCACCTCGGGCGCCGAACCGTGTGCCGAAAGCATGATGGGAGATCCCTGCGGCACGTCTGCAATGTCGTCGACGAAGACGACACCGAGTCGCGTGAAACGTTCGACGACCATTTTGTTGTGCACGATCTCGTGGTAGCAGTACACGGGTGCTTCGAACGTGCGCACCATCCAGGCAAGGGCTTTGATCGCCATCTCGACACCTGCGCAGAAGCCCCGAGGAGCTGCCAACACCACCGATTCGACCCGTTCGACAGCAAGCATTGCGATCAACAATCTAGATGTGCCCTCGGTGGTGGTGTCGTGTCGTTAGCCTCTTGACGGTGAAACAACTGCCCCGAGTGGTCATCGTCGGCCGCCCGAACGTGGGCAAGAGCACCCTCTTCAACCGGTTCATGGGTTCGCAGGTGGCGATCGTGGAGGACCAGCCGGGGGTCACCCGTGATCGGTTCGAGCGGGAAGTGGAGTGGACCGGCCGTCGTTTTCTGCTCGTCGACACGGGAGGTTGGATGCCTGAAGGTACGCCGCTCGATGACAAGGTTTCGCGCCAAGTGGAACAGGCGGCGTCCGAGGCGGATCTCGTCCTGTTCGTCGTCGATTCGCAGGTCGGGATGACCGACGATGACGAGTTGATCGCAGCGTGGCTCAGGCGCGCTGGTCGTCCCGTCATGGTGATCACGAACAAAGTGGATTCGGACAAGCGGGAACCTGACGCGTGGGAATTCATGCAGCTTGGTTTTGGTGAACCTCGACCCGTGTCGGCGTTGCATGGTCGCAAGTCGGGTGACCTATTGGACGAGATTCTCGAGCGAGTCGATGCGGCAGACGATGAGGTGATCCCCGAATCAGAGCCGCGCGATGACGCTCCCCGGGTGTCGATCGTCGGTCGACCGAACGTCGGTAAGAGCACATTGTTCAATCGGCTGGTCGGTGAAGATCGATCGATCACTCACGATATGCCCGGCACGACTCGTGACGCGATTGACACGATGGTGGAGACGGACGACGGTCGAATCATCTTCGTCGACACGGCAGGAATGAGACGCAAGAGCAAGGTCGATGAATCAGCGGAGTACTACTCGTTCGTGCGCGCGTTGCGAGCGGTGGACGAATCAGACGTTGCCTTGCTCGTGATCGATGCACAGGAGGGTGTCACGGCCCAGGATCAACGCCTCGCCGAGCGCATCGATGCTTCGGGTAGCCCATTGCTCGTCGTGCTCAACAAGTGGGAGACACTCGACGAGGAACAGAAGGAGCAGGTCGAAGCGGAAGTGACTCGGAAGCTCTACTTCATCGGGGACTCACCGATCATTCGGCTGTCGGCCCTCACCGGTCGGGGCGTGCACCGCCTATTACCTCTGATTCGGGAGAGCATCACTGGCTACCGGAAACGAGTGGCAACGACCGATGTGAACCGGGTTCTTGCCGAGGCCCAGCAGCGGCAACCAGCCGGTGCTGGTGCGCGGGTGCTCTACGCCCTGCAGGGCGCCACTGATCCACCCACGTTCACCCTGTTCGTCAATCGCGAGCTGAGTCAGCACTATCTGCGTTATCTCGAGCGCGTGCTCCGAGAACGATTCGGATTCGGCAGTACACCGATCAAAATTCGGGTCCGTCGTCGATCGGAGTAGCCGTGCCCTGGTGTGAAGAGTGCTCGAGATATTTCGCCCCTTCGGGTGTGCGCGAGGATGGCACGTGTCCCGAATGTGGTCGATCGCTTGGTCCGGTGACACCGAGCAACTTGAATCTCAAGAAGCTCACGACCGAGGAAGAAAAGGCGCCCTGGCACTTCAAGTTGTTGGTGACTCTGCTCGTCCTCTATCTCGGTTGGCGCTTCATCGAACTGTTTCGTTGAGCGACGGTAGGCTTGGCGCGCTACGGGCTGTAGCGCAGCTTGGTTAGCGCGCTTGTCTGGGGGACAAGAGGTCGTGGGTTCAAATCC
>CAZWKD010000104.1:0-2818 GCA_964633985.1 uncultured Acidimicrobium sp. | reverse complement strand
CGATCCGTCATGCGTTCACCTCCATCAGCCTGAGCATCTCCTCGTGGAGAGATGCGATCAATCCCGGCGTGCGTGGGCCGAAGCTGAAGAGCAAACCATCTTCGATGGTGATGATGCGACGGTTTTGCCCAGCAGGTGTCTGCATCACACCAGCCAAACCGAGCAGACCATCGATGCCATCCACCGAGTCGAGCCCCGTCGTCGTGACGAGCAAGATGTCGGGCTGCGACTTCACCAGTGCCTCAGGCGTGAACGTGGTGAAGGGTTGCGCAAGCCCGGCCTTCGTTCCGGCATCGACTCCCCCAGCTGCGGCGATCAACGAATCTGGCCCGCAGTCGGGGCCACCGATCAGGTACACGCTCGCCGTCCCTCGCAAATAGATGAACGCCACCGTCGGCGGTGTCGCAGTGGGCCATGCAAATTCGGCCAACTGGTCGTCGATCTCCGTGGCGACCGCGTCGCCGCGCTCGTCAACTTCTAGAAGCGCGGCGATCGATCGCAAACGTGGCCCGATCTCGGTCACATTGGTGGCCTTTTCGATCGTCTCTACACGCACACCAGCCGAAGCAATCTGATCGAGAGCCTCCTTGGGGCCCGTGTCTTCGTCCACCAGCACCAATGTCGGGCGAAGTGCCAACACTGACTCAGCACTCACATCGTGACCTGATGTGACGATGGGCAAACCGTCCGCTGCAGCCAAGGTGCTCGACAAGTCTTTGCCCACGACGCGATCACCGAGACCGAGGGCGAAGACGCTCTCCGTGATTCCGGCAGACATGGTGATGATCCGCTGCTCGTCATCGCTCGAATCGTCGGCAGTAGTCGCACACGATGTCATGAGAAGGAGCGCTACTGCGATGAGACGCTTCATCGACGACGCCTCAACGTGACTCCCGCCACTACGACGAGGACAATTGCCGCTCCGATGATCAGCAGTCGGAACGGAATGCCACCACCCTCGTCCTGCGTGGCGACAAGAACGAGGTCGTCCACATTGTCGACGACCGTAACCTCCACCACATCCTCGAGCGTGGTGGTCGTGGCTTCATCACTCACCGTTGTTGCACTGGCGTCGCCTGCAGACTGTTCGACTTGCTCCCCCTCGATCGTCGATGACGTCACCGTCGTCGTGGTCGCCTTCGTGGCGCTCGGCTTCACCGTCGTGGACGGTGCTGTACCGAGGAACGTCACTGGAATCTGCAGATCCTGCGAACGATCCGAGTTAATGGTGTGATCGCTCTTCGTCACGATTGCACAGCGCACTGCGCGGCAATCGTTGAACTTGTCGATCACCGGACCAACCTTGAAGTTGACGCGGAACGAACCACCTGGACCGTACGGCCGAGGCAAGCCGGAGGCGTAGCTGGGTGGGTTGTCCGAGATCCAGACAGATGCTCCGCCGTCGCCTTCCATGTCGACTCCACCACCACAGGGGGACGGCAGCACACCTTTCGGCGTGGCCACACAAAGAGCCACATAGATCCCCTTCGAGACGTCATAACCCGACCCGATCACGGTGATCGTCTGGCCTGTCTCGGCCAATCCCGTGGATTGCGACACCGTGAGCGTGCGCGTTCCATCCGTGACGGACTCGTCGGCTCGGACGACCGTAGGGCTCAGCAACAACGTGCCGATGAGGAGCGCAAGTCTGAGGAAGAACTTCATGGGGGCGACCTCAAACCTAGAACTGGCAAGCATTTGGCAGGGCCGTCAAGACCCGTCACGGTAGAAAAATACCCATTGCCCCGAGAGGGCGGAAAGGCCTAGGAAATGCGCTCTCCGCTCGGGAATCGCACCACACGCTTGTCGGTGACCAACGCCTCGATCAGCGATACGGGGGTGACGTCGAAGGCGGGGTTGATCGCCTGTGTCCCTGCCGGAGAGACGCGAACCCCCTTGAACGAGGTCACCTCATCCACTGAGCGCTCTTCAATATGAATGTCCGCCCCTGAAGGCGTCGCCAGATCCACCGTGGTTTCGGGTGCCACGACGACGAACGGGACGTTCGCAAATTGCGCGGCGAGCGCCAGAGAGAACGTGCCCACTTTGTTGGCGGTGTCGCCATTGGCAGCAATGCGATCTGCTCCCGTGACGATCGCATCTGCATAACCCCGAGCCAGCAACATCGCCGCAGCAGAATCGACGAGCAGTCGAAACGGGGCGCCCATGCGCTGCAATTCCCATGCCGTCAATCGACCACCCTGCAAGAGTGGCCGCGTCTCCAACGGCAATGCCTCGGCGAGTTTGCCTCGTTCGTGCAATGTCTGAATCACCGCGAGTGCCGTCCCGCGTTCGATCGCAGCAAGCGCACCCGTGTTGCAGATGGTCATCACACGCAGTGGCCGATCTCCGCAGCGCTCGAGCAGGAAGTCTGCGCCGAGTTCACCCATGCTGATCGACGCAAGCCGCTCCTCTTCACGAATGGCGTGAGCGATACTCAATGCCTCGTCGAACGACGTGGCAACGGCCGTGCGATCCACCATCCGGGCAAGATTCACTGCGGTCGGCCGGGCATCACGGATTCGTCGAACTTCGATGCGGAACTTCTCCGCGTCATTCACCGGATCATGCAGCGATGCGGCAAGGGCCACGCCATACGCACCAGCGACACCGATTGCTGGCGCGCCGCGCACGACCAGTCGAACGATCGCATCAATCACCGCGTCCACGGTGGCGCAACGGCGCATGACTTCTTCGTGCGGCAACAAGGTTTGGTCGACGAACTCGACTGCGCCATCAACCCACACCACGGTTTCCAGACGTGTCGACACCGCCGAAAGGGTATGGGTGTCCCGTAGCCATCGTCAATACAGTGATG
>CAZWKD010000103.1:0-2825 GCA_964633985.1 uncultured Acidimicrobium sp. | reverse complement strand
CGCCTGGTTTGGGACCAGGAGGCCGGGGGTTCAAGTCCCCCCTCCCCGACTCAATCAATGAGTGGACAGTTGGGCCAACCCTGGCCAACGCACTCCGTGATGTCATCCCGACATTCGCGGAGCACCTGAGCAACAGACTCGACGATCGGGCCGAGCGCTCGATCCTCATTGAAGTGACCGATCTCATCGAAGATCTTCGCGGACAACAACGAGGTCGCGCGGCTGGGCATCGAGTGTGCGCGCAGCCTGAATGCATGTGTCGCGACGAATGCCTCGATTGCAATGAGTGACTGCAAGTACTGCACCTGTTCACCCATTTTCTCGACAGCCAAGGGAAGATGCGACGCAACATCCTCCACCTGGTCCGACACCGCGAGCGCGTCGGTGCTCACTGGCAGAGCACGTGATCTGATCGCTGCGTGCAGGGTGGCAACGGTCTTCTGCAATGGATTGAGTCCGGTTGCCGCTCCACCCCGAACCGACAGCAATTGTGGGAGCGCATCACTTCGGTGATTGATCATTCGCTGAATCCGCTGCGCAGATGCATTGGACCACTGCGCAATTGCGATCGCAACGGCATCGACATGTAGCGCGGCTTCGATCGTGTGGAAGTGGGCGGTCGAAGACATCTCACTCGAGCCCATCAACACGGCTGGATTGTCGCTGACTCCGTTCATCTCCGTCTCGATCGCGATCGCCACTCGGTCGATTGCGCCAACGATCGTCGCGATCGCCGGCACGAGAGCGCGAAAACTGATTGCCTGTTGTGGAGACTCCACCGCACCGTCGTGCGTCACCCACGAACCGTGCAGCAATGAACGCACGAGTCCTGCCGACTCCACGGCGAGTGGGCTTGGCTTCAGCCGATTCACATCGTCGCGAAACACCTGCGGATTCACGCCAAACGCATCGGCATTCGCCACCGCCGCGACGAATCCACCCATCACCGTCGCTCGGAGTTGATCGATCAGATGAGCGGCCCGCGCCAGAGTTACCGCACTGGAATTGAACAAACCGATGGCGTCCTTACGCGCCAGATCACGCGCGACAATTCCCGTTTGTTTCATCGCTTCCCGCATCGACAGCGAACGATCCGCATACCACGCATCTCCGAAACCCACGACAGCTCCGCCAAGTACGGCACCTGGCCCCAGATCACTTGCGCCAATCGACCCAAAGGCAGGAATCTGCACGACGACCCCCGCGTTGATCAAGTCCTTCAACGTGTGGACCGCCGCGGGAGACACACCAGCCGTCCCATGAGTGAGCCCATGCAACCGCAGCAACATGGCAGTTCGGCACACCTCCCGCGGGAGAGGATCCCCAATTGCCACCATGCGATTGAGCAGGATCAGTTCTTCTGTCCACTCCGCATCGGATGCGGACAACGAGACACCCACTTTGCTGCCTAGTGATGTGGTGAGTCCGTACACCGCACCGCCCTCGTTCAACTTCCCGTCAACGACCGCCCGTGCCTGATGCAACCTCTCCTCGACTACTCCACTGAACTCGACCTGTCGAGAATCGTGCCCAAACTGGACCGACTCAGCGATCGTCAACGGTGCCGAGCCGAGGATGAGCGGCGTCATGCAAACCTCAGTCGCTGCCCAACTCCCATGTCGCGAGCTCGCTCGAGCATGACGTGCCCAAGTGCAATGTCGGAAGTCGAAAGACCTCGGTGCCACAGCAGGGTTCGTTCATCGTCTGACTCTCTGCCCGGTTTGAGACCGCAGACGATCTGACCCAACTCGGCATGGAGATTCGTTTCGCTCAATCGTCCAGCCTCGACATGGGCCCTCAACGCCCCGAACTTTCCACCCTTGCACTGTCCCCAGTCGTCAACGACGATCTTGTCCATGTCGTCGAGGATGTCGATCTCTACTGCACTCATGGTGCCGTAGGGAACGACGAAGGCACCATCCTTGATCCACGAGGTCTTCAACAACGGCGTCGGTTCATTGAGACGGGAAGCCTCGACCACGATGTCGGCACCGTCCACACATGAACGCCAATCATCCGTGGCAATCACCTTCGCACCTAGCTCTGTGGCCATCTTGGTGGCGAACGAGTTTCGACTTTCAGGTCGCAGTGAGTGGACCCTGATCTCATCGAAGCCGAACAGCGCATGCAACAATCTGACGTTCCAGTACGAAGTTCCTCTCGTACCGACATGTCCGAGGATTCGGGAATTGCTTCGCGCCAGGTGCTTTGCGCCAATCGCCGTTACCGCGCCGGTACGCATGTCGGTGATTCCACTTGCGTCCAAGATCGCCGTCAACGCCCCGGTTCGCCGATCGAAGAGGTTGAGCACCGCCAATTCAGAAGGAAGACCCATCTTGTAGTTGTCGACGAAATCGCCGACCACTTTCACGCCGGCTCGATCAATGGCTCCTCCCATTGAGCCGCGCAGAACGTTGAAATGCCCGTTTGCCACTCCGGGTTCGAGGTGTACCCGCGGTTCGATGACAGTCTCCCCAAGCCCTTGCAACCTGAGTCCCATCTCCACTGCTCCGAGAATTTCGTCGTTCCCAAACTTGAGTTCCGCAATGTCTTGACCGTTGAGGAAGTCGACGTACACGGCTGGATGATGACTCGACATGCGACCTATTCAACCGAATGGTGAGTCCGATTGGTGACCATCTCACTCAACCGCTCGGGTAGAGGGTGACGCGACGCACCTGGTTCGTTGGGTACATGCAAGTGGCCCTCTTCGAGCACGAACGGTTCGGTGATGTCGTGTTCGAAATAGCGATTCGAAGCCGAAGTGTCACCGGGCAACGTAAATCCGGGGAGTGCCGCAAGCGCGAGGTTTGCTGCACGACCGA
>CAZWKD010000102.1:0-2848 GCA_964633985.1 uncultured Acidimicrobium sp. | reverse complement strand
CGATCGCCTTCCTGCAACCACATGCTCACCATGATTCGCAAGTACAAGTAGGCCGCAATCACAGCCGCCATCATCGCCAACACTGCAAGCACGTAGTTCTCTGCACCGACCGATGACTGGATCACACCGAACTTGGCTACGAATCCACTCGTCAGGGGCACTCCTGCCTGCGCCAATAGCAGCACGGTGATTCCCAACCCCAGCACAGGTTGTGCCTTAGCGAGACCACGAAGGTCATCCAACGTCGTACCCGTCTCACTCGAACCCGCCACCGTCGACACCGCGGCGAACGTTCCCACCACGAGCACGGCATAGACGGCCAAGTAAGCAAGCGATGAGCGAACACCGTCCTCGTTCGATGACGCCGCAACCACGCCCACCAAAATGAACCCCGCATGACTGATCGACGAGAACGCGAGCATCCGCTTCACGTCGCGCTGCACCACCGCAAGTGCCGAACCAACGACGAGGGTCACGACTGACAGTACCCACAGAGCCGGGCGCCAGTCGTCAGCCCGCGAAGCCAACGCGTCGGTAAAGACACGGATCATCGCCGCAAATGCCACCACTTTGCCGACCGATGCCATCAACGCGGTAACCGGAGTCGGCGCGCCCTGGTACACGTCGGGCGTCCAAGATTGGAACGGCACGAGTGAGACCTTGAACGCGAAGCCCACGAGAAGGAGCGCCACACCAGCGAGCAGCATCGTTCCTCCCTCGAGATTGATCTCGCCGGCGAAGACTTCGGCGATGGTCGTGAGTCGCGTCGAGCCAGAGGCTCCGAAGATCAACGCCACGCCATAGAGGAAGAATGCAGAGGCAAAACCACCGAGGATGAAGTACTTGAGACCAGCTTCACCACTCGTCTCGCGGTTTCGATCGCTCGCCGTCAACAAGTAGAACGACAAGCTCATGATCTCGAGCCCAAGGAACATCACGACGAAGTCGTTGGCGAACACCATCAGTAATCCACCGATGACGCTCGTCAACATCAACCCGTAGTGCTCCGGGGCGTCTTCTCCCGTGCGACCGAGATGGTCGTTCAGCACGAGCGTCACCATCAAGAGCGCGGCAAGCATCGCAATGGCTGCCAACACACCGAATCGATCGACCACGAGAGCGTTGCTCACCAGGAACTGCGCGGTCTCGACGTCACTCCACTTCATCACCAGCAACACCAGCGCAGCGCCGACGGTCGTCGCGGCAACACCTGCGTACAAACCATGTGGCCACTTGGGGGTAAGTGCTCCACCCAACAACAAACCGAGCGCCCCACCCAACAGCACGAGCAGTGGACTGATCAGATACCAATCAATGGCGGGTCCGACGAAGTTCATTCCTGCTCGCCTTCTGCATGGTGCTCATGGCCCGAATTGAAATCGGTTCGCTCTTCCACACGTGTCACCAACGACTTGACACTTGGCTCGATGCGATCCAACATCGGCTTCGGATACACACCGGTGAAGATGATCACCGCGACGAAGGCACTGAGCAATGCGCCTTCACGAAGGTTGATCTCTGCAAAATCCTTGTTCGCCTCGTCGGGCTCGCCGTGGAAGACGCGTTGGTAGGCCCACAACAAGTAGAGAGCGGCAAGCACCACACCGACGGTTGCTGCGACTACCCACCAACGAGCGGTGCCGAACGAACCGATCAAGATCAGGAATTCTCCGACGAAGCCATTGAGCCCGGGCAAACCGACCGACGACAACATCACCACCGTGAAGAATCCGGCGAAGATCGGCGCCACTGACTGCAAACCCTTCAACTCGGAGATCTGGCGAGTGTGTCGACGTTCGTAGATCATGCCCACGAGCAAGAACAAGGCACCAGTGGAGACTCCGTGGTTGACCATCTGGACCACCGACCCAGCCAGAGCTTGTGAAGTGATGGCGAACGTGCCGAGCACGATGAACCCGAGGTGGGCCACCGACGAATACGCCACCAATCGCTTCAGGTCCTTCTGCATCGTCGCTGCGATTGCGCCGTACAGAATGCCGATTACCGCCAAGGTGAGTAGCACTGGACGCGACCACACCGCTGCCTCGGGGAAGAGATACAGGCCGAAACGGAGCAAGCCGTACGTGCCCATCTTCAGCAGCACGCCAGCGAGGATCACCGAGCCGGCAGTAGGTGCTTGCGTGTGGGCATCGGGCAACCAGGTGTGTACGGGGAACAGGGGCACCTTCACCGCAAAGGCAATGGCCAAAGCCACGAACAGCCAGCGACCTGCGCCAACGGAAAACTCCGCCTGTTCGGCGATCTCGATCAGATCGAAACTCAATCTACCGATGTCATCTCGAGCAATGAATGCTGTGGCGACGATTCCCACCAGCATGAACGCTGATCCGGCCATGGTGTACAGGAAGAACTTTGTCGCTGCACGCACGCGGTCGTCATATCCCCAGCCACCGATCAGGAAGTACATCGGCACGAGAACGATCTCGAAGAAGACGAAGAACAAGAACAGGTCGAGGCTGAGGAAGCTGCCCATCACGCCAGCCTCGAGCATCAAGATCCATGCCAAATAGGGCTTTTCGTCGTGATGTGGATCGACGCCTGCAATGACGAGTGGGAACAAGATTCCCGTCAGCAACACGAGGAAGAGCGAGATCCCGTCCACTCCCAGGTGCCACGAGATTCCCCAACTGTCGATCCACGGATGACGTGAAACGAATTCGAATCCGTCGGAGCCACTCGGGAATTCGACGACCATCCACACGCTCAATGCAGCCACGAACACCGACGTCAACAGTGCGGTCAGCTTCACCCACTCTGCCCGTCGGCGAGAAAGCAAAGCCACCGCGATCGAGCCGATCATCGGCATGATCACGAGCATGGTGAGCAA
>CAZWKD010000101.1:0-2943 GCA_964633985.1 uncultured Acidimicrobium sp. | reverse complement strand
CTGGTGCCGATCGCCACCTCCCACGGACCGGATGCGCAATCGGCGAGCCCTGAGGCAACCGTTGCCGTGGCATTCGCAATGTCGGCATCGGTGAGTGCGATACCAAAGCCACTCGATCCACCTTCGACTTGCTTGCCGAAGGAAAGGATCATCACGCCCTGAGGTACGCGACGTGCTTGTGCACACATTGCCTCACGGATGACGGGCGCATTCGTCTCGAGCGGCAGGACATCCTGGCCACGCACGTAGGTACCGATCGCCACGTTGAACTGTGGTTGATCTGGGGTCGGAACCGCTGCGGGGAACCACACGGGATCGGCGGCAAGTTCCGAGAGTGACGTCAGCATCAACGAGGGCTCTGGGGTGCGCAGACAGCCCTTTGAACAACGATCCACGCGGGGAGAGATCGCATCCACATTGACGAGTGTCCCCTTCGACTTCGGTCGCTTGGAACCGAGAGCCACCACCATCACCGAGTTCACCGGACGAGGCCCCTTCAAGACGATCGCCCGAGATTCCCTCGTTGGGGCCCATTGATCCACCACGCGATGTTTGGCACCGTTCAAATAGATCGCCACACGTCCGTTCTTCGGGCCCGCCACGTACCAAACGGAGAACCTTCTGGCCTGCACCTGGTACGCCACCACAGCCCCAGGGACAGCCGTCTGCATCGTGGCACCACCGTGGGCCTCTTTGTTTCGCACCTTCGACCAGGGGGCGTCGGCCTGAGCGGGCGACGCGACGAAGGTGGCGGCTGCCAGTAGGACAGCACCAACTAGCAAGCGAAGGGGGTGTCTCGCCATGTCCCAACCTTATTGACGGTCAAAGCCGAAAGGGCGTCGGGCTAGATCTCCTCGATGATCTCGATGTTGAGGCCCGTTTGGTCCAGGCGACGCACCATATCGAGCCGATCCGATCCCGACACGCGCACGACGATCTCGATGTCGGTGTCCCGCGTCAAGGTCGCACTCAGCGAGGACAAGATCCCGACGGTGGACTCCGCAAGTTGCGCCATGTTCGCCCACACTCGTTCTGCACCAGGTTGTTCCTGCGCACGCTCCCGGTGTCTCTTCAATTCGGCTTGCGCGAGGTCGAGCCACGGCGCCACCAACACGTCCAATTCACCTGCATCATTGGCGGCGGCCACCAGCGGAGTGAGGTTGTTCCTGCCGTCCATGGGGCGCCATGGAAATCCGAGCCCATGCGCCGACTCTGCAATGCGATTCGACGACAACCACACACCACTCCTCGACGGCGCCAGCATGTGCTTCGCCAATCGCGATGGCCCCAGACGTCCCGGATGTTGAGCAGGCTGCAGCACTTCACCTTCGAGAAGCGGGGCAGGTCGCAGGAGTTCCACTTCGTCTGCGACGAACGATCTGATCTCCTCGATCAAGTCCGCATAGGCGCCATCGCCAGCTGCTTCACGAAGAGCTTCGAGCGCCATTTCTGCCCACCACACCAGATGTTCGGCAAAGAAGCGGCGCTGCATCTCCACCAAACGGGCACCTTCATCGGGTCGCTCGTCGCGCCAAGCCGCTGCCTCTAGCGCGACGAGATGAGCGTGGGCTCGCAACTCCAACCCGAGATGATCGGGTCCGGCCACGCGCCAGCCACCGCCCTCATGCTCGGTAAAGCCGATCTCTGCATACGAGTCGACCACTTTGGCGGATACTGCCCCACCTCGTTGACCCGAGTCAGACCGAAAGATGCTCTCGTAAGGCGGAGCACCACGCAAGAAGACACGCTCGTATTCGACCGAAGAAATCGACTCCACTACCTGGGCCAGTTGCGGCAAATTTTTGAGTGCATCACCAAGTGCAGCACCCGGTTCACTCAAGAGCAACGCGCCAGCCATACCAGCGAACGCTGCACGATTCGTCGCCCGCTCGGCGAGATCACTCGTCACGACATCTTGTAGGCGGAGGCGAGGGGCTTCACGGGACGCGCAAAGTGCAACGGTCGTCGCAATCCACCGGGCCCAGGCGCCGGACGAGTCTTCGCCAACCATTCGCGGAACACTTCCATCGACTTGCCGGTATCGACGGCAATGTCGCCGTAGCGGTCACCTGGCTGGGCTGCTGCCACCGTCACGTGCTGCAACCAGCAGTGCATTCCCGAGATGGGGTCTGGCTGAACGGGGAACGTGAGGTTCTGGTGCACACCTGCGTCCGTCCACCACACGCGCTGCGAGTCGGCGTCTGCAGAGTCGAATGTCTGCACGCCGTGAACCTGATTGAGATGCCATTGCCCATCGCTCGATGCGCCACCGGCGCCATAACCAACGCCAGGGCCCGAGAGCGATGCCACACCGGCCGTCCAACCGGGAGTTCCCGTCTGTTCATCCAAACGCCAGCGGCCCATGTGGTGGGATGCCGCGACGACTCCGGGTCGAATCCCCTCGGTGCGCCACGCACGAATGACGAAGTAACCCGTCTGCGTGGATACTCGAACGAGACCGTTTGGCTCAATGCCCAACTTCTCCGCATCGCTCGGGTGGATCCACAGTGGATGCGCGTGGCTCAGCTCCGCCAACCACTTCGACTGCGCCGAGCGGGTGTGAATGAGGGTCGGCAGACGGAACGTCGGAAGCAAGATGCGCTCCCCACTCTCAAA
Organism: uncultured Acidimicrobium sp.; assembly: GCA_964633985.1. Lineage (GTDB taxonomy): Bacteria > Actinomycetota > Acidimicrobiia > Acidimicrobiales > Ilumatobacteraceae > UBA3006. The sequence goes on along the minus strand of CAZWKD010000101.1, from coordinate 327 downwards.
ATCGAGCTTCTCCCAGTGCACGTGCGACGGAATCCAGGTTGGCAATGCGTACTCAGGCCAGCCCCAGTCGCGCATCGTTGGCGAGAACAACTCGAGTTTGCGTGATGGCGTGGGGAAACCGAAGCGAACATCCCCTTCGATGTCGACTCCTACCGAACCGTCGCCAATGAAGGGCATGTGCCCGTGCACATCGTCGATCGTCCCGTGCATACCCGCTGTTCCGGGTACGCGATAGACACCTTCGCCGTCTCGCACCGCTTTCGCCGCCTCAAGTTCGGAGGGGGTGACTACTCGCTCGTGCACCTTCTCCTGGTTGCCCGGGATGGC
>CAZWKD010000100.1:0-2945 GCA_964633985.1 uncultured Acidimicrobium sp. | reverse complement strand
GCCGAGGCCCATCGACTGTCATCACGCGTGATTGAGATCTCCGAACTCGTATCCTGACTCGCCGATGAGTGGTGACCTTGAGATCCGACAAGTACCGGTGACGGACATCCTCGATCTGCGCATGGCCGTGTTGCGCGACGGAACACCGTCCCAGAACCCCCGCTACCCAGAGGATGACGACGCCGATGTCATGCACCTGGCGGCGATCCGCGAGGGTGACGTGATCGCTACGTCGACTTGGTTGCTCCGACCGTGGGGACTCGAACCGACTGCACCAGCGACACAACTGCGGGGCATGGCGGTGGCCAAGGCTCACCAAAGCTCAGGGATCGGCGGTGTGCTGCTCCACGCTGGTATCGATCGCGCAATCGAGTCGGGGTCGCACTTCGTGTGGGCGCGCGCCCGCGATACAGCGATTCGCTTCTACGAAAAGAATGGGTTCACCGTCGTCGGTGACCAGTTCATGGATGATGCCACCGGTGTCGGACACCATCTCGTGGTGCTCGACGTCACTCGGCGATCGGCACGGTGAATCGGTAGAGCACAGTGCGGCCGGGGTCGGGTTCGGCCACCACGTCGAGGCGCCACTCTCCAGCGAAGGCAAACGTAAAACTCCCCGTCCAGTGGTTCGGCCCCACTTCCTTCAGGTCCATCGCATTGGGTGGCACACCGCGGCTCTCCAGCGACGTCCGCACGGCGACGAGTTTGATTCTGCTCAACGATCCTCCTGGTGAGTTGAGCAGCACGTGTACCTCGGTCGAGCCCACACGAGCCGGCGAGATCGTGACGTCTGCAATCACCTCTCCCCGCACGAGCGTTTCGGCGAACGGTTCGATGGTGCTTGCTTGCGACGGTGGCACACCGGTGAGCACTGCCGTGACCGCGATGATCACGGCTCCCAACACTGATTCGATCGCAATGCTCGGTCCGAGCTTGGTCGAACCAATACGCCGAAGAATTCGTCGCGAGACTGCTCCGAGCAGAATGAGCGCAGCGACGAAGGCCAGCTTGAGTGCGAGCAAACGTCCGTAGCGGTACTCGAACAAGTCGGCCGGCGAATCAAGGATCATCACCGACTGGGCGACTCCCGTCGCAACGATCACAGGAACCGCGAAACCGGACATCTTGGAGAAGCACCCGATCGTGACCGCGCGTCCCTCTTTGAGCCACGTAGAACGATCGATTGCAATCGTTGCCAGACCGCCCAACCACAACCCCACCGTGGAAAAGTGCACGACATCGAGCGCCACACTGACGACCACAGAGCCCTGGGTGATCGCATGGCCCGAGACCGACACGGTCGCCACGGTGGCAATGAGTAAGGCGCCAGTTGCGGCACGCCACGCGCGCGAATCTCGCCACTGCATCTCGCGCAACAGCACGGCGAGCCCGATGAGGATTGCGATTCGCACCAGTTGCCATTGACCAAAGGCGGTGCCGAGTGTCTCACGCAACAATGAAAGGTCGGTGGCTTCGTAGATCTTCAGCCCGGATGCGTGTGGGCCGTAGGCGAACAACGTCTGCACCGTGGCGAGAAACGCAAAGGACCACGCGCCCCACACGACCATTCGCGTACGTAGCGACACCGTGGCACTCGGGTCGCGCGTGATCAGCCACAGCGCGCCGATGAGCACGATGATTCCCGCCAGTAGTACCCAGCGGATCACGCTGAACAGACGCGAGAGCCCGTGCTCCTCCTCGACGAACTCAGCAACCACACTCGAGACGTCCTGTGACGTTGCACCGATTTGGAACGTGAACGAGCCCTCCACCGGATGGCCGTCAGCTGAGACCACACGCCAAATCACGATGAAGGTGCCATCACCGAGTGTCGGTGCCTCCACTCCTACCCGCTCGGGATCAACTCGCTGCGCCTTCGACGCGGACCGCTCGTTCCCTTCGGAATCGAGAACACGAATGCTGGAAAAACTCGTACCTACTTGCTCGTTGAAAGTGAGCACGATCCGCTCCGGCGAGTCGGTGAGGATCGCGCCGGACTTCGGCTCCGTATCGATGAGCACTGCGTGGGCACTCGCCGAAGACATGGCTCCTGCGAACACCATCATGAACGCGACCACCGCAACGACGAGTCGAGTAATCCTGCGCATCTAGAAGGCTTCCGGTTTGTCGAGGCCAGCAGCCTCGAGGCGGCCCAGTAGCCACGCCAAGCGATCATGCGGCGGCAACCTGAGCGCCAAGTCCGGCAACACGGTGAGACCCATCGGCTTGCGTGCCCGCCATTGCATGACCTGGAGGTCGAGATCACGGCGCACGTACTCGGGGTCCCAATCGGAATAGGTGAACCCACACGCCAGATCGGCGTGGTGTACCTCGGTCTCACGCCATCTCATCATCACGAGATCGGCAATCCTCACCCTCGCACCATCGGCGTGCGACTTGATGCCGAATCCCGACCATGTGACGGCCGTTGCCGAGAACCACGTCGACTCGAGTTGGTAGATGGTCGTGCGAACGTCGGCGATCAATTCGACCGCAGGGCGCCCCGCGCCCTGCTCGATCGCGGCATTCCGAGCAGGCCGACCGCCCTCGTACTGCTCCGTCTCCCGACCGTCGGTCGCAGCAGCAAACATTCGCGCATGACTTTCGGCATTGCGGGCGAGGTGGGTCAACACGTGTCCGCGCGTCCACCCCGGGAGTACCGAATCCGCACGACACCATTCATCGTCGCGACCATCCAGATCTGCGAGCAGGCGTTGATGGGCTGCGCTGCAACCTGCAACTTGAGTGTCTAGTTCGCGTGCAGCAATCTCGTCAGACGTCGGCACAGCAATTCGAAGATTCCGTGACCTTCATCACGTCGGCATCTGCGAGCACCGTGTACACCTCCCACGGTTCGGCATCGGGTCCATTGACCCACACCTTGTCTTGCACCGCGAAACAACAGGTGGTGTTCTCCTCCACCGAGGTCTGCATTCCTTGATCGG
>CAZWKD010000099.1:0-2946 GCA_964633985.1 uncultured Acidimicrobium sp. | reverse complement strand
GCGTCACAGGCGATCTCGGCAGCGACTTGCTCGGCAGCCTTTTTCGAACGGCCTTCGCCACTGCCCATTTCGCGATCGCCCACGTACACCGTGGCGAAGAACGTCTTTTCGTGATCGGGACCTTCGTCGGTGACGCGATACGACACGTGACCACCACCAACGCGTGACGCGAGTTCCTGGAGACGAGTCTTGGCATCCAGCCGATCGAGCCCAGCAAGCGCCTCGACCATCTGTTCACGGAACAACGACGAGATCACCCGATACGCCACCTCGGCTCCTGCATCGAGATAGATCGCGCCGAAGATCGCCTCCAACGCATCGGAGAGGATTGACGTCTTCTGCCTACCGCCTGCCGCATCCTCACCGCGGCCGAGCATGAGATGCTCGCCGACTCCGAGTTGCTCGGCCATACCACCGAGAGCGATCGCGTTGACCACGCTCTTGCGCAGGTCGGTGAGTTTGCCTTCCGCCATGTCGTCGTGACGGCGGTACACGAGGTCGGCCACTACCCACCCGAGCACGGCGTCGCCCAGGAATTCGAGCCGTTCGTTGGATTCGTGGCCGTCGTTTTCGGCAATCCAGGACCTGTGGCGAAGCGCCGTTCGCAAGAGCTCCTCGTCGCCGAACCGATGGCCGATCCGCTCGGCCAGTTCGTGCAGTGATTCGGTCATTCCGTCGCCAGTGCCTCCGCGATCAATCCAACCATGTTGCAGTCCACCATTTCTTTCGCCACCTTGATGCCGTTCAACATGGCCCTCGCGCTGGACGAACCGTGCGAAATGATGCACACCCCATCCACTCCGAGGAGGATGGCTCCGCCGTAGGTGTCCGGATCGAACTGCCCGTACAGGCCGAACAGCGCGGGCATCAGCGCGTCGGCGTGCTCCTTGTACTGCGGCTCCGAGATCGCGGCGAACAGCGCCTTCACCACCGTCTTCATGGTTCCTTCGAGTGTCTTCAAGGTGACGTTGCCAGTGAAACCATCGGTCACCACGACATCGACGTCATCCGTCATAATGTCGCGACCTTCGACGTTGCCGATGAAGTTGATTCCCGACGCAGCACCGAGCAGCTCGTAGGCCTCTTTGCGCAGCGAGTCGCCCTTGCCGGGCTCTTCACCAATCGAGAGCAGGCCGACACGCGGGTTGGCGATGCCAAAGCGAGCCTTGGCGTACACCGTGCCCATCAAGGCGAACTGCGTGAGCCACGGTGCTTCGACTTCGGCGTTCGCGCCAGCGTCGAGCAACACCGTAGGAGTGGAACCGGGAACGGGAATGGGCGTGGCGATCGCCGGACGCTTCACACCTTTGATGCGGCCCATGCGCAACAGTGCCGATGCCATCGTGGCGCCGGTGTTACCAGCCGAAATCATTGCGCTTGCTACACCGTCGCGCACCAACTCCGCAGAGCGAACGAGCGTGGAGTCCTTCTTCGTGCGCACGGCATTCGCCGGCTCTTCGTGCATGTCGATGAATTCGGAGGCGACATGCAACGGCAGATCACCGCAATCAGCGAGACCTTCAGGTCCGACAAGAAGAATGGGAATACCTTCGCTTGCAGCCTGTTTGGCGCCAGCGAGGATTTCAGCGGGAGCCTTGTCGCCCCCAAGGGCGTCTACTGCTACGGGCAACATTGACGAGCCCGAGGGAAAATCAGCCGACGTCGACGGCGACGCGACCCTTGTACCAACCACAGTTGCCACACACGGTGTGGGGCAACTTGGCGTTGCTGCATCGCGGGCAGGTGCTGGCCGACGGGGCGTTCAGCTTCCAAGCGGCGGCCATGTGGCTGCGGCCCTTCATCTTCGACTTCTTTTTCTTGGGAACTGGCATCGCCTACTCGCTTCTCGTTCGACCTAAAACCTGCTGCAAGGCTATCGGGGGTAGGCGCGGTTCATTCGGGGAGCTTCCCCTTCAGTTGATCGAGCGCCGACCAGCGGTCGTCAGCGATCGGGCGGGCACACCTACACGACTCCGCATTGAGGTCTTTGCCGCAGACTGGGCACAGGCCCTTGCATGTCGGGCTGCACAGCGGCGCCTCGGGAATGGCCAATAGCACCGACTCGCGGACCATCGGCCGCAAGTCCAGCTGGTCACCCTCCAGGGGATACACGTCGTCGTTCTCCGGCACGCGTTGGTAAATCTCATCCACGTCACTGGCAATCGAGAGACCAATGTCTGCCAAGCACCGACTGCACTCGCCGCGCGCCTGTGCGGTGACGACACCGTCGACCACTATCCCCCCGTTCGTGCTCTCCACATGCAACTGCGTGTGCACATCACGAGCGTCGTCGATTCGCGGGTCGTCGAAAGCGAACTCGCTCGTGGGGACGTCGACATCGAGATCCTTGAAAGTGCCCGGACGCCGTATCAGCTCCAGGATGTTGACGACGAGTGGCGACGCCATGACGAGACGCGAGCGCGCTCTAGTAGAGGTTGGTGTCGTCTTGATTGAAGAACGTGGCACCCGTGACATCTCGTTCGGGTTGTTCTTCGACGGCCGGCTCTTGTGCGCCGATGCCGACAACGTTCAGACGCTCACGACCTTGGGCAACCGTGCGCGACAAGCGATCGAGCAAGATCTCGAAGCTGGCCAACCGACGATCGAGGAAGTCTTCCGTCTCGTTCTTCAGTCGGCGTGAGTCGGCATCTGCTGCGTCCATGATCTGACGTGCGCGTGCCTCTGCTGCGCGAACCACTTCAGTGCGCTGCACCATGCGCTCGGCCTGCACGCGGGCGGCCTCGATGATCTCGTCCGCTTCGCGCTGGGTCTTGGCCATGAAGTCAGCCCGCTCCTTCAGCATCCAACGCGCCTGGCGGATCTCCTCCGGCAAACACGCAAGCGCATCCTGCAACAACGCCACCGTGTTGTCGCGATCGATGCGCGGCGTACTCGACAGCGGCACGTTCGGTGCCGAAGCGATGGTGTCGATCACCTGTTCGAGGA
>CAZWKD010000098.1:1166-2964 GCA_964633985.1 uncultured Acidimicrobium sp. | reverse complement strand
GCGCGATCCTTCGCCGACACGTGCACGATGCCGTTGGCGTCGATGTCGAAGGTCACCTCGATCTGCGGCACGCCACGCGGTGCCGGCGGCAGATCGACGAGCTGGAACTTGCCGAGCGTCTTGTTGTAACTCGCCATCTCGCGCTCGCCTTGCAACACGTGGATCTCCACCGACGGCTGCATGTCTTCCGCGGTCGTGAACACTTCGGTGCGACGGGTCGGAATGGTGGTGTTGCGCTCGATGAGCTTCGTCATCACGCCACCCTTGGTCTCGATACCGAGCGACAGCGGCGTCACGTCGAGCAACAACACGTCCTTCACGTCACCGCGCAACACGCCGGCCTGCACCGCAGCGCCAACAGCGACCACCTCGTCCGGGTTGACCGTGCGATTCGGCTCCTTGCCCGTGAGGCTCTGCACGAGATCCTGCACGGCCGGCATACGAGTCGAACCGCCGACGAGGATCACGTGGTGGATCTGTCCCTTCGACAGACCCGCATCGGTGATCGCCTGTTCGAACGGCTTGCGGCAACGCTCGATCAGGTCGGCCGTCATCTCCTGGAACTTCGCGCGCGACAACGCCTCGTCAAGGTGCAACGGGCCGTTCGCAGTTGCGGTGATGAACGGCAGGTTGATCTGCGTCTGCTGTGTCTGTGAGAGCTCGATCTTCGCCTTCTCTGCTGCTTCCTTCAGACGCTGCATCGCCATGCGATCGGCCGACAGGTCGACGCCGTGCGCGGACTTGAACTGCTGTACGAGCCAGTCGATGATGCGCTGATCCCAGTCGTCACCACCGAGGTGCGTGTCACCGTGTGTGCTCTTCACCTCGAACACGCCGTCGCCGATCTCGAGCACGCTCACGTCGAAGGTGCCTCCGCCGAGGTCGAACACGAGAACCGTCTCGTCTTCTTTGCCCTTGTCGAGTCCGTACGCCAGCGCTGCGGCCGTCGGCTCGTTGATGATTCGCAACACTTCGAGTCCGGCGATCTGGCCGGCTTCCTTCGTCGCGGTGCGCTGCGCATCGTCGAAGTACGCAGGCACGGTGATCACTGCTTGCGTGACGGTGTCGCCGAGGTACGCCTCCGCATCACGCTTCAACTTCATCAACGTGCGTGCGCTGATCTCCTGCGGGGTGTAGCGCTTGCCGTCGATGTCGTCGGACTTCCAACTCTCACCCATGTGTCGCTTGATCGAACGGAACGTGCGATCAGGGTTGGTGATGGCTTGACGCTTGGCCACTTCGCCAACGAGCACCTCGCCAGCCTTGGAGAACGCCACCACCGAGGGAGTAGTGCGGGCACCCTCCGAGTTGGGGATGACGACTGGTTCGCCGGCTTCCAGCACGGCGACGACTGAGTTGGTGGTTCCGAGGTCGATTCCGACGGCCTTAGGCATGGGGGACTCCTTGTTTCTTGGTTTTCCTGTATCGGGGGCTAAGCGATCCACACCATAAGGGCTGATTTTTGGCCTTGACAACCTGTGCTCCAAAAATCTTGAGTGGAGATGACTCAACATTCGTCCTTCAGCCACAAAAACCTTGTGGGACCTACCATTGCCCCATGCCCGGCACTCTGGTCCTCCTCCGCCACGGCCAAAGCACGTGGAACGCCCTGAATCTCTTCACGGGCTGGCACGACGTACCCCTCACTGAACAAGGTGTGGCTGAGGCCAAAGCCGCTGGGCAAGTGATGCGTGAAGCGGGTCTGCGATTCGGAGCCGTTCATACCAGTCTCCTGCAGCGAGCGATCGAAACGAATCGGTTGGCACTGGAGGAACTCGGTCAACCGGGTGCCCCCATC
>CAZWKD010000098.1:0-1066 GCA_964633985.1 uncultured Acidimicrobium sp. | reverse complement strand
CTCGGTGACCAAGAGGCCATCGCCAAAGCTGCAGAGGCAGTCGCTCGGCAAGCTGGGCACTAGGTTTTAAGGCGATGGAAACCGCACCAACCGAAAAGGCCCCGCGCCGCCTCAAGCCCTACCAGATGTCGATTGCGCTCGGCGTGGGCATCGGCGTGTTCACCATGGTCTCGGGAGTTCTTCCCCTGCTCACGGGGTGGAAGAACGAGTCGCCGATCCACCGCGAAGTGTTCGGTGGTATCCCCGGTCCGCTGAAGATCGCGTTCTACACGATCATCCCGGTGATGTTGATCTGGGGCTCGTTGCGTTTCGCCGACCGCATCCGCAACTGGGAGCGCGGTGCACCGGACAATCGCAAGACCACGAAGAAGAACGTCAAGCGTCGTCTCGCCGACTTCCGTGCCGGCGTGTACATGCGCACCTTGTTGCGCGACAGCGCTGCCGGCTTGATGCACTCGATGATCTACTTCGGTTTTCTCATCTTGCTCGGTGTCACCACGGTGCTCGAAATCGACCACCAAATGCCGCCTGCACTCAAGTTCTTGCATGGTGACGTGTACAAGGCGTATGCCTTCGTCGGCGACTTCGCTGGACTGATCTTTACGGGCGGCGTGGCATGGGCGATCGTTCGTCGCTACGTGCAGCGCCCGTATCGAATTCGCATCAAGTCGAAGCCTGAGCACGCGCTCATCCTCGGTGTGCTGTTCGCCATTGGCGTCAGTGGCTATGGCGCCGAGATGTTCCGCATCGCCCAGGGTCAGGCCGCCGGCGAGAACCTCGACTACGAGAAGTGGAGCTTCATCGGTTACCCACTTGCCCAACTCGTCAACGGCGCATCCGCCGACACATTGGCGCTCTGGCACCAGGGCTGGTGGGTCTTCCACGTGCTCACATTCATCGCATTCCTTGCGATCCTGCCGGTGACGATGTTGCGCCACGTGTTCACCTCGCCGCTCAACATGTACCTGAAGGACCGCAATCGTCCGAAGGGCGCGATGAAGGCGATGCCGAATCTCACCGAGACATCACTCGAGACGTTCGGTGCTCATGTCGTCGAGGACTTCAC
>CAZWKD010000097.1:0-2976 GCA_964633985.1 uncultured Acidimicrobium sp. | reverse complement strand
CCGGCCTCGAACACACTGTTGATGTCGTACTGCAAGAAGTTCGACTGAGAGGGCGAAGAACACAGAGCCTGTTGCACGACGCGCAGATCGAGTCCGAGTTTCGAGGCCATTGCCAGCACTTCTGACGTGCCAGCGGCATGAATGAACCAGAGCAAGTTCAGCAGCACCTTGATGCCGTATCCCGCCCCGTTCGTGCCGGCGTAATAGATCTGCCCCGGCATTCCACCGAGTGCCCGCAGCAGAGGCAGATGCTTGTCGAAGTCCTCCCGTGCTCCTCCTACGAAGATCTGTAATGAAGCGTCGGTGCGCGAATCACCAATCGGCGCCTTGGCGAGAAACGACACAGGAGCTTCCATCACCGAAATTCCTCGTGGCTCGGCCAAAGCCTTGATCTCGTTCGCCACGTCCACGGACGATGTGCTCATGTCGATGAAAATCGAACCTGGCTTCATCTGCTCGAGTGCGCCACCGGCACCGATCATGATCTCGCGTACATGCGTTGGCGCAGGGAGAACGGTGATCACCACGTCACTCTTGGCACCTACTTCCGCAACGTTCTCTGCCCACTTCGCACCGCGCTCGAGGAGGTTCATCGCCTCAGCCTTGGCCAGGCTGTGCACCACCATCTCGTATCCGGCCGACAACGCACTCAACGCCATCGGGTTACCCAAATTGCCGAGGCCGATGAGGCCGACAACGGGAAGAGTTCGTTCCGCTTGGGCGTTCATGGTGCGCAAAGTACCACTGGGTTAGAGCCTTGGGCGCTGAGAAATGCTCACACTGCGTCCATGACGAATGCGTCGAGGCTTGCAGGCTTGCCAGCCAGCAGGATCAACTCGCCCGGTTGCAGGATCGTCGACTGATCAGCATGCTGAAACTCGCCTCCTGGCGGCTTGATGCTGACGATCGTCACCCCGTACTTCTTTCGGATTGCTAGTTCGCCGAGCGGGCGGCCGAGGCAACTTTTTGGGGCTTCCATTTCGACGAGCGCGAAGTCATCTTCCACATGGAAGTAGTCGGTTACTCGGCGCGCGATACTGCGTGCAGTGCGGTAACCCATGTCGTTTTCGGGCTGAATTACACGACTGACACCGACTCGCTCAAGAATCTTTGCGTGATCAAGTGACAACGCTTTTGCCCACACCACAGGCACCTTCAGCTCATCAATGAGTATGAGTGCAGAAAGCACGGACGCCTCAACATTCGATGCGATCGCAACGACTGCGCGCGAAAACTGCTCTGCGCCAATCTGGCGAAGTGCACGTGACGACGTTCCGTCACATTGAACAACATTTGGAATGTCGCCCGACACTCGTTGAACAATCTCTTCGTCAAAGTCAACAGCGAGCACCTCGATGTTCTGTTCGACAAGTCCGCGTGCTAGCGCCTCGCCGAACCTGCCGAGACCGATAATGAGCACGCCACCACGATTTGCGGTTTCATCTTGAAGTTTGTTTGCTTGTGGATTCGCAGGGTTGGAGATCGCCATGTTGTCAGTGTGTCCGTTCTTCACTCGCGAGGATTATCAGCATATTGCAAGCATGTGTTCAGCCGATGAGCGGGCTCTCAGTCGGAAACCTGTACAGGTTTGGACGCGTTCGAAGAACAATCGCCGCAACTAGAACGACTGGGCCGATTCGTCCAATGAACATGAGGATGATGAGAATGATCCGTGTTGGTGATCCCTCCGCAGTGGTCACTCCTGTAGAGAGGCCAACTGTCGACAAGGCGGAAACTGCTTCAAATGCGGCAGCAGTTAGTCCCGTCTGGCCCAGTGTCATAAGCGCGAGCACCGCTGTAGCAATTACCCCGACCCCAACGAGTGCAACCGTCAATGCCTGACGCTGCGAATCTTCCGAGATACGACGCCCAAACATGTTGACATCGCGATCGCCACGAATTTCAGCCCAAATCACGAAGGCGAGCAATGCAAAGGTCGTGACCTTGATTCCACCTGCAGTCGAGGCACTACCACCTCCAATGAACATCAAGATCGTTGATACTAGGAGCGACTCTTCGTTCAACGCTGCTGTGTCTACAGAATTGAAACCTGCGGTTCGAGTTTGGACCGAGTGAAAAAACGCTGAATGCAGACGTGCCGTCTCGGGAAGCGCACCAAGCGTGCTTGGATTTGACCACTCAAAAGCGAGAAACAACGCTGTGCCAAGGACGAGCAGCACTGCAGTTGCGTTGATCATCAACCTGGAATGCATCGGCCACGCTTTCCAATTGAGCTTGTGCACAGCGAGGGCTTGCAACACGGGAAAGCCGATTCCGCCGAGGATAACTGCGAGACAAATAGCGATGCTCAGGAACCAGTCATTCGCAAAGCCGATGAAACTATCGGTGTATAGGGCAAAGCCAGCGTTGTTCCAGGCCGAAACGCTGTGAAACACACCGTGCACTGTTGCCGTTTGAAACTCGTAGTCGTATGCAAAGAAGAAGCGTGCCGCAAGTAGCACTGCAAAAATCGCTTCGAATGCCAATGTGGTGAGCACGATATTGCGTACGAGCCTGGACACACTGCCATAGCTGTCGGTTCTCAAGTCTGCAGCAAGGATGCGTGTGTGAGACAAACCGATTCGATCAGCGACGAGGAGTATTCCGATGCTGACAACGGTCACGATTCCAAGTCCACCAATTTGAATCAGGAACAGAATGATGCCTTTGCCGAAACCTGTCCAGTGCGTGGCGGTGTCTACTACTGAAAGACCTGTTACGCACACCGCGCTCGTTGCCGTGAACAGAGCATCGACAAGGGTGGTCTTGCGCCCTGAGGCCGTGGACTGAGGAAGCAACAAGAGCATCGTTCCCGTGCCGATCACTGCCGCGAACGACACAGGCAACAGCCGGAACGGGTTGGAAAGCAACAATCTCCTCACCCGCGAGGAGATAATCATGGACCCAATCTAGATGCTGTGCTCAAGAACTCTTCGTCGACGCATGCACGAGCAACGCAAAGTGTCGTGCCCCCGG
>CAZWKD010000096.1:2064-2996 GCA_964633985.1 uncultured Acidimicrobium sp. | reverse complement strand
TCAGTGGAGTTATATTCGCAAGTTCTCGCCCTATCAAAACGTGCAAGCCTCGGTTCGATACCCAAAGGTACTCTTTACCACCTCGACGCGTGACGATCGAGTTCATCCAGGGCATGCGCGCAAAATGATGGCCAAGATGGAATCGCAGGGGCATGCGGTTTGGTATTACGAGAACATCGAAGGTGGCCACGGTGGGGCTGCCAACAATAAGCAATCGGCTTTCATGCAGGCCCTGGCTTATACGTTCCTCAAACAAGAATTGATGAAGTAAGAAAGATTCGAAGCGATGTCCGAGCGTCGAGTAGTTTTAGCGATGAGCGGTGGCGTTGACTCCAGCGCTGCGGCGGGATTGTTGCTCGAGCAAGGCTACGAGGTTATCGGCGTTTTCATGCGGCATGGAGAGCAGTCGAGCAAAGCTTGCGAGCTTGGAGACGGGAAGCCCAATCCCTTGCTACCGATCCTTGAGGGCCGATTGGATCACAAGCAGGGGTGTTGCAGCGCAAGCGATGCGGCGGATGCTCGGCGGGTGGCCGATAAGCTATCGATTCCTTTTTACGCTTTGGATTTAGAGGCCGAATTCAAACAGATTGTCGATTATTTTGTCGACGAGTACCAGCAAGGCCGAACGCCCAATCCGTGTGTTCAGTGCAACAACTGGATTAAATTCGGTCGGCTGTTCGATTATGCCGATGCCGTCGATGCTTATTATGTCGCCACCGGGCATTATGCCAGGATGGTTCAACCCCAGTCCGAATCGCGACAGGCCGAGTGGGAACTGCATCGGGGACTCGATGACGACAAGGATCAGGCTTATGTGCTCACGGGGATCAAGCGTCATTTGTTGCCTCGGATGCTTTTGCCTGTGGGTGGATTTCACAAGTCCCAGATCCGAGACCGAGCCGCACAGATGGGTTTGAAGGTTGCTGACAAGA
>CAZWKD010000096.1:0-2054 GCA_964633985.1 uncultured Acidimicrobium sp. | reverse complement strand
ACTCGCAAGAGATCTGTTTTGTCACGAGCGGCAAGCACGCCGAGTTCGTTCGGCAGAAAAGTACGCTAGATACTTCCGGAGAGATCGTTACTTCTGACGGAAACGTTGTGGGTCACCATCCGGGTATCGAGGGATTCACCATCGGCCAGCGCAAGGGTTTGGGGGTCGCGATGGGCTCACCCTATTACGTTACATCGGTCGATCGGAAAACGAATCGGGTGGTCATTGGGCCGCATGAGGAACTTGCTTGCAAAAGTCTTCGAGCTAGCAAGAGCAACTGGTTGGCAGACTTTCCGATCGGAGAGCCGACCAAGGCCCAGGTTCAATTTCGCTACAACTCAGCGCCGTGCGATGCGACCGTCACGCGGCATACGGATGGAGATTTCCAAGTCGAGTTTCTCGAGGACGTTTACGGGGTATCGCCTGGCCAGTTGGCAGCGGTGTTCCTTGGAACCAGAGCCATGGGCTGCGGCTGGATCGCTTAGTGTTTCTTGCAGCGGCTTGCGATCGAGCAGCTTGAGCAACCTGATTTGCCGTCGCTTTGGGGGCTGCAACCGGCGGTCGTTCCGCAACCCGGGCCGCATCCATGTTCGAGCTGTTTGTAGATTTCAGAATTCTTGATGAAGCTTTGGTAGATCTCGGTAAGTTTCTCGATGAGTTCATCGGTATTCTCCGAGGTCGAGCCGAGGAATTCGAAGACGACCGATTTTCCGTCGATACTCGTGGCGATATCTATTAGCGTTTCGTTGATATCATGATCGGCAAGGAATTGTTGGCATAGCGGCAGAGCATTTTGGTTCAGAGATTGGAGTTTGGTCCAAAGCCATTGGTCTTGATCCGTCGCATCTCGCACCCACTGAGCGGACGTGGAATGATAAAGGTCAGGATCCCAATGATTTTCGGCATTGGATTTGGATGCCGAGAGGACTTCGGCCAGCTCTAGTCCTAGATTCGATCGACAGATAATCCATTGACCGCGACGAAGTTCATGGAGACCAGACTCTACGGGTCTAAGTTCGCCTTGGGCGGACATTCTTGCAAAAGCGTGCGGAGAGACTCGATTCATGCGTTTCCTCTGGTACAGGCGATCGACCGTCTAAAGTATAATTGTTGGAACTTGAATCCGGAAGATTGCTTAGGAGATACTTCAATGACAAACCGAATAGTGAACATGCGATTTGCAAGACCGATCGGGTTGGTGGTGCTTGGACTCATGGGGGATTGCATGGGGCAAGAGGCCAAGTCCGATAAGATGCAAGTTGGCAAAATGATCTTCGAGGAGGATTTCCAAAAGGGGCGATCGCGATGGGAGACTACCGACGACGCGTCTTGGGAGATTCTCCAGAAGGATGGGAACAGTACTTTCGGGCTCAATAAACGCATCAGCAATTATCAACCCAAGGTGCGTAGTCCTCATAACATCGCTTTGATCAAAGACCTTTCGGCAGGCGACGTGCAGATATCTTTTCGGGTTCGTAGTACGCAGGATACTGGTAACCATCGCGACTGCTGTGTGTTCTTTGGTTATCAGGACAAAGAGCATTTCTATTATGTGCATCTTGGGGCCAAGCCCGATCCGGCCAGCGGTCAGATCATGATCGTCAACGGAGAGCCCCGGCGACCATTGACTCAGAATCAAAACACCATTCCATGGGACGACAAATGGCATAGGGTCAAGGTGATTCGTCGGGTTTCAAGTGGATCGATCGAGGTCTATTTCGATGATATGGATCACCCCATCATGGAGGCTATCGATAAGACTTTTGGTGCGGGGCGAATTGGAATCGGATCCTTTGATGACCAAAATGAGTTTGATGACATTCGCATTGAACAATTCGATCTAGGAGCCAAACCCACTCCTAAGAATACCGAGTAGCAGGTCTACGCAATGCTGGAGTCAACATTTAAGGAATACACATGGAAGAATTTGAAGTAATTGTTAGAGTCCCCAAGGACTTTCGATTTAATGGCACAGTCCCTTACGATATGCAAATTATCGCAGGGCAGGCTTATGTAAGTGTGCCAGCTCGTAGCATGGAAGAAGCACATGCTAA
>CAZWKD010000095.1:1761-2997 GCA_964633985.1 uncultured Acidimicrobium sp. | reverse complement strand
CCGTGTTGTGGTGGCAGCAATCCAGCGAGCGTCTTCAACAACGTGGACTTACCGGAACCGTTGGTGCCGATGAGTACGAGCAGGTCGCCTGGAGCGAGATCGAACGAGATGTGCTCGACGACGGGGTGATGACCGTGGCCAACGGCAAGGTCGTGCGCGTGCACGTTCATCGCACGTGCACCGATCCGTGGGTGTGGGGGTGTTCATGGTGATGATCGTGGTGCGCGACACCCTTGATCACT
This sequence comes from uncultured Acidimicrobium sp., assembly GCA_964633985.1. GTDB lineage: Bacteria > Actinomycetota > Acidimicrobiia > Acidimicrobiales > Ilumatobacteraceae > UBA3006. The sequence goes on along the minus strand of CAZWKD010000095.1, from coordinate 2,755 downwards.
TCACGAACGGTCGCGGCAATGGCAAACACCACGACGGAGGTGAACACGATGCTCGCGCCCGCGGCGAGGTCGAAGTGATAGCTGGCGAGCAAACCCACGTACACGGATGCCGAAGCGACGACTGCCGCAATTGCCATCATCGACGACACTCGGCGCGCAAACAGCGCACCGGTGGCAGCAGGAGCCACCAGGAGCCCGAGTACGAGCAACGTGCCCACGGTCTGGAAACTGGCGATCACGGTGATGGCGACGATCGCGAGCAGCAAGTTGCTGAACAGCCGCACGTTGAACCCCGATGTGGTGGCGAGACCCTCATCTACCGAGAGCAATTGGAACGGCCGACGCCCAACGAAGGCAATGGCCGCAACGATCGCGAGTGCCACCGTCTGGAACACCAAGTCACCGCTGGACACACCGAGCAGTTCACCGAACAGCACTCGGGTGAGATCCCCGACGAACGTCTCCGAGCGCGAGGTGATGATCACGCCGAGGGCGAGCATGCCGACGAACAGCAAGCCGATTGCGGTGTCACCCGAGAGTTTGAACCTGCGCTGCACCACTGAAACGCCGCCCATCATCACGATCGCCCCGACGATGGCGCCGTACACGCCGGAGATCCCGAGCAACAGCGCACCCGCAATGCCGGGCAGTATTCCGTGAGCCAGTGCATCGCCTACGAAGGCGAGTCCGCGCAAGATGACGAAGGTTCCCGCAATCGCGCACGTGAGCCCCACCAACAACCCGCCCACGAGGGCGAGCCGCATGAACTCGTTGTCGATGAACGGCGCGAAGAGCGGCGTCAAGAGAGCGCGTTCACCACATCGTCGGTAAGTACACGCATGAAGTCAGCATAGGTGTCGCTCTCACCCATGACGTGCGTGGAAAGTTCTACGAGCGGGACGCCTGTCTCGTTTGCGACCTGCTCGGCAACCTTTTGCGGCGTGCCGAGACTGGTGAAGATCGCCTTGACGTTGTGCTCCTCGACGAGTTCCTT
>CAZWKD010000095.1:0-1661 GCA_964633985.1 uncultured Acidimicrobium sp. | reverse complement strand
TACAGACCGAGAGTGGTCTGGATGATCGAGGTCAGTTCCTCTTTGGAGATCTCGCCGCTGCCGCGGAACACCACTTTTCCTTCGGCATCGGTGAGTACGAAGAACGGGTAACCCGACACGCCGAAGGCGTTGCCGGCGGTGTTTGCGCCGTCATCCACCAGCACCGGCCACAGTGCGGGGAACTGCTCGCGCGTCAACCATTCCGACGGCGGGAAGTTCGGGTTGGTGGGGTTCGTGGCAGTTGCTACGGCCATCACTTCGAGCCCGGCGGGTACTTCACCATTGCGCTCCCACTCCACGAGTAGCGGCACCTCGCGCTGGCAATGCGGGCACCAGTGGGCGAGGAACACGATCATCTGCGGCGCATCCGTCTTCGTGGTGACGGGGTTGCCAGTGAAGCCTTCGCCGATTACCTCAGGCGCCGGCATGCCGACTGCAGAGTCGTCGGCACCATCGGAATATGGAGCGAGAGCATCGCCGTTCACCGTGACCTCGCCGAACTGCTGCAACCCATCGGCGGACGAGTCGTCGCCACCACTGCTACCGATCGCCACGATTGCGGCAATACCGATCAACACGGCGATACCGGCACCGATGTACCAAGTGAGACGACCGGAACCGGCTGACTTCTTCGGGGTGTTCATTGGGCTGCTCCTGTGGGGGTGTTGTTACGGGGAAGGGTAGTGAAGACGATTGTGGCAAAGAAACCGGTGAAGGCCATGAACGCAAGGGTCACAAACCCGAAATATTCGAACCACACGAAGTCACACGGTACGTCTGCAGAGCAAACCCCGGTGTCGATCTTCGGCCAGCGTTCGAACAGCCAGTGGTAGGTGGAGATCCCCATGCCGATAGCCGCGATCGGTGCGGTGATGTAGGCGATGCGCTCGGTGCGCCGCACGGTGAACCATATGAGTAGTGCGGCGAGTGGGTACATCGCCGCGCGCTGATACCAGCACAATCGACACGGGATGTAGCCGACGATCTCCGAGAAGTAGAGGCTTCCCGCCGTGCATGTAGTGGTAACGGCTGCAGCCAATGGCCGTGACAACGGGTGGAACGCGTCGATCAATGACTTCGCCCACGCCAGCTTCTTGTAGGTGAGTCGGGCGACGAGCACGACGAGAGTGCCGGCGAGCAATGCGAGGCTGAGCATCGAAAAGAACAGTTCGAAGACCTCGTTGTTCATCGCCTTGAAGTGTACGAACGTAGGTGCAGAGACAGTCGGCACCATCTGGAAACGGGCAGAATGGAGCCATGACGCTGAAGGATCGATTGAAAACAGATCTCACCGAGGCAATGAAGGCGCACGATGAGGCCACGCGCGACACCTTGCGCATGGTGCTCGCGGCAATCGCCAATGCCGAGGTGGCGGGCGACGAAGCGGTGGTGCTCACCGACGAGCAGGCTCTCGGCGTGGTGCGCAGCGAGGCGAAGAAGCGCCAGGAAGCCGCTCAGATCTATCGCGATGCCGGCCGTACCGAGTTGGCCGACAAGGAGAGCGCGGAGTTGGCGATCATCGAGCGCTATCTGCCGGCCGCGATGTCCGATGAAGACCTCGGCAAGATCATCGCCGAAGAAGTAGCCAAGGCAGCGAGCTCAGGCGCCACGGGCGGCAAGGCCATGGGTGCGGTGGTGAAGGCAGTGCGTGAGCGTGTCGG
>CAZWKD010000094.1:0-3012 GCA_964633985.1 uncultured Acidimicrobium sp. | reverse complement strand
TACAGGTACGCCCCCAACTCACGATGGTGGGCGCTGAGGGACTCGAACCCCCGACTTTCTCCTGGAACGACAGTGGATCAACCTCGCCCCCAGACCATAACCACCTTGTTTTGGTGGATTGCAGAGAAGATGCATAGTCCGGCCCGCTTTTGCTCGAAAATCAGATGTGCCAGTGATGCATATGGCGCTAACTCTTCATACCAAATGTCGCCCGCAACTGCGGTACTCGCCGAATGAGAAAATGATCTACGACTGCCACGACGATCATCGACGCGCCAAGCAATGGAAACAACACACCGAGCACCAGCGCAATGATCACGACACCACGCATGAGCCGTGCGTCGTAGGGGCGACGAGGAAATCCGAGCGAACCGCGAGGACGTCGCTTCCAGTACATGACAGGTGCCGACAAGACAGAGAAGACAACGCCAAGCGACACAGCGCCCATGACAATTCCATTCACGACTCCAACTTGGCGACCCATGTGCGCGTTAATTCCCCACGAAGTTGCCTTGGCCAAGGCACCCCATGATTCCTGCCAACTCACCTCCTCCAACACCTCACCCGAATACTGGTCGAGATACAGGGTTCGCTCATCCTGGGCTGCCGACGGCCAACCATTCGACAACACGAAAACGCCGGCTTCGTCTAGCGGAAGACCGACCGCAAATCCTGGCAACATTTGCACTTCACGAGCGATGCCAACCACCTGTTCTAACGAAATAGGAGCCGCAAGTTCACCACTCTCCGACGGGGTCGACTGCGGTACATCTCGAATCTCATTCGCCCAAGAGATCTGCAAGCCAGCTGTCTCAAGACCACTCGCATCGCGCTTTGCAGCTGACACGGGATCTTCTTCTGGAAAGTTGTATCCCGAATCAAGACGTTCAACTAGTGGGCTCCACAATGACTCACCCCAAAAGCCCGACCATGGCAGGCCAGTAACGGCAAGGAAAACCAGAACCGGTGCGCCAAGTGCTCCAACCACCGAGTGCATGTCACGCCAACGACGACGCCCCTTTTCCCGAAATCGAGGAATGAAGGCCCGCCGAACCGCTTGTGGCACTCGCCTACGCGGAAACCACAGATACGCGCCGGATAGTGCGAGTACGAGGGTCCAGCCGGCCGCGATCTCCACGAGGTAGTCGCCCCATCGACCCATCCAAAGTGTGCCATGGATCTGCGTTGCTACGAAGTCGATTCTCGTGTCGTTGTTGATGTGACCAAGCACCTCGGCATTCGCTGGGTTGACGTACACGGACAAGCTCTCGCCATCGCTTGTCGAGACATCGAACTGAGTGGAACGACCAGAGTCACGCGGCGGCACGACCGTCTCGACAACTGCATCGGGATATGAGTCAAGTACCACTTGTTGCTGCATAGTGAATGGAGTTGCAGCGACGACATTGTCAACGTACAACATGTCGCCATATGCCCAACGTTCAATCGTTGGCTTGATGAGGATGATGAATCCTGTCACCGCGAGTGTAAGCAAAATTGGGAGTACAAACACTGCGGAGTAAAAGTGCCATCGCCACGCAGCTCGCCACCGCATTGCGGCATATGCAGAGGATTCAGTCGCGCGAGAGGTCGTCGTAGGGGTCGAAGTCTGTTCTTTGCTCACCACTAGTAGACGATGCGGAAGCCCCAAAAGTTCCGCCCTCTGCCCGTCTTCTTCGCACCGCAGCAAATGTCCGCAGATACCGCCCGAGCATGTACGCGATTGAGCAAATTCCTGCGAGGAGGGTCACGAAACTGGCCCATCCGAATCCTGTCGGTCCGCCGCCGGTTTCCCGCTCATGGGCGACCATTCCGCCAATCAAGGCAAACATTTGCGCCATCGATGTCGCTCCAAACATCTACTTCACGCTGCGCAAACCTGTGGGTCGGACAACCCGTGCCCCACGCGGACGTAGGAAATACGCAATCCCCACACCGATCAACGCACCGAGAAGGTGGAGCAGTTCAAACACGCTTGCCACGTTTTGCGACCGATGATCGATGAATGCAAATGCAGTCTGCACAAGTATCAGGAGAAAAACGAGCGGCAGAGCGAACCACGCCAGACTGGTCCTATACGCGACAGCAAGTCCGCTCACACCGAACACAATGCCGAGCGCCCCATCGCGCGTAAGGTGCATGTCGGCCGTAGCCGACCCAAACAGAGGGGACGAACCAAACAACCAAGGAATCGCAAGTATCAACTGCACCGCAGCAAGGGCAGCAAGTGTCGTTCGCGGAAGGATGTCGCGTCGGCGAAATCGATTGAGCTCGGCGAGCACGAATTCGGCATCATCTGAGCCCATTGGCGAACTCACGCCGTTTCCTCCCTCTCTTGCTGAAGAATCTCTCGCATTGCCGACCGAGCGCGATGCACTCGGGATCGCACTGTGCCGACCGGAACATCGAGAACCACTGCTGCGGTCTCGTAGTCATACCCAAGAACGTCGACAAGATAGGCAACCTCGCGGTTCTCAAGCTGGAGCTGCATCATTATCCAGGCTGAGTCAAGTGAAAGCACTCGCTGGTCGAAGTGCAAAACTCCTTCATCCGCGATCTGCTCGACTTTACTCATCGGTTGTTCGAACCGCCTTACGAGCATGTCAATGACGACGTTGCGACAGATGCGGATCACCCATGCTTCGCGGGATGATTCGCCGCGAAAAGTTGACCAGAACCTCCATGCCCGCAAAAACGTCTCCTGCAATGCATCGTCGGCGGCCCATCTATCGCGCAACATGCTGAAGGCATATCGACGAACCGAGTGAGCGTGCTCGCGCACGAAGAGATCAAACTCCACCGACGTACGGCTCACAAGGTTCATTCTTACAGAGGAGTCAGACGAGAACGGGTCTGCCAATCGACTACCTTCGCGCGACTCCACAGACAACGACCCATTGATCGAAATACGATGCAATAGGCTTGAATCAATCCGAATGAACCTTCATGGTGCGACGATGATTTGGTGGGCGCTGAGGGACTCGAACCCCCGACCCTCTCCTTGTAAGGGAG
>CAZWKD010000093.1:0-3015 GCA_964633985.1 uncultured Acidimicrobium sp. | reverse complement strand
GCCGTTTCGCCGAACCCCACCACGCCGAGGTAGTCCCGCGGGAACTGGCTCGTGATGAGGTGGTGCAGTGCGATCGCCACCTTCTTGGCGGGCAAGAAGTTGTCTCGCATCGGCATCGACATGGAGAGGTCGAGCATCAACACCGTGCTCGACCGTGTGCTGTGTTCGGTGCGCTCGATCTCGAAGTCGTCAGGCGACAACTCGACCGGCACCCTCGCGCCATTTCGACGGATCGCGTTGCGCAGCGTGCCGTGCAGGTCGAGTCGGAACGGGTCGCCGTACTCATATGGTCGCGACTCTTCTGCTCGTTCATGACCGAATCCCGTCTTGTCGATCACGTGCTGGCCAACCATGTCCTTGCGTAGCGAACCGAACAGGTCGCGTAGAGCGTTTGCCCCCAGTTTGCGAATCGCCCGCGGGCTCAGCGTTAGTCGGCCCTCCTTGTTGTCGATCAGCCCCGCCTCTTGCATCAGCTTCGTCAATTCGGAAAGTCGCTCGAGTGAGCGTGCGGAGTCATCGCCGAGCAGATCACGCACCCGATCGAGGTCCACCTCGGCAAGGCCGGCAGGCGACGTGGCGCTCTTCAACATTGCCTCGAGCGTGTCGATGTCTTGGATGTCGCGCATTGCCTGCATCGCCTGCTCGAACCCCATTGGTGATGAGCCGCTGAATTGCTGTGCCTCACCCCACCCAGCATCGGGGAACATCCCCCGAAGGTTCTCGCCGAGTCGGCTCATCTGCCAACGCAGATCCATGTCCTCCAGCAGCTGGTCACTGAGTTGCTGTAGTTGCTCACGCTGCGCCGGTGTCATCGAATTGAACATCGCCTGTGCTTGAGCCATCCGCTCCGCCATTGCACGCAGTAATTCGTCCAGATCTCGAGGGTTCTCCGGAAAAAAATCGCCGAACTGCTGCATGAACTCCTCGAACTGTGGGTCCTCTCCATTGGCTCGGCGTTCGATCATCTCGTTCAGCGCCGCCATCATGTCCTTCATTCGCGCCATGTCTTCGGGGTTCATGTTCTGGACTGCCGACGACATCTGGTCGAGATGTTGTTGCATCACTTGCTCGCGGAGTTTCTGCATCAGTTCTTCGAATCGCTGCTCTGCTTCACGTGATTGGAAGTCGTAGCGCTGCAACTCGGCAACTTTCCCTGCGAGGTCGTCGGGAAGCATGTCGAGCCGGAAGTTGCGCTCGTCAGCCGAGTTTCGTGCAGCTTCCGAACGCCGCTCGTCGCCCGATTCCTGTGCCGCACGCAACTGCTTTTCCACCTCCAACCGTTCCTCGTCCACCACATCGTTCAGTGCGTCGGCAATCTCCGAATACACGCCACCGAGATCACCGCTTTCACGGATCTCCTCTCGCCGCTCACGTAACTTGCGCATCATTTCGCGGATGCCTTCGACCCGCTCGCCGTTGACGTCCCGCAATCCGTCCTGCATCATTCGACGCAACGCACTCGCCGGATCCCCGTGGTACAACAGATCGTCGCCGAGTTGGTCGAAGAGAGAATCTGAGTCCAGTTCGAAGCCGCGTTGCGTGCCGTCCCACCGGGAATAGGTGAAGCGCTGCCCCATCAACGCGCTCGATAAACCGCTCGACTGCCCGACTCGTCCTTGTTCAAACGCTTGGAGAGATGCAGTCCTTCGAGTACGAACTCGGTGGCACTCGCGATCAGCGCAGCCGGCGCTTCTGCTCCGACCAGCCGAACCACGACCTCACGCAAAGCGGGTTGCTGCTCGACCAAGCGAACGTAGTCCTCTGAGGTGATGTCGTCGCCGGCATGGGCAACGAGACCTTCTTCGAAACTCGCCACTACGGCCGGGAGCGTCTCGGTGTCCACGCTCTGTTTGAACGACTCCAAGACGGCTGCACGCACCACACTTTGGAGAATCGCCGACTCGCGACCATCCTCCATCGACTCCACCTCCACCTTCCCGGACATGGATGCTGCAAGTGATCCGAGGTCGCTGACGCGTGGGGCAACGACCGTCTCGCCGACATGCAGTGCACGACGGACGGCATTGGCCGCCAAGATTTCGTGATTGCTCACCGACAGACGCACACTCACTCCACTGCGCTGATTGATGTGCGAACTGGCGCGTGCAACTTGGCTGACCATCGCCACGATTCGCTCCATGAACTCGGGCCAGTGGACCGTGACACCGGCGATGTTTGAGTCGCGTGCCTCGCGGCGAACGATCTCGATCTCGGTTTCTGCTTCGAGCGGATAGTGAGTGCGGATCTGACTACCAAATCGATCCTTGAGGGGCGTGATCAGTCGACCACGATTCGTGTAGTCCTCGGGGTTCGCCGAGGCAACCAGCATCACGTCGAGCGGTAGTCGGATCTTGTGGCCGCGGATCTGTACATCGCGCTCTTCGAGCACGTTGAGCAGTCCGACTTGAATACGCTCCGCGAGATCGGGCAACTCATTGATCGCAAAGATTCCTCGGTTCGTGCGCGGAACGAGCCCGAAGTGGATCGTCAATTCGTCACTCAAGTAGCGGCCCTCCGCTACTCGGATCGGGTCGACCTCACCGATCAGGTCTGCGATTGACGTGTCCGGCGTGGCCAACTTTTCTCCGTAGCGATCATCGCGGTGCACCCACGCGATCGGCGTGTCATCGCCCTTCTCCGCCACCAACCGCTTGGCCATTGCCGAGACTGGATGGTACGGATCATCATTGATCTCACTGCCTTCGACGATCGGCATCCACTCGTCGAGCAAACCGGTGAGTGACCTGATCATCCGTGTCTTGGCCTGACCACGTTCACCGAGGAAAATCACGTCATGGCCAGCCAACAACGAGTTCTCGAGTTGCGGCATGACCGTGTCCTCATAACCGAGCACACCGTCGAACAATGGCTCACCAGCTGTAATGCGCTGGACGGCATTACGGCGAATCTCTTCCTTCACCGGCACCGACTGCCAACCAGATTGGCGCAGCGCACCGAGCGTTCTTGGCAACGACTGGTTCATGGGCGGAGACTAACCCCGAGCGCCTCGGGAAC
>CAZWKD010000092.1:0-3134 GCA_964633985.1 uncultured Acidimicrobium sp. | reverse complement strand
TGGATTCGCCCGACGGTGACGTTGTCGCCAGAAGTGCTCGCCACCAAGAAGACGTTGCGCGATCTCAACTTGGTCACCGTGTGCGAAGAAGCAGGATGTCCGAACTTGAGTGAGTGTTGGGCCGACTCGACCGCCACGTTCATGGTGCTCGGCGATCGGTGCACGCGAGCATGTGGTTTCTGTCTCGTCGATACGCGCAAGCCGCTTGCGCCAGATGCCGAGGAGCCAGCACGCGTTGCCGAGGCGGTTTCACGCATGGGTCTCGACTTCGCAGTGTTGACCATGGTCGCGCGAGACGACTTGGCGGACGGTGGTATGGATCATGTCGCTATGTGCGTGCGAGCGATTCGTGAACGTCGTGTGGGTGCACAAGTCGAGACACTCGTGTCCGACGTGAAGGGAACCGATGCGCTCGATGTGCTCCTTGCCGAGCGACCTGACGTGTTCAACCACAACATCGAGACGGTGGCTCGGTTGCAGCGCGTGGTCAGGCCGTCGGCTACGTATGCGCGGAGCCTCTCCGTGCTTGCCCGAGCGCGGATGAGCGGTCTCGTGACCAAGTCGGGTTTGATCGTCGGCATGGGCGAGACGCTCGACGAGGTGAAAGAAGCGTTGATCGACTTGGCGGCAGTAGGGGTGCAGATCGTCACGATTGGTCAGTACCTGCGGCCGACGAGCCACCATCTTCCGGTGGCCAGGTGGGTGGAACCCCATGAATTCGACGAGTTGGCACGGTTCGGTGAGTCGCTCGGTATCCAGCACGTGCAGGCGAGCCCGCTCACACGATCCAGTTATCACGCCAAGACTGCGCACCGGCACGCTTCGGGCGTGGTGCACGCCTAGCGTTGCGGGTCATGGAAATCCGTCCGAACTACTCGGCCCGCCTGGAGCGCGTACGTCGCGAGATGGCTGCGCGATCGATCGACGCAGTGTTGCTGTCCGTGGGACATGACCTGCCGTATCTCACCGGGTACCACGCCATGCCCCTCGAGCGCCTGACGCTCCTCGTCGTGCGCATGGACTCGACACCACGGATGTTGGTGCCGAGACTCGAGGTGCCTCGCGTTGTGCCACAGCCAGGAGTGTTCGAAGTGGTGGCGTGGAATGAAACGGACGATCCGGTGGCGATGGCGGCAAAGTTGCTCGTCGGAGCGAAGACGATTGCGGTAGGTGACCAGATGTGGGCGCGCTTCCTCGTCGAGTTGCTCCAACATGTCGACGGTGCCCGCTTCGTACGAGCGGTGGATGTGGTTGGCGCATTGCGTGCCGCCAAAGATCACGAGGAGATCGAGGCGTTGCGGTTGGCTGGAGCAGCCGCCGATCGCGTGGCGCTCGAACTGCAGAGCGGGCTCATTCCGCTCGTGGGGCGCACGGAAGCGGAAGTGTCTGCGGACATCTCGTCGCGACTGATTCGCGAAGGTCACGACGTGGTGAATTTCGCCATCGTCGCCGCTGGTGAAAACGCTGCCAGCCCGCACCATCATCCTTCCGATCGCGTGATCAAGAAGGGCGAGATCGTGTTGTGCGACTTTGGCGGCACGATGAACGGCTACTGCAGCGACATCACTCGTTGTGTGTTCACCGGTGAACCGACAGTCGAGGTACGTGATGCGTACGCGGTGTTGCAGCGCGCCCAACAGGCCGGCGTGGAGGCTGGACGTGTAGGCGGAACGTGCGAGAGCGTGGACGCCGCGGCTCGTCGGATCATCGACGAAGCAGGCTTCGGCGAGTACTTCGTGCACCGCACCGGTCACGGCATCGGCATGGAAGCGCACGAAGAGCCCTACATGGTGAACGGCAATCGCACGCCGATCGTCGCTGGACATGCTTTCAGCGTCGAGCCGGGCATCTACATCCCGGGCAAGTGGGGCATGCGCCTCGAAGACATCGTGGTGGCCACCGCCAACGGGCCTGATTCGATGAATCGGGCGAACCACGATCTCGTCTCCGTGAACGTCTGACCGCGATTCTTCGATGATTCGCCTCGACGCTGCCACGGTCATGCACCAGTGGGCAGTGGGCGGAATGCTCTTCTTGTGGTTCACCACACGTCGTGGTGTGGCTGGACCGGGCTACGCGATGTTGTTGCGGATCGTGTATGCCGTGTTCGCGCTTGTCGCAGTTGCGCTCGGCATCCGTTACGGCGTCGTTCCCGTGCGCGAGGTGTCGGCAGCGCTGGTTGCGATCGCGTGCATCGCCACCGTGCGCACCAAGAACCCACGACTCGATCTCATCGCGCCGCTCGTCGGTGTGCCGGGTTTGATCGCCGGTGCACTGGTCGCCGCCGATGGTGGAGCCGACACCGCGGTGTCGCTTCTGCGCATCTTCGTGTCCGCCGCATTCCTTGGCGCAGTCAGTGACGCCATGTTGCTCGGTCACTGGTACCTCGTGCAGCCGGGCATGCCGCGCAAGTTGCTCAACGAAATGGTGACGGCGGTGTTGTGGTTGTGGCCGATCGAAACAATTGCACTGTTGCTGCCGACCGGCATGGTGAGCGTGTTGAACGGCACCATCGACGATGGTTGGGACGGCGTGCTCGGCTGGTTCTGGCTTGCCTCGACCGTGCTCACCGGAGTGCTGACCGTGGTGACGAGGGCGGCGCTGAAAGAGCGCTCGTATTCTGCCGTGATGGCCGCCACTGGCTTGATGTATCTGGCGATCCTCACCGCGTTCTGCCAGGACATCGTGGCCCGCGCTCTGCTCGCGGGCTGACGTGAATCGTTAGTGTCGTGCGCGATGACGCGCTCATTCTTGGGGATCGACAACGTTCGTCGCGAGGAGCAAGCGGGCACGTGGTCGCTCACCGTGTCACCTCGATTGGCGACGTCGTCAAAGTTCCTCTTCGGAGGCGCCGCACTCGCAGGCGCAGTGACGGCGATGGAAGAGTTGAGCGGACGTCAACTGGTGTGGGCGACTGCTCAGTATCTCGACTACGCGCTGCTTGATCAGGTGGTCGAGTTCGATGCGACGTTGGAAGTGGTGGGCAACCAGATCACCCAAGCAAAAGTGTTCGGGAGGGTGGGTGATCGTGAGATCATCACGGTGACTGGTGCGCTTGGTTCACGGGACTTCGCTCATCATCACCAGTTCGAACAGGCGCCGAGCGTTCCTCGTCCGGATGAATTGCCACGTTC
>CAZWKD010000091.1:0-3153 GCA_964633985.1 uncultured Acidimicrobium sp. | reverse complement strand
CGGGTGCCGCACACATCACGTCGCTGCGACTGCTCGATGGTCAGGGCAACGTGTCCGAACGCATGGCCACCAACGCTCCTGCCAAGGTGGTGGTGGACATCACGCCAGCCGAGCGACTCCACTCACCCACGGTTCGTCTCACCATCACCCGTGTGGATGGCACCGTGGTGTGGTCAGGAACGTCACAAAACTCACGACCTCCTCTCGGGCATCTCGGTGAACAAGCATCATTGGAAGTGACCATCGACCGCATGCCGTTACTGGAGGGTTCCTACTTCCTCTCGGCTGCCATCACCGATGCCACCGGCACTACCGAGTTCGACCACCTCCGTAACTGGGTGAAGTTCGACGTGCATCAAGAGCAGTTCTTCGAGGAAGGTGTGCTCTCACTCCCTGCCTCGTGGTCGCTCAACAAGCGCGGCTGAGTTACAGCTCTTCGGCGATTCGCCGAGACAACCGCTGGAAGATCGTCCAGCCGGCAAGGAACGACGCGACCGACACGATTACCAAGTAGCCGAAGTGGCCCCAATCGGGGCTCGCACCCGAATACAGCATGTGGCGGAACTGCATGATGAAGACCTTCGCTGGGTTCCACTCCCACAGGAATTCCAGGAACCCCGGCAACTTTCCTTCGATGCGGTCGGGCGAGTAGATGATCGGCGTGGCGAAGAACAACACTTGGATCAAGATCGTCCACAAATAGCGCAGGTCGCGGAAATAGACACTCGTAGCCGACAACGCAAGGGCGAATCCAGATGAGTACAAGGCCAACAGCGCCATGTGCAGGATGATCACCGGTAACCACACGAGGAAGTGGCTGCCGAAGAACAACATCGCCACCGCCAACAGACCCATCTCGATCGAGAACTGCACGAAGCAGAAGATCACCTGGGCAAAGACGAGCGTCTCACGTGCAAAAGCCACCTTGCGCACCAAACCTGCGTTGGCAGTAAGTGAAGCCATTCCCAAGTTCGTGGTGAGCGTGAAAAAACCCCACGGCAGGATTCCACACAACAGATACAGGGAATAGATCTGCAAGCCGGACGGATCGCCGATCGGTGCCACGGCACCGAACACCACACTGAACACGAACGAATAAATGAGCATGCTCGACAGCGGGTTGAGCATGGACCACGCCCAACCAAGGATCGAGCGGCGGTACTTGGCGCGGAGTTCACGCAGGGTGAGGTTCCACAACAGGTTTTGAGAGCGACGAAGCTCGGCGAATTGCTGCACGATCAACCCAAACTACTCAACGAAAGAATTCAGCCGTGACTGGTGGGCGAGGGGGGACTTGAACCCCCACGTCCTTGCGAACACTGGCACCTGAAGCCAGCGCGTCTGCCATTTCGCCACTCGCCCGAGCAACGCTGAGACGCTACCGACGCGACAACAGGGCTCCAACCGTGCCAATCAACACCTCAAGTAGCATTTGCTCCATGTCGGAGGGACAGTTGAGCGTCTCGCACGACCCAGACGACCTGCGCGATGCCTCACGCGAACGGTTGCTCGCCGAGATTGGTCGACTGAATCACCAGTATCAACTCCATCGTCTGCCGGAAATGCAACAACGTTTGGCCCAAATCGAGATGGAATTGCTCCAGAACCGCGACTACGTGCGCGGGCTGTTGGCCGAGATCGGTGAATTGAAGGCGCGACTCGAGGGGCAACAGCGCGAACTCCGCCGGAAGACCCGTCGACTCAACGAGATCCACAAGACGATGACATGGCGACTGGGTAGCGCAATGATGTTTCCCGTTCGTGTGGTGCGAAGGATCCTCGGAAACGGCTGATGCCCCGCTTCAGCATCGTCACGCCCGTCTACAACACGCCGAAAGATGTGCTCCTGCGGTGCATCGAGTCGGTACTCGGCCAATCGTTTCAGGATTGGGAGTGGTGCCTCGTGGACGACCACTCCACCGAACCCCACGTGCGCAAGGTGCTGGATCGGGCAGCGCGAAAAGACAAGCGAATTCGAGTCGCTCATCGCCCTGCGAATGGCGGGATCGTCGCCGCATCACAGGATGCGCTCGACATGGCTACTGGTGAGTTCATCGCACTCCTCGACCATGACGACGAACTCCATGCCGACGCATTGAAGTTGGTCACAGAAGAGATCGATCGTGATGATCTCGTTGATTACGTGTACACCGACGAGGACAAGATCGACCTTGACGGCAACCACTTCGACGTGTTCCGCAAGCCGGACTTCGACCCCATTCGACTACTCGGCCAGAACTATTGCAGTCACCTCTCGGTGTTCCGCTCCTCATTGATCGACGAAGTAGGCGGTTTTCGCTCAGGCTTCGAAGGGTCACAGGATTACGACCTAGTACTCCGTGTCGTGGAGCGTGCCCGCAAAGTGGTGCACGTGCCGAAGGTGCTCTACCACTGGCGCGCCCTCCCCGGTTCCACCGCCGAGTTACAGCACGCCAAACCATACGCACTCGAGTCATCGGTGAAGGCTGTGAGCGAACACCTTGCGCGAACGGGTACTCGTGCCAATACGTGGATGTCCGAAGACGGCTACATCCAGGTGTTTCCAGAACTCACCGCACATCCCAAGGTGAGCATCGTGATCCCGACGCGTGGAGACAGCAAACGCATTTGGGGTCAGCACACCAACCTCGTTGCCTATGCCGTGGACAGCATCCTGCGGAACACCACCTACCCCGACTTCGAGGTGGTGGTGGTGTACGACTACGTCGATGGTCAACCCGCGAATCCGGTCCAGACGCCGACCGACTGGCGGGTGAAGGTGGTGCCCTACGACGCGCCCTTCAACTTCTCCGACAAGTGCAACGTCGGCGTGAAGCAATCGAGTGGCGAGGTCGTCGTGCTACTCAACGACGACGTGTACGTGGACGACCCCACGTGGCTGCATGCGCTCGTAGCAGTACTGCAGTTCGACAATGTCGGCATGGCGGGACCGCTGTTGCTGCTCGAGGACGGCCGAATCCAGAGTGCGGGCCACACCAACGACCCCACACCGCACAGCTTGGGCAGTGGCGAGTCATCGCAAGCGACGGGACTGTTCGGCATGTATCGCGTGACGCGACGCGTCAGCGGCGTGACGGGAGCTTGTGCCGCCATCCCACGATCGGTCTACGACGAATTGGGCGGCTTCTCCATCGACTTCCCTGCCTGCTTCAA
>CAZWKD010000090.1:0-3158 GCA_964633985.1 uncultured Acidimicrobium sp. | reverse complement strand
CGAGCAGGGCGACGACTGCGGTGGCCACCGGCACCATCTTTGCCAAGTCGGCCCTGTAGGTCTTGCCCTTGCGCGAGCGAATGCGCTCATAGGTGGCGATCGCAGCGTGACCGCCGTCGAACGGCAGGAGCGGGAACAAATTGAAGATGCCGACGAACACGTTCAGGCTGGCCAACACAAGCAACACGCCCTTCAAGCCGTCCTGTCTGCCCACTTCTCCACCGAATTGACTGGCTCCCACCACCGTGCTCGGCCGAGTGGTCGGATCGGCTACTTCGCTCGTGACGCTGTCGATGATGTTTGCCGGGTTGAGGACGGTGAACACACCACGCACGGAGTTGTAGGCAGTGGTACCCAGATCGACGAATGCGTAGCGGGCAGCATCGAGCACGCTCTGCGGCACGTAGTCGATGGACTGCGACACCACGCCGAAATAGGCCGACTCACCGGTTTCGTTGGCCGCGAGGGTTGCCGACAATGTGACTGGTGCGCCGTCGCGCAGGACGTCGACCGTCACCTCTTCGCCGATGTCACTCGAGGTGATCCCTTCGACGAGTGCGTCACGAGTGGTCACCAGAGTTCCGTCGAACGCCACGACGACATCGCCCTCTTGTACGCCCGCCCGTTCCGCGGGTGAACCCGAGGCCGGGGGCAAGACGATCGTCACCTGACCCGACTCGCCGAATCGTCCGGCAGTGGAGTACACACCAAAGAACAGCACGACGGCAATGATCGCGTGCATCAACGACCCCGCCGTGATCACGAGCATGCGCCGCGGATACGACTTGTTCATGTAGGCGCGTTGCTCGTCGCCGGGTTCGACGGGATCGAGGTTGCTCATTCCAACGATCCGCACGAACGCGCCAAGCGGCAAGGCACGCAACCCGTACTCCACTTCACCGCGACGGAAGCTCCACAGTCGCGGGCCGAACCCCATGAAGAACTGCGTCACCTTCATGCCCGTCATTCGAGCGGTGACGAAGTGCCCCACTTCGTGGAGGAACACAGAGATGAACAGACCGAGCACGAACAGCAACGTCCACGGGTTGTTCGACCACAGCCATGCGAGGAGCGCCACGATGATCGCGCCCGTCAGCCAAGGAGTCAGGCCGCCGCGCTTGACCTCCTCGACCTCCTTGGGATCACCACCGACGAGGATCTCGTCCTTGAACTTTCGATAGAGATCGCTCACTTCAGTACCTCCATCGCGACGCGTCGTGCGGCGTGATCCGCGGCGAGCACGTCATCCAACGTCTGCGGGTGGACTCCGTCGTGGCGCTCCATCACCCGTTCGATCACCGCGGCGATCTCCCACCACGAGAGTCGCCCGGTCAGGAATGCGTCGACCGCCACTTCATTGGCGGCACTCAACCACGCCGGGGCGGTTCCACCGACTCGCCCTGCCGAATACGCGAGGTCGAGGCAACGAAACACTTCGCGGTTCGGTGTCTCGAAATCGAGTCGCGAGAGCGTCGTCCAGTCGATGTCACCGAAGCGCACGTTGGATCGCTGCGGGTACTCGAGCGCATAGGCAATCGGGAGGCGCATGTCGGGCATCGACAACTGGGCAATGACTGCTGCATCGGTGAACTCGACCATGCTGTGCACGACCGACTGCGGGTGCACCACCACGTCGATCTGGTCGTAGCCGATGCCGAACAACTCGTGGGCTTCGATCACTTCAAGACCCTTGTTCATCAACGTGGATGAATCAACGGTGATCTTCGGCCCCATCGACCAAGTCGGATGCTTCAGCGCCTCCTCCACCGTGACGGAGCGGAGTTCGTCAGCACTGCGACCACGGAACGGGCCACCGCTTGCAGTGAGTAGCAATCGTGACACTTCACGTGTCTCTTCGTAAGAAGAGCGCAGACACTGATGGATCGCACAGTGCTCACTGTCGACGGGAATGATTTCGGCCCCAGGTGTCGCGCGCAACGGATTCACCACCGGGCCAGCCGCGATCAAGCTCTCTTTGTTGGCGAGTGCCAATCGCTTCCCCGCGCGCAGGGTCGACATCGTGACCGTGAGGCCAGCAAAACCCACCACTCCGTTGACCACGACGTCGGCCGCCTCGGCCAGCACCGCCATGTCGGCTTCGATACGCACCTGCGGGAGTGCCTGGGCAACTTCACGACGCGCGGTCTCGTCCGTGACGACCACCACTTCGGGTCGGTAACGCTTGGCCTGCTCGATCACCTGTGCCGACGAGGAGCCCACACACAGCGCAGAGACCGTGAACCGATCCGCTGACTTGTCGATGAACTCGAGAGTCTGCGTGCCGATCGAACCCGTCGATCCGGCGATCGCCACCCGTCGCGCGCTCATGACCTCAAGTATCCCAAAGCAGTCGGCAAAAGTGCCATCAGAGGCACCACAAACTGACGATAGTTAGCGAGTGCGGTTCAGGACCAGGGCTGGATGACGAGCGTGAGGTAGTACACAGCCGGCAGCGTGAACAGCAGGCTGTCGAATCGATCCAACGCGCCACCATGGCCGCGCAAGACGGAACCGAAGTCTTTGATGTTGAGGTTGCGCTTGAACATCGACTCTGCGAGATCGCCAAGCGGTGCGAACACGGAGATCACGACTGCGAGCAAGATCCACTCGCTGAAGTCGTTCCATGTGTCACTACGCATGCCGATCACGACCACCACGACGAACGTGCCGATCACGCCACCGAGGAAACCCTCGATCGTCTTGTTCGGACTGATCCATTCTCGCAACGGTGTGCGACCTGCTGCCGAACCGACGAAGTAGCCGGCAATGTCGTGTGCAATGACACCGGCGACCACGATGAACAACGTGTCCGTACCCGTGTTGGTGTACGAACCTCCATACGTGGAGAACCGCAGGATCAACGCCGCGTACGAACCGAGCAAGCCGACCCAGATCAACGGCATCATCGTGATCGACGAGTTCGGCAACGGACCCGACTCGAGACCATCGCTGCCGACGAAGGCGATCGCAGTGGCCATGAATGCGAACGCAAACACCAGCGGCAGCGCTGCATCGCCGATCCAGTACGCGGCGAGCGGAGCAGAGACCGATCCCACCACACCGATGACCATCGCCGGCTTGTAACCGGCGGTCTCGGCCTTCTGCATGAATTCGAACGCAGCCAAACCAACGGCGGCAAGCACGATCACCATGACGGC
>CAZWKD010000089.1:0-3197 GCA_964633985.1 uncultured Acidimicrobium sp. | reverse complement strand
CAACGTTGCAGTATGCGGTGATGTGAACATTGCGACCGACTTCGACGTTTCCTGCGACCATCGCGAAGTCGTCGATGCGAACATGGTCGCCGAGCGAGATGGTCTCTGGTGCATACAGGGAGCATTTGGTGCTCACGAGAACGTGTTGCCCCAATTGTCGGAATCCCATGGACTGCAATTCCACAGGCGAGAAAAATGGCACGGATTCATCATGTCATGGTCCCACGAACTACCCGTATATTCTGAAGGGCGATATCGCGCTATACGAAGGGTGAAGACGTGTCCTCCCAACAGCTCAAGAGCGGGATTTCGGTCGTGGTGCCCGCGTATCGATCGCAGCGAACAATCGGCGAACTGGTTCGCCGGATCGAGTCGACGCTGGGTGGTACCGAACACGAGGTGATCATCGTGGTTGACGGGAGTCCTGACGATACGTGGTCAGAAGTGGCGCAATTGACACAAGAGCATTCGAATGTCACTGGTGTGCGGTTGGGGCGAAATGCCGGCCAACACAATGCGCTACTGGCAGGACTTCGCTTTGCGAAGTTCGATGTAACGGTCACGATGGACGATGACTTGCAAAATCCACCGCAAGAAATTCCACACCTTGTAGGACGACTCGGAGACGGTGTCGACGTCGTCTACGGGGTGCCTGAGACCGTTGCGCAGTCGCCGTTTCGTCGAGCTGGATCGAAGCTCACGAGAAAGATGTTGACGGGAATTCTTGGTGCACCCAATGCTCGTGAGCTGAGCTCGTTTCGCGCTTTCCGAACGTCCTTGCGAGACGGTTTCGCCGATGAACTTGGCCCCGGTGTTTCCTTGGATGCACTCCTTGCATGGTCAACGGATCGATTCATCACCCAGGTCGTTCGACATGATCCGCGAGTAGAGGGCAAGTCGAACTTCACTATCCGGAAGCTTGCGCGATTCGCATTGGACATGGCCACTGGTTACAGCACGCGGCCACTTCGTTTCGCTCTGCGCTTTGGATTGTTCATCGGAGTGGTCAGTTTCATGCTCATGGCGTACGTCGTCGGCCGAGCGGTGTTGCTCGGTGTTTCCGTTCCTGGTTTTCCATTTCTCGCCTCGACAATCGCGTTCTTTGCCGGGGTTCAGTTGATCACGATCGGAGTCATCGGTGAGTATGTGGCCCGAATGCACTTCCGGGTCATGCGCAAGCCGTCGTATGTGATTGCCGAAGTGCGTCGGCTCGAAAAGTGATTCCGTTCAATCGCGCGAGCTTCTGTGGCAAGGAGCGAGAGTTCTTCGACGATGCTCTCTCGAAAGGCCACATTTCGGGCAATGGCCATTACACGAAAGAGGCGGAACGCCAACTCGCTGCACTCGTGGGTGGAAAGAGCACACTGCTCACGACATCCTGCACCCACGCTCTGGAGTTGTCGGCGCGACTACTCGATCTTCAACCCAGCGACGAGGTGATCGTTCCTTCGTACACGTTCGTTTCGTCAGCTGCCGCCTTTGCCATCAATGGCGCCACTCCCGTGTTTGTCGACGTGCGCGATGACACGTTGAACATCGATTTTGAACAGGCACGAGCGGCCATTACTGGCCGAACGAAAGCAATTTGTGTCGTGCACTATGCAGGTATTGGCGCAGAGCCCGATGCGTTTGCCAAGTTGGCGAGCGAGCAGGGAATCGCCCTCATCGAGGACAATGCACACGGACTGGGCGGCACATGGAAAGGTCAGCCACTCGGTTCATTCGGCATGTGCTCCACGATGAGTTTTCACGAAACTAAGAACGTGACCTGCGGTGAGGGTGGCGCCATTGCCCTTAGTACGCAGGAGCTCTTTGAGCGCGCCGAGATTCTCCGTGAGAAGGGCACCAATCGGTCACGTTTTCTTCGAGGTCAGGTGGACAAGTACACGTGGGTCGACGTCGGCTCATCGTGGGTCATGTCCGATTTGCTTGCCGCAGTGTTGTGCGCACAACTGGATCAATTCGATGCGATTCAAGAAGATCGAATGAAGATTTGGGATACCTACGATCGAGAACTGACCCCGTGGGCGAAGGAAAACGGAGTACGCACTCCAGTCATCCCCGCAGACGCGAAGCACACAGCTCACATGTATCACCTGCGCCTTCCGTCGCTTTCAGCCCGAACGGCGTTCATCGATCATCTCAAAGACCATGAGGTTCTCGCGGTGTTCCATTATCAGGCTTTGCATCAATCTCCGGTGGGGCGATCGAAGGGTCGAAGCCGTGCCTCCTTGCCCGTCACCGAAGCCGCTGCGGACACCCTCGTTAGACTTCCCTTGTATCGCTCCTTGAGCGAACAAGAACTCGACAGGGTCTTGGAAGCAGTCACGTCTTTCACGGTGTAGTGAATGACCCGAGGCGGCTTTCCATCCCACAATGCATGAAAGAAGGCGACATGAACACCGCAGTGATCATCGATGCAGTCCGCAGTCCGCTTGGCAAGCGCAACGGCAAATTGAAGAATTGGCACCCTGTCGATCTTGCAGCAGAAATCCTGCAGAAGTTGATCGAACGCAACAACCTTGACCCTGCGCTCATCGACGATGTGGTGATGGGTTGCGTCATGCAGGTGGGCGAGCAGAGTTTGAATGTCGCCCGCAGCGCGGTACTTGCGGCAGGTTGGCCAGACACGGTTCCAGGAACCACTGTCGATCGTCAATGTGGCTCCAGTCAGCAAGCAGCACATTTCGCGGCACAGGGCGTGATGGCCGGCGCGTATGACATCGTGATTGCTTCCGGAGTGGAAGTGATGACCCGGGTGCCGATGGGCGCGTCGGTCTCGGATCGCAACTATGGCTTTCCTTTTGGTCCCCGTGTGATGAGCAGGTACGCCTCTGAAGGCGGCCTCGTTGGTCAGGGTGTGTCGGCCGAACTGATTGCCGAGAAGTGGAACATTTCGCGCGACGAGTTGGACGCGTTCGGTGTCCGCTCACAGCAAAACGCCCAGCGCGCCACTGCCGAAGGGCGTTTCCAGAACGAGATCATTCCGGTCATCGATGCCGAAGGCAACATGATGACGAGCGACGAGGGCTTGCGCGAAACCACCATGGAATCACTCCGCAAACTGAAGCCGTCGTTCAAACCCGAAGAAGAGGGCGGTCGAGTCACCGCTGGCAACTCGTCTCAGATCACCGACGGAGCCTCTGCGATGTTGATCATGAGTGAGGCGAAGGCCAAGCAACTCGGCCTCACCCCTC
>CAZWKD010000088.1:0-3259 GCA_964633985.1 uncultured Acidimicrobium sp. | reverse complement strand
AAGAGCGAATTGTTGTCGCGGAAGTTGCAGCAGGTGGGAGTAACTCACGAGGTGTTGAACGCCAAGCAGCACACACGCGAGGCCGCGATCGTCGCCCAGGCAGGACGCATCGGCGCGGTCACCGTGGCCACCAACATGGCCGGACGAGGTGTCGACATTCTCCTCGGAGGTAACCCTGAGGGGTTGGCGCGTCAGCAGGTGTTGGCAGAAGGCCACCATGCCGACACGTTGCTCGACGAGTTCGATCTGCCGATGCCGCTCGAGCAGATGCCACCCGATTACCTCACTGCTCGTGACAAGGCCCAAAGTCGATACCGCGAACTGGTGAGCGAATTCACTGCGTCGTGTCGGGCCGAAGGCGACGAGGTGCGTGCACTCGGCGGGCTCTATGTGCTCGGCACCGAACGCCACGAATCGCGGCGCATCGACAACCAGTTGCGCGGTCGCGCCGGTCGTCAAGGTGATCCGGGTGCAAGTCGTTTCTATTTGAGTCTCGACGACGAGTTGATGCGCCTGTTCGCGACCGGCGCACTGTCATGGGTGATGGGTCGTGCGTTGCCAGAAGACGAGGCGATCGAAGCGAAGATGGTGACCAAGGCCATCGAGCGCGCACAGACCACCGTCGAGCAACGGAACGCAGAGATTCGCAAGAACGTCCTCAAGTACGACGAGGTGATGAACGAGCAGCGCAAGGTGATCTACCAGCGCCGAGATCAGATCCTGGATGGCATCGACCTGAAGGCTGCCGGTCTCGAATACCTCGCCGAGGCGGTCGATGCGCTCATCGACAACCATTGCGTGTCGGAAGTGGAAGACGAATGGGATCTGGAAGGTCTCGCACGTGAACTCACGCTCTATTGGCCGACGTCGTTGACCCCGGGCAACCTTGCGGCGTGCGCCGATACCGACGCAATGTACGACCTTGTGATGGGCGATGCGACTGCGTACTACGACAAGCGTGAATCCGAACTCGGGGCCGCCAACATGCGCGAGATCGAGCGTCAAGTGATGTTGAAGATCATCGATCAGCGGTGGCGAGAGCACCTCGAAGAGATGGACTACCTGCAGGAGGGCATCAACCTGCGCGCGATGGGCCAAAAGGACCCTCTCACTGAATGGCAGCGTGAAGGCTTCGAGATGTTCGGATCCCTGATGAAGGGAATCGCCCAAGACTTCGTGAAGTACGTGATGCACGTAGAAGTCGTCCGCAACGATGCTCCAGTTCTGCAAAACGTGCAGGAAGTGCAGGCTGAGTCGACCCTGCTTGATGCGAACGAAGGCCCAACGCCGTCTCCTGCTCAGCCGGTCAAGACCGTCGTGAATCAGGCCGGCGACTGGTCGTCCACTCCTCGCAACGCGCCTTGCCCGTGTGGTTCGGGCAAGAAGTACAAGTTGTGCCACGGCCGCGGCTAGGCCACCATGCGCGACTTCACCAATGACCTCACCGAGGTACGCGGGCGTATCAACGAAGCCGCTCAGTACCTCAAGGTGGACTCGAATCGTGAACGCCTTGCCGAACTCGAGATCGAGGTAGCGAAGCCTGATTTGTGGGACGACCAGGATCACGCGAAGAAGGTGACGTCGGAGTACTCCAACTTGCGCGCCGATCTCGATGAGTTCGCCAAGTTGGCGAGCGAAGTGGAGGACCTCGAGGTACTCCATGAGATGGCTCGTGAGGCTGACGATGCGTCTCAAGAGCCTGACCTCGAACGAGGTATCGCCTCGTGTCGGGCACGACTCGATCAGTTGGAGCTGCGCAGTTTGTTCACCGGTGAGCACGACGAAGCTGGCGCAATCGTCCAGATCAACGCGAAGGACGGCGGGGTGGATGCCCAGGACTGGAGCGAGATGCTCCTGCGGATGTACTCGCGCTGGGCGGAGCGGCGTGGATTCGAAGTCGAGATTGGCGACGTGTCGGAAGGGACCGAAGCCGGAATCCTCTCTGCTGACTTCACCGTGCGGGGTCGGTACGCCTACGGACTACTCACTTCCGAACGCGGTACGCACCGGCTGGTGCGAATCAGCCCGTTCGACAATCAGGGCCGTAGACAGACGAGTTTTGCCAGCGTGCAGGTGTGGCCGGTGCTCGACAATGCAGAAGTCGAGATCAACGAGAGCGACATCCGCATGGAAGTGTTCCGCGCATCTGGTGCCGGCGGTCAGCACGTCAACAAGACGTCCTCGGCGGTTCGATTGATCCACGAACCGACAGGACTCGTGGCGTCGTCCCAGCAGGAACGTTCGCAGTTGCAGAACCGTGAGAACGCAATGAAGAAGTTGAAGACGATGATCGTGGCTCGAGCAGAAGAAGAGCGTGAAGAAGAGATGCGTCGGATCGCCGGCAAGCCGTCATCCATCGGCTGGGGGAGTCAGATTCGCTCGTATGTGATGCAGCCATATCAGATGGTCAAGGATCTGCGCACCGAAGTGGAGAGTGGCAACGTGGCGGCGGTGCTGGATGGCGATCTGGATCTGTTCATGGAAGGTTTCTTGCGCTGGCGCAGGGCGAACGCAGAGTCGGAAAATTAGGATGTTCCAGTCGAGAGGGGATCGATGATCCGGCTGGAGAACGTCACCAAGCAATACGGAACCGAGACGGTTGCCGTGCGCGACGTGAGCTTCGACGTGGCCAAAGGTGACTTCGTGTTCCTCGTCGGTCCATCTGGCTCGGGTAAGTCGACGATTCTCAGGTTGATCAATCGCCAGGAGCGCCCCGAGCGTGGCGAAGTGTGGGTTGCCGGACGCAACATCAACGAACTACCTGACTCTCGCGTTCCGCACTTGCGCCGCACGATGGGCAATGTCTTCCAGGACTACAAACTGCTGTTGAACAAGACGGTCTTCGAGAACGTGGCGTTCGCCCTCGAGGTAATCGGCAAACCGCGGCATGTGATCGCGCGACAGGTGCCACTGGTGCTCGAGCTGGTCGGCTTGGCCGGCAAGGAAGACCGCTTTCCCAACCAGCTCTCTGGTGGAGAGCAACAACGTGTGTCGATTGCGCGAGCGTTCGTCAATCGTCCATTGATCCTGCTTGCGGACGAGCCAACGGGAAACCTCGACCCGGCCACGGGCGAGGGGATCATGGCCTTGCTCGATGAGATCAATCGCACCGGCACCACCGTGGTGATGGCCACACACGACCATCGTGTGGTCAATGCCATGCGCCGCCGAGTCATTCAGCTCGACCGTGGTGTGGTGGTACGTGACCAAGAGCGCGGGGTATACGAATGATCGCTCGCATCACCTACGCACTCCGCGA
>CAZWKD010000087.1:0-3359 GCA_964633985.1 uncultured Acidimicrobium sp. | reverse complement strand
GTCCGAAGCGAGCCAGGCCTCGGCATAGGCCCGAAGCACCCGAGCAGTTTCCTCACGATCTGCCATGAGCGGATCGTAGAGCAAACTGTTGCATTATTGCTACATAGCATTTATACTACGAATCATGGGCCGTAAACCTAAAGACGAAACACCCGTTTTCAATCGACTCGAAGAAGTGCGCGAAGCACAAGGGCTGAGTCGGACCGAGCTCGCATATGGAGCAGACGTCCACTACCAGACGATCGGCTACATCGAGCGAGGCGAATACAGCCCAAGTCTTTCACTCGCACTCACGCTCGCCAAGATCTTGCACACCGATGTTCACGAGATCTTTTCTCTGCAGCCATTCACCAAGAAGAAGGTCTCATCGTCATGAGTTGGTTCCCGAGCACGCAAGGCATTCTCGTCTCACTCGTTGTCATGTTCTTGATTAGGGCTGTATGGATTTGGCGCAAATATGACGATCATCGCTTCCTTCGCATCGTCGGTTGGCCGGGGCCATACGGCAAGTCAAGAAAGAAGGATTACTTTTGGACTTCGGGTGCCAGTCGTGCCGAAGTGGAGCGGGCACTCTCACCGACATACGTCGAGAAGTACCGCTGGTTGATGACCGTGAGAGCACGTCGCCTCATCATCAGTGCCAATGTTCTCGCCTGGGCACTCGTGATCTATGGCGGCTTCGATCTGCCCGGAGGTTTGAGCCTCTCCAACAGTCATCTGTCTTGGTGGAGCCTTCTCCCAATGCTGACGTGGTGGGCAGCCCGTGCATCAGCACGTGTAATTGCGGATGCCCCCGATGAGTTGCTCGACGAACGATTGCTGGCAATACGAAATGCCGCCTACCACGAGGCATACCGACTTCTCAGTGTCGTGGTGTCTCTCATTGTGGCAGTGGCGATTGCTCTCGACATTTCGATCACGGAGTCAACACGGGACTTTGGTGACGCAGATTGGACCTCTCTAGCTGTCACTCTCCCATTTGTCGCCGTCTGGGCGTTGCCATCCTTTCCTAGCCTCGTACTCATCGCCAAACAATCTCTCGAGGAGAAATGACATGAGCATCTTCGCCCTTCTCGCTGCAATCGCAACTGCAGGCATGTGTTCGTACGGGCTCTTGTATCCCGATCGAGTGACCCGACAAGGAGCGTTTGGGCTTCGAATCGACACACCCATTGCGATGTCCGAGATGAGAGCGACGTACGGTGCGATGGCCGCTATTGCGATTGCAGTGCTCGCGACACAATCCGAGACGGTCGCCATGGTGCTAGGTATCGCATGGCTTGGGTCCTTTGTTGGACGCCTTCTGTCGGTCCTGGTTGACAAGTCATGGAGCAATCACGTCGCCGTGAGCGGAACTGCAGACCTCGTGATGTTCATCTTCTTGGTTCCTCTCGCCTAGGTCCGCCTTTCGACGAATTACAAATCCACTCGCGTGAGCGACCCTGTTCGCTGTCCTGCTTCCTCGAGCATCGTTGCTAGATCAGTTCTGACGGGCATCGGCTGTATTGCGGAGACTCGCGCACGACCAGTGTTTCCAACTGGATACCTGCGGATCGCAGATGCTGGGCCGCCCACCAAAAGTCGCAGCACCTGACCGCGCACCTCGACGACATCTCTTGTCTTCCATCCGGCTACGAGCATCGCAGCATGCACCCGAATGTGCGGAATGGCCCACGGCTGACTGAGCACGTGCGCGTCTTCGAGCAGTCCCCAGCATCGTCCCCATTCACCCTGTCGGCGAGACACCCGGGCATCGGCAAGGTTTGAGCTGATTCGATCTCGTATCTCATTAGTCATTCTCTTCATTTGTTCAATCCTCTCGCTAGAGCTCTCCAACGGCGTTGCCGCATTCGGTAGAACCATCTGGCGTACACGGCAATAACAGGCGTCAGGAATCCAGCCTCGATCTCGATGCGATCCCTATAGCGACAGGTCTTTGAGTCGACTGGAACCACTTCGATGTCGTGGTTCCACATCGCAATCAATCCCCCAAATTCACGGCTGCTCAGGGTGCGGGTCGAATCATCGATACGAGCGATGTGCAAATGGTGACGCGAGAACGGCAGAAATCCGAACAGGAATACCCACCCGACCACGGTCTCACCCTCACGCCACTCACCCGATCGACTACGGATCACCGGCATCACCAGAAGTCCGCGAGTGACGAATCGAAACGCAGAGGGAGTCTTGACTGCAGCCCAGATCGCGTCGGCTGACGCCTCAAGCAACGTAGAACGTTCGACGACTTGCACGACACCTAGAATGCGAGCAAACCTCAGGTTTGTCCACTCGCATTTTCTGCATTCGCCCCGATGACCGACTCACCCGTTTCGCCCCGTAAACACGCCCGCCAAGAGCGGTCTCGGCGCACCGTCGAACGCATCCTCGATGCAGCGGCTCACATTTTTCAAGAGCACGGCTACGCAAAGGCCACCACCAATGACATCGCAGACGAAGCTGGGGTTTCGGTCGGCTCGCTCTACCAGTATTTCCCGAACAAGGACGCACTCCTGGTCGCGCTCACGAAACAGCACATCGAATCCTCAACCGTCGGACTAGCTGATCTCATAGGCGGATTGAACACGGAGACCGACTTATCTGTCGTCCTCCGAAGTGTCGTCAACTTCCTCGTCGAACAGCACGAACTCGACGAACTACATCTCCTCGTCATGCACCACGCCCCACGCACTCACGAAATCAACCTCGAACTTGATCGGGCGAGAACTCAACTTGTGGATGCAACCTCACACTTCTTGAAAAACCGAATCGATGATGCACAGCGACGGGCACTGATTTCTCGCATGGTCGTTGCCACCATTGATGCTTCGGTGCATGACGTGATCCTGCGTCAGCGAAAAGGCAAAGATCGAAGTGCAGCAATCAACCTCACGATTGCAACGGCTCTCTCGATCATTGCCACCGCCTGAAATATCGACCCAGACTCAGCGCTTGAGATCGGTCGCCACTGCGCCGCTGTTGGGTTCTGAAACCCGAGACCTGGCGTCAGTATCGGGGCACCTCTGCACCCACATCCCAAAGGTGGTGGACGGGATCATGCATCAGGTACTTGGCAATGGAATCAACCGTGAACACCGAGCCGTCACTGCGGATTCCACGGCGCGTCCATTGGTTCTGCTTCACCGCCTCGAAACGTGCAGCGAGTGAGAACCCTCCCACAGCGAGTTCTTCGGCCACTTTCGCAGGATCCTGCAGGTCGTATCGATCCTCGATCGCTGTGGCATCCTGGTCCCAATTGTCGAACGCAGGGTCCACGGTCTCAATCATCAGTTTCAGTCGTTCATCGAACTTTCGAAACACATCTCGCACGTGACAGCCGTATTCGAGTGGTGACCAAACGC
>CAZWKD010000086.1:0-3363 GCA_964633985.1 uncultured Acidimicrobium sp. | reverse complement strand
GATTGGTGCGACCGCCGAGGCCGACATAGACGGTGTCGTGGACCTTGAGCACATCACCGCCATCGAGGGTGCCAGGCTCGACGATCCGCTCGATACGACAGCCGATCGAAGCGACTATGGGCTCCACTGCTTCGACCTCTGGTTTTCGGGCATCGTTACCCGGCCGAGTGATGACAGCGACATCGCGGTACATGACGACCGTGTCTTCGATGAACACGCTGTCGGGACATGACTCTAGAAGAGGGACTTCGCGAACCTGCCAACCAACCGATCGCAGAGCATTTACGTACTCGTCCCATTGACTCCTCGCCAGGTCGACGTCGACATGTTGTCGTTCGATGTGGGTAAGCAGGCCCTCGGCTAGGCGCGAGCTGGTGGGTCGAACGAGAGCAATCGTCATTTTTTCAACGCACAACCAGATGAAGATTCATGGAGCGGGTGACGGGAATCGAACCCGCATAGCCAGCTTGGAAGGCTGGAACTCTAGCCATTGAGCTACACCCGCAAATGGCCCTTGGATTTTACTGGACGATGTAACCCTTTGGGGCATTGACCGTATGAGCATCCTTGTCTTGTGGTCAGCTCTCTGAAAGGGTGTCTAGATGAAACCAGTTCAGATTCTCCGCGCCACGATCCTTTTCGCGGCAGCCGCCAGCCTTGTCCTCAGCGTGTGGTTGTTCTTTGCCAACGATGGGGCAATGGACGACAAGCTCAATGGAATATTCGTTGGCACGTGGGTGCCTTCGATCCTCGCTTTGGGCGCCTTCCTCGTTTCTTCACAACGGAAGGAGAGTTGAGATGAGTCAGGGTGCACTATTCGCATTTGGCTGTGTAATTTTTTTCATTGTCGGTACGGGAAGTTTCATGTACGCGATGATGAGTCTTCGGGAAGCCGCAGACCGAAACCGCTGAACTCGAGCCAAGAGCTCGAGAATCAGACGCGTGGGTGATGGCAAGCGACGAACTGACCGGGGGTCACTTCGCGCAACTCTGGCTCTTCGGCAGCGCACTTTTCTGATGCGGCAGGGCAACGTGTGCGGAAGCGGCAACCCGACGGCGGGTTCATCGGCGAGGGTGGCTCGCCCTGGAGCGGTGAGCCGGTGCGACGTTTCGTCGGATCGGGAAGCGGTACCGACTCGATGAGCGCAGCCGTGTAGTGGTGCGCCGGCTTCGAGTAAATGGCGTCCGGTGATCCGATCTCGCACACCTTGCCCAGATACATCACCATGATTCGCGAGCTCACCGCTTTGACGACTGCAAGGTCGTGGCTGATGAACAGCATGGTGAGGCCGTAGCGCTCCTTCATGTCCTGTAGCAGGTTGAGGATCTGGGCCTGGATGCTGACGTCGAGGGCGCTCACTGGTTCGTCACAAATGAGCATTCTCGGTTCGAGCGCAAGGCTTCGGGCGATGGAGAGACGCTGACACTGGCCACCCGAGAACTCATACGAGTGTCGCTCCAACACTTGGTCGGGCTCGAGACCGACGTTGTTCAGGAGCTCGCGAACCTTGGTCTCACGCTCGGCCTCGTTGCCCTTGTTCCACACCCACAGTGGTTCGCCAATCAGATCGCGCACGGTCATACGCGGGTCCAGCGACGAAATGGGGTCTTGGAAGATCATCTGGATCGCAGTGCGGGCCTTGCGCAGATCCTCACGCTTCAATGAGGTGAGGTCGACTCCCTCGAAGGTGACACTTCCCGAATCGGGCGGAGGAAGTTGCAGCACGGCCTTGCCAAGGGTGGTCTTGCCACAGCCCGACTCGCCGACAATCGAAAGTGTCTCACCCTTCAACACGTCGAAGGAGACATCGGAAACCGCCTTCACGACTCCACCAGGCACTTTGAACTCGACTCGCAGATCCTTCACCGTGAGGACGGCGTCAGGGGAGTTACGCAGGTGGGCGTATCCAGCCATTACGACCTCCTCGAGATGGTGCTGCCGAGTGGATACCAGCAGCGATACAAGTGTCCGTTGCCGGCGTCTTCGAGTTCAGGTCGATCCTGTCGGCACTTGTCCTGAACGTAGGAGCAGCGGCTGGCGAATCCACATCCCGCGGGGCGGTCGGTCGGGTTGGGGAGACGTCCCTCGATCACCGGCAGACGCTTTTCTGTGGGCGCGTCGATCTTGGGGATCGACTTCAATAGTGCCTCGGTGTACGGCATCTTCATGTTGGCGAAGAGTTCGGTAGTCGGCGCCATTTCGACGATCTCGCCTGCGTACATCACGGCAACGAAGTCGGTGTTGTTGGCCACTACGCCGAGGTCGTGTGTAACGAGCACCATCGACATGCCCATGTCCTTGCGCAGGTCGGCAAGCAGACTGAGGATCTGTGCCTGCACGGTGACGTCTAGGGCCGTGGTCGGTTCATCAGCGAACAGCAACTTTGGGTTACAGGCAATAGCGGTGGCGATCATCACGCGCTGTCGCATTCCACCGGAGAGCTGATACGGGAACTTGCGGAGCACTGCTTCGGGGTCGGGGATGCGCACCTTGGCCAAGAGCTCGGCGCTGCGCTTCATGGCGTCCTTCTTGTTCATGCCCAGGCGGATGCGTAGACCTTCCGAAATCTGCGTCCCAATGCGACGAACTGGGTTGAGTGCCGTCATCGGGTCTTGGAAGATCATCGCCATTCCAGTGCCGAAGTACTCGCGCACCTGCACGCTGTCGAGCGAAGTGAGTTCGTGACCGTCGAACACTACGGAGCCGCTGCGCTCGACGTTGCTGCCGCCAAGGAGGCCCATGGCTGCGCGAGACATCACCGTCTTGCCGGAACCCGACTCGCCGACGATGCCGACGCTGGAGCCAGCAGGGATGTCGAGGTTCACGCCCCGCACAGCCTCGAGCAATCCGCGAGGTGTGCGGAACCGGACGACGAGGTCCTTGATGGAGAGCAGGGTGGTCAAATCTTTCCCTCTCTCAAATCGAGGCGTGAACGGAGGTAGTCACCGATCTGGTTGCAGGAAATCACTGATAACGCGAGGACGGTGACGGGAACGTACATCGAGTGTGGCAGGTAAGTGAATTCACCGGCCACACGCGAGATCATTGCACCCCACGAGACACCGTCTACGACACCAACACCCAAAAGTGAGAGTGCTCCTTCGGCAACGATCACTACGCCGATGGCGAGGAAGCCCACCGAGTAGATGGCCGGCAAGACGTTCGGCACAATGTGTTTGAGGATGATGTCCTTGTCGCGCATGCCCATGCTGCGAGCTGCCACCACGAACTCACGATTGACCCACGCAAGGGTGGCGCCACGAGCGATGCGCCCGAGGATTGGGATGATGACGAACGTGAGCGACAGCATGATCACGAAAATGCGTCGGTTTGACGAGATGGGAATCGATGGATCAGGACTG
>CAZWKD010000085.1:0-3364 GCA_964633985.1 uncultured Acidimicrobium sp. | reverse complement strand
CTGAAGTCGATCGAGGCGACGCGACCATGAGTTCGGAGATGGTGGTGCTCGGCATCGAGACGAGTTGTGACGAGACGGCAGCGGCAGTCGTGATGGGTGGGACCGATGTGATCTCGAGTGTGGTGTCGAGTCAGATCGACGAGCACGCTCGCTTCGGTGGTGTGGTGCCAGAGATCGCCTCGCGCGCGCACCTCGAGTCGGTGATGCCGGTCGTGCGTCGCGCGATCTCGCAGTCGTCGATCGACATCACGCGAGTGGATGCGGTGGCCGCGACGGTGGGCCCTGGTTTGATTGGTGCGCTCCTCGTCGGCGTGTCCGCAGCCAAGGCACTCGCGCTGGCGCTCGATCGTCCGTTCATCGGCGTGAACCACTTGGAAGCACATTTGTACGCCGCACTGCTCGACGATCCGCAAGTCGAATTCCCGATGGTGGTACTGCTCGTCTCGGGTGGCAACACGTTGATCGTGCACGTCACGGATCACGGTAAGTACCACGTGATCGGTCAGACGATCGACGACGCCGCAGGGGAGGCGTTCGACAAAGTGGCACGCTTCCTCGAGTTGTCGCAACCGGGTGGACCGTCGATCGACAAGATCGCCCGAGAGGGCAACCCGCGAGCGATCGACTTTCCACGTGCCATGTTGCACGACGGGCTCGACGTCTCGTTCAGTGGGTTGAAGACCGCCGTGATCAATCACGTGCGCCAACACCCCGATGTCTCGACGGCAGACGTCGCCGCTTCGTTCCAGCAGGCCGTCGTCGACGTGCTCGTGGCCAAGACCATCCGCGCAGTCGAACGCACGGGTGTGCGCACGGTTGCGCTCGGCGGTGGCGTGGCGGCCAACACGCTCTTGCGCAAGCGCATGGAGGATGAATCGACGACACGCGGTTGGCACCTCGTCTTGCCGAGCAGGGCGATGTGCACGGACAACGCGGCGATGATCGCCTCCGCCGCGTGGTATCGATTGCGTGATGGCGTGACGAGCCCACTCGACATGGAGGCGCAGCCGAACCTGAAACTGGGGGACGTGCTGTGATTCCGCTGCAGCTTGGCGAGCACAAGGCGGGAACGCCCGTCATCCTGGCGCCGATGGCCGGGGTGACGAACCAACCATTCCGCTCGTTGTGTCGCGAGTTCGGTCCGGACCTCGTCTATGTCAACGAAATGATCATGGCCACCGGGCTCGTGCACGGCAGCCGCAAGACCCAGACGATGCTTTCGTTCGGTCCCGACGAGGACTTCCGCTCGCTGCAGCTCTATGGCAGCGATCCGGAGATGATGGCGCGGGCCATCGATCGGTTGGGCAGCGACGGCGCGGTGGATCACATCGATCTCAACTTCGGTTGTCCCGCGGCGAAGGTGACGCGGCGCGGAGGCGGTGCCGCGGTGCCGTTGAAGAAGAACTTGTTGCGCGCCATCGTGCGCGCCGCGGTGACGACGGGCGCGAAGTACGGCATTCCGATCACCTGCAAGTTCCGAATGGGCATCGACGATGATCTGCTGACTTTCATCGACACGGGACTCATCTGTGAAGAGGAAGGTGCGGCGGCCATTGCCTTGCACGCACGCACGGCCCGCCAGCATTACGCGCCGTCGGCGCGGTGGGAGGCGATCACGGAGTTGAAGAACGTGGTGAAGACGATTCCCGTGTTCGGCAACGGCGACATTTGGGAGGCGAGCGACGCGTTGCGCATGGTGCGCGAGACGGGTTGCGACGGTGTGGTGATCGGTCGTGGCTGCCTGGGCCGCCCATGGTTGTTCCGCGACTTGATCGACGCGTTCGCCGGCAGACCAGTCGCACCGACGCCTTTGCTCGGCGAGGTGCTCGACGTGATGGTGCGCCACGCCGAAGCTCTGTGTAGCCATCTCGGCTCCGATCGCGGAGTGCGCGACTTCCGCAAGCACACGGGTTGGTACCTCACGGGGTACCCGGTCGGTGGCGAGATGCGTCGACGATTCTCGATGATCTCGTCGCTCGAGGAGCTGACCAACTTGTGCACGATGCTCGATCGATCCGCGCGAATCGTCGAAGGAGGGGAGCGCATCGCTCGTGGTCATACCAATGGCCCCATCAACGTGGTGTTGCCGAACGGCTACCTCGATCATTTGGACGATCTCGAGGTGCCGGATGATTCGGACGTCGTCGCATTGTCGGGCGGCTGATGCGCATCGTTCTCGCCAGCACCTCGCCGCGGCGCGTGGAGTTGCTCACACAACTGCTCGAAGCACATGGTGCGCCGACCGACTTCGAACGTGAAGCACCAGGTGTCGATGAGGTGGAACAGCCAAGCGAAGATCCGCGTGACGTGGCGCTGCGCCTCGCGCGTGAAAAAGCAAACGCGGTGGCGATGCGCCACACGGGTGATGCCGTCACGCCGCTCGTGATCGGTGCCGACACCGTCGTCGACGTCGATGGTGACTCGCTCGGACAGCCCGTCGATGTCGATCATGCGCGAGCGATGTTGAAGCGGCTGTCTGGTCGCGCTCACCGCGTGCACACGGGAGTGTGCGTGATCCACGGGTCTCGGGAGGAAAGCGCGGTCGAGACCGCTCTCGTCGAGATGCACCCCCTCGACGACGCCACGATCGACCGCTACCTCGCCACGGGCGAACCGATGGGCAAGGCCGGCGCCTATGCCATCCAGGGGGAGGGGGCGATCCTCGTGGCCCGCCACGTGGGCAGCCTGACGGGCGTGATCGGCCTGCCGCTCGAGACCTTGTCCCGCTTGGTCGGGAATCTCGGGCTCAGTTGGAACTGACAGGGCCAGATCCGTACACTTAGCACTCGCACACAGAGAGTGCTAACGATCGAAAACCGAGTCCCCGCAAGGGACTCCCGCAACGGAGGTCCAACTACATGAATCTGAAGCCCCTAGACGACCGCATCGTTGTCGAGCCGAGCGAGGCCGAGGAGCGCACCGCGTCCGGTCTCGTCATCCCCGACACCGCCAAGGAAAAGCCCCAGCAGGGCACGGTGTTGGCAGTGGGTCCCGGCCGCTGGAGCGACGACGAGGGCAAGCACTTCCCGATCGACATCAAGGTCGGCGACGTCGTTCTCTACAGCAAGTACGGCGGCACGGAAATCTCCCACGGTGGCAAGGATCTGTTGATCCTCTCCAGCCGCGACGTGCTCGCAGTAGTCGGCAAGTAACCAACCCCCGAACAAACGAAGGACTGAAACATGGCCAAGCAATTGAAGTTTGACGAGGAAGCGCGCCGCGCCCTCGAGGCGGGCGTCAACAAGCTCGCCGATGCAGTGAAGGTGACGTTGGGACCAAAAGGTCGCAACGTGGTGCTCGACAAGAAGTTCGGCGCCCCGACGATCACGAACGACGGTGTGTCGATCGCCAAGGAAGTGGAGCT
>CAZWKD010000084.1:0-3446 GCA_964633985.1 uncultured Acidimicrobium sp. | reverse complement strand
AGCGTGGGGCCGTGGAACAACTCGAGGAGATAGTGGTCGTCACTGAGTGGCACGAGGGGCACCACATCGGGATGACGGAAGGTGGAGTACGCCTCGCGACACAGCCGGGCGAAGGTGTCGGGAGCGATTTCGTCGCCGACGAAGGGCTGCATGAGCGCGGCGGCACGCGTGGCGTAGTCGCCTGCGGGCATGGCCGGCTTTGGCCACGACTCGGGCATGTACAGGCCGCCGTCAGTGGCAAGGCCCGCAAGGAGGACATCGCGGAAACCGAGAACGGGGGCTTGGCCGCGCGAAGAGACGTACTTCATGCCCACATCACCACTTACTAGTTACTCGCCGATCACGCGAAGGATGGCGCCGATGTGGGCAACTGCGCTGAGTCCACGCAGATCTTCGAGGCAACGCTGCACGGCGGCTTCGTGGGCTTCGTGGGTGAGGAAGACGAGTCGTGCACCGGTGCCGATGCCGTCCTGCTCGGCGGCCTTGATGCTGACTCCGTTGGAAGCGAACACGCCGCTGACTGCGTGCAACACGCCGGGCTCGTCGGCCACTTCGAGTGGGATGAGGTACTGACACGACGTTTCGGAGATGGGCAGCAACTTCGGCACGCTGAGCAGGCCGAGCGTGGCGTGCGCGCCTTTGAAGAGGTTGATCGAGGCATCGATGACGTCGCCAAGGATCGACGAAGCCGTGGGATCGCCACCGGCGCCGCGGCCGTAGAACATGAGTGAGCCCGATGCACGGCCATCCACCACGACGGCGTTGAAGCTGTCGCGCACGGATGCGAGCGGGTGTGTCTTCGGCAACATCGCGGGGTGCACGCGCACCTGGATGGCTTCGGTTGATTCGTCGCGCTCGGCAATGGCGAGCAACTTCACCTCAAAGCCAAGACGACGCGCCATCGCGATGTCGAGAGGGCTGATGCCTGCGATGCCTTCGCAGTACACATCGGATGCAACGACGTTTGCGCCGAAGGCGATGCTCGCGACGATCGAGATCTTTGCTGCAGCGTCGTGACCTTCGACATCGGCCGTGGGGTCGGCTTCGGCGTAACCGAGACGCTGTGCTTCGGCCAATGCGTCTTCGTACTTGGTGCCCTCTTCCGACATCTTGGTGAGGATGTAGTTGGTGGTGCCGTTCACGATGCCGAGCACGCGCTTGATCGGCTCGCCGCGCAGCGACTCGCGCAGTGGACGAATGAGCGGAATGCCACCGCACACCGCGGCTTCGAACAACAGGTCGATACCGGCCTTGTCGGCGGCTTCGAACAACTCGGCGCCGTGGTTGGCGATGAGTGCCTTGTTCGCGGTGACCACCGGCTTGCCGTTGCGCAGCGCCTTCAAGATGAGGGTGCGGGCGGGCTCGATGCCACCCATCACTTCGACAACGAGATCGACCGTGGGGTCGCCGACGACGAAGTCAGGATCGTCGGTGAGGCACTCGGCGATGGACTCGTCGCGATGGCGAGCCATGTCTCGCACGGCCAC
The DNA here is from genome assembly GCA_964633985.1 of uncultured Acidimicrobium sp. Lineage (GTDB taxonomy): Bacteria > Actinomycetota > Acidimicrobiia > Acidimicrobiales > Ilumatobacteraceae > UBA3006. Next base: position 1,959 of record CAZWKD010000084.1, on the reverse strand, counting down.
ACGGGCCACCTCCAACTTCACGCCGCTGCGGGCGGCGATGGCATCGGACTGCATCTGCACGAGATCGACGAAGGCCTTGCCCACCGTGCCGTGGCCGAGCACGCCGAGGCGCACGCGGTGCTCGAAGGGGGCTTGGGCCATGCCCTTCACGCTATTGGCTGTGTTGGCGAGGTGTGCCTCAGAGCACGTCGAGACGCACGAGATCTTCGGGCGTTTCGCGGCGCACCACGAGGCGGGCGTTGCCGTTGCGCGCGAACACGACGGGCGGCCGCGGCACCTTGTTGTAGTTGGAGGCCATCGAATGGCCATAGGCACCGGTGACGGGCGTGGCGAGGAGATCACCCACTTGAAGCGACTCGGGCAGGAGTGCGTCGTAGATGAGTACGTCACCGCTCTCGCAGTGCTTACCGACGATGCGCGCGGGTTTGGTGCGCGCGGCTTCGGCGTTCGTCGGCATGAACGCCTCGTATCCACTGCCATAGAGCACCGGGCGCGGGTTGTCGCTCATACCGCCGTCGACGGAGACATACGTGCGCACGCCATCGATGTGCTTGATGGTGCCCACTTCGTAGACGGTGATCGCCGCATCGGCCACGATCGAGCGGCCTGGCTCGACGAACACCTTGGTGTCGCCCTCGAGTTCGTCGGCTGCGGCCTTGAGATGAGTCGACCACTCGGTGATCGATGGTGCGTGCTCACTGCCTACGTAGGCCACGCCGAGGCCGCCGCCGAGGGTGAGCTCCTCCGCCTTTATCTCGTTGGCAAGGTTGACCATGATGCGTGCCGCATGCGTGAAGTTCTCCACCGCAAACACGTTCGAGCCGATGTGACAGTGCACGCCGACGAACTGCATGGCCTTCGATTGCTGCGCTCGAGCGATCGCCTGGTGCGCGCTGCCGTTGCCGAGGTTGAAGCCGAACTTCGAATCGTCCTGACCGGTGGAGATGTATTCGTGCGTGTGCACGGTGACACCCGGCGTGATGCGCAACTGCACGCGCGGTGCGGGCAAACCTTCTGCGTGTAGACGCTCGATGCGGGCGAGTTCGTCGAAGCTGTCGACGACGATGTGGCGCACGCCTGCTTTCATCGCCGTGCGTAGTTCATCGATGCTCTTGTTGTTGCCGTGCACCACCAGACGATCGGCGGGAACACCGGCGTGCAGTGCCACGTGCATCTCGCCACCCGTGGCGACATCGAGCAGCAGACCCTCGTCGTGAGCAAGTTTTGCCATCGCGGTGCAGAGGAAAGCCTTGGCGGCGTAAATCACGCGATCTTGGCCGAATGCGCTGATCGCTTCGTGACAGCGAGCGCGCAGGTGCTCTTCGTCGTAGATGAACACGGGCGTGCCGTACTCGCGCGCGATGTCGCTCACGTTGCAGCCACCAATGTGCAGTTGGCCACCGTTGATGGTGGCCGTCAGTGGCAAGAGGTGGCGTGGAATGGCGGTCACATTTGCTCCGGTGCTTCGATGCCCAGCAGGGCGAGACCTTGTTCCATCACGCGGGCAGTGGAGTCACAGAGCATCAGGCGCGAGTTGCGCGTGGCGTCATCGGGTGCGCGCAGCACGGGGCACTGCTCGTAGAAGGCGCTGAACTCCCCCGCCAACTCATATAGATAGGTGCACAGCCGATGCGGGCTGTAGCGCTCCACGGCATCCACCACGGCGGAGTCGAACTGCAGGAGACGCAGCACCAGCGCGCGCTCGGCGGCGTGATCGATGGCCACGGTTCCGCCACGCACGGATTCGCGCGCAGTGTTTGCCTTGCGGAAGATGCTGCAGATACGGGCATGGGCGTATTGCAGGTACGGCGCGGTGTTGCCGTCAAAGGAGAGCATCCGCTCCCAATCGAAGACGTAATCCTTCACGCGATCGATCGAGAGGTCGGCGTACTTGATGGCGCCGATGCCCACCTGGCGGGCCACCGCCGTGCGCACTGCGGCATCGAGTTCGGGGTTCTT
>CAZWKD010000083.1:0-3472 GCA_964633985.1 uncultured Acidimicrobium sp. | reverse complement strand
CGTCGTCGTTCGATCGTGGTGAGTGGACGACACGAGATGAGTGGTGTGCCGACGTGCATCGTCGTCGACGGAAAAGAATTCGATGTCGTCTCATGGTCGGGGCCGTGGCCGGTGGAGGAGCGATGGTGGGATCCGCAGCGTCATCGTCGTGTAGTGCGAATGCAGGTGGTGGTGGGGGAGAACCCTGCGCGGGCACTCGTGCTGACCTTGGAACAAGGTCGTTGGCGCGCCACTGCGCGGTATGCGTGAGTCATGAAAAATCTTCATCATGGTTGGTAGATTCTTGGATTCATGTCAGTACCCACGAGTGAGCGGAATCAGCACGTAGTGCATGCGTTGACTGCGCACTTCTCTGCCGCCATTCCGTGCGACGAACGCGAACGCAAGTCGATCGATCAGTTCTTGCGTGTGGTGCCACGACTCACTTCGCCACTCGATGAACACGCCGACCCGACGCACATCACCGGATCGGCGATCGTCGTCGGTGAACGCGGTGTGGTGTTGCACCGACACAAGCGTTTGAACATGTGGTTGCAACCGGGAGGACACGTCGAGGCAGGTGAGACACCTGCCGAGGCGGCGTTGCGGGAGGCCCAGGAGGAGACGGGTCTCGCGGTGCGCCACCCCAAGTCGGGCCCCTGGCTCGTCCACTTGGACGTCCACCCCGGCCCCCGTGGACACACCCATTTGGACGTCCGCTACGTGGTCTATGGCGAGGATGCCGAGCCCGCTCCAGCCGAGGGGGAAAGCCAGGAAGTGGCGTGGTTTGGCTGGGATGAGGCAATCGAGATGTCCGATGTGGGCCTTGTCGGAGCCCTGCGCACCGTCCGCCGCCTCCTCTAACAAGCGAACATACGTTCGGTACACTCCCCGCGATGGGGGCCGATCCATCCTTTGCCAACCTCCCGTGGTCTGAGCTCGAAGCCCGGTTGTCCGACGGTCGTGCACCGCGCACGACGGGGTGGAACGACGGCGGTGATGGCCCTGCATTCGGTGCCAAACGACAGCCGTATGTCGCACCTGCGTACATCGATGCAATCGAGGACGAACCGTATGCGGAACTGCACTGTCGATCGAACTTCTCGTTCCTGCGCGGAGTCGCTCATCCCGAACAACTTGCAGAAACGGCAGTCGCCCTCGGTCTGCGTGCACTCGCACTGACTGATCGCAACGGCTTGTACGGCGTGGTGCGCTTCGCCGAGGCGGCTCGTGCCCTCGAGTTGCCCACCGTGTTTGGCGCAGAGATCGGCTGTGCGGAAGGCGACGTGGTGATCCTCGCTCGTTCGCCCCGTGGTTATGGGCACCTGTCTTCGGCCATCAGTGCAGGGCAGTTGGCGGGCGAGAAGGGGGCGCCGCGGTTCACCATCGCTGGCCTGAGTGAGTTCAGTGCGGGCGAGTGGCGTGTGCTCACGGGTGGCGCCAGTGGTGTGCTCGCCTCGACGTTGCTCCGCGATGGGCCGGCTGCTGCCGAACGACGACTTCGCCAACTGATCGCCGCGTTCGGTCGTGAGCACGTGCTCGTCGAATTGTGGGATCACGGCGACCCCCTCGACTCGGTGCGCAACGACGAGTTGGTGCGTTTGGCGCATCGCTGCGACGTGGAGTGTGTGGCCACCAACGACGTGGTGTATGCCACCGTGTCGCAACACCGTTTGGCCACTGCCGTTGCTGCGGTGTCGAAGCGAGCCAGTTTGGACGCGATCGATCCCGACTTGCCGCCTGCTGCCACTGCGTACTTGCGCTCGGGTGGCGAGCAGCGTCGACGCTTCGCGCGTTACCCGGGTGTCGTCGGCCGCGCCGCCGCGGTGGCCGCTGAGTGCGCCTTCGACCTGCGTCTCGTGGCGCCACGGCTACCGCCATTTCCCTGTCCTGACGGAATGAGCGAGATGACGTACCTCCGCCAACTCGTGGAGCGTGGTGCGCAACGTCGGTATGGATCGAGGCCCACCGACACCGCCGAGGATCTCTCGCTGCGCAGTCGGGCGTGGCGCACGATCGACCACGAACTCGAGGTGATCGCCACGCTCGGTTTCGCTGGCTACTTCCTCGTGGTGTGGGACATCGTGCAGTTCTGCGAGCGCAGCAACATCCTTTGTCAGGGTCGTGGCAGCGCGGCCAACAGCGCGGCGTGTTACGCGCTCGGTATCACCAAGGTGGATGCGGTGTCACTCGGGTTGTTGTTCGAACGGTTCCTCTCTCCCGAGCGCGATGGTCCGCCCGACATCGACATCGACATCGAGAGTGGTCGCCGCGAAGAGGTCATCCAGTACGTCTACGAGCGTCATGGTCGTCACCACGCTGCGCAGGTGGCCAACGTGATCACGTACCGTGCGCGTTCGGCGGTGCGCGACATGGCTCGGGCACTCGGTTACGCGCCTGGCCAGCAAGATGCGTGGAGCAAGCAGATCGATCGTTTCTCGCATCTCGGTGAGGCAGCCGGTGCCACGCCGGAGATTCCCGACGCAGTGCTTGAGCTCGCTGCGCAGGTGGAACACGCCCCACGTCATCTCGGCATCCACTCGGGAGGAATGGTGATGTGCGACCGCCCAGTGACGGAGGTGTGTCCCGTGGAGTGGGGACGCATGGAGGGACGCAGCGTGTTGCAGTGGGACAAGGACGACTGTGCCGCGGCTGGCCTCGTCAAGTTCGATCTGCTCGGTCTGGGAATGCTCTCCGCTCTGCACCGGGCGGTGGATCTGATTCGTGAGCATCGCGGAGTCGAGGTGGACCTGGCGACGATCCCGCAGGAAGACGAGGTGTACGCGATGTTGTGTCGCGCCGACACGGTGGGGGTGTTCCAGATCGAGTCACGTGCCCAGATGGCCACGCTCCCGCGACTCAAGCCGCGGCGGTTCTATGACCTCGTGGTGGAGGTGGCTCTCATCAGGCCAGGCCCGATCCAGGGCGGGTCTGTGCATCCCTACATCCGTCGGCGCAACGGCAAAGAGCCGGTGACGTACTTGCATCCGCTGCTCGAGAACAGTCTCGGCAAGACCCTCGGTGTGCCGTTGTTCCAGGAGCAGTTGATGCAGATGGCGATCGACGTCGCCGGGTTCACGCCGGCGCAAGCCGACGAGTTGCGTCAAGCGATGGGTTCGAAGCGTTCACGCGCGCGCATGTTGCGGTTGCGCGATCGGCTGTACGCGGGCATGGCGCACAACGGCATCACCGGGGATGTGGCCGATCAGATCTTCATGAAAATGCAGGCATTCGCCAACTATGGATTCCCCGAGAGTCACTCGGTGAGCTTCGCCTACTTGGTGTACGCCTCTGCATGGATCAAGTTGTACGAACCGGCTGCGTTCTGCGCCGCGCTCGTGAACTCACAACCGATGGGGTTCTGGTCGCCACATTCCCTGGTGCAGGACGCGCGACGCCACGGTGTGGTGGTGCGCTCACCCGATCTCAACGCTTCGTCGCACGACGCCACGCTCGAGCCGTGCGCCGAGTCGTTCGGCGGGTTCGCGGTGCG
>CAZWKD010000082.1:0-3513 GCA_964633985.1 uncultured Acidimicrobium sp. | reverse complement strand
AACCCGTGCCGCCACCTTGAAAGGGTGGTGTCCTAGGCCACTAGACGATGGGGGCCTGGATACCTTTCCTGTTGGAAGAGCCCTGCAAATCTACCAGCGAGAAATCCCAAATTAGTTGGGGTTGGACCCGCTTTTGGCAAGCCCATCCTGCCCGTAGGGCATGATGAACAGTCACTGAATTCAATTTGGGGGATGAAAATGCGGGGAATGAAAGTGCGGAGCAAGTCCTGGGTCGTCGCGGCTGCAGTCGCCGCGGTGGTGATTGCAGGAGTGGGTTGCTCGTCGAGCGAGGCTGACGGCGCGAGCTTTTCAGACGACTCAGTGAACCTGGGAATGACGGGCGTGTCGCCGCACGTGGAGCGAATCGGATCTGTCGACCGCGTATGGCGCTCGGACGGACCGCAGGGAACAGCCGTTTCTGACTGTACCGACGCTGGTACCTGCGTTTCGGTCAACGCAAACTGGGGAAGTCCGATCAACGACTTCACTGCGTTGACATTCGGCGGCAAGCGCCGTGCGTACTTCAAGAAGATGGATCCGAGCTCCGGGACGCAAGGCGTGTACACGGCAGAGTGCACGACTGCAGACTGCACTTCGATCGGTTCGGCTACGTTGACTTCGTCGCAGATGCAGGTGCCCATGGGCATGAAGGCGTGGGGAGTTCCCGATGCGGTCGTCTTGCCCGACGGTTCGGGGGTGCGGATCTACATCGTGGAGTCGCCGACACTGAACTCAAGTTGTCCAGAGAAGGTCGCTGCTTACCGCTCATCGGATGGTGTGACGTTCACCAAGGAGAGCGGTTCGCTGTTCTCGAAGGACGGTTTTGTCGACACGGAAATCTTGCGTGCGAAGACCGGCGACTGGGTGATGATCATGGCCGACGGTCCAGGGTGTGGTTCAGCGCAGAAGTTGTATGTGGCAACCTCCGCTGACGGACTCTCGTGGTCGACGCCTCAGGCATTGACGAACACCGATAGAAGTCGACTCGACCCGACTGGTTATGAGGTCGGACCTAATCAGTTCCGCGTGTACTTTGCGGCATCTGGCGGTCGCTCCGACATGAATTTCCAGATCGCACGCGGCACGTTGAACCTCACTGCTTCGTCGAAAGCCACGACCGCCACGGCCAAAGGCGTGAAGGCCGGAGCACGATGCACCAAGGCTGGGCTCAAGGCGAAGTCAGGCAAGACGACCCTCACCTGCAAGACGGTGAAGGGCAAGTTGACCTGGAGTCGTTAGTCGCCTACTCGTACACGGATGATCCACTCGAGGAGCCATCCCAAATATGAGTAGAGGTGAACCTGCGGATACGCGGGATCGTCTTCGTCGATAGACGGCTCGTTTTCCTGAATATCGAGCAGGGTTCCGAGTACGAGTCGAAGGTCGTTCACTGATTTCATCAGTGAGTCGATCTCGTCCTCGCTGAGGGAGATGAAGTCGGCATCGGCATCTCGCGACAACAACTCGTGTGTTCGGTTGAGCGAGTCGAGTCGTGAGGCGAGCAGTTCGCCGTGCATCAGACGTTGGTATTCCTCGTCGAGGTCGGCGTCCTGGTGGTAGGCGGCCGGAAAGAGACGACGGAATCTTTCGTCGCCCGTGCCGTCGAGGATGGCATCCCGCAGTTGAGCGACGAGATCCACCACGACGCGACGATCATCCGGTCGCACTGAAAGGACAAAGCCATCGCCTTCTCGCCTGATCACGTCCTTGCGCCCCATGTTCAGGCGTCGTCCCGCTGCATGGTTGCCCACAAGCCGTGTTCATGGAGTCGATAGACGTCGAGTTCGGAGCGTTCTCGTGTTCCACTCGCGACCACGGCGCGACCCTTGTGGTGCACATCGAGCATCAACTTCGTGGCCTTCTCGCGGTCGTACCCGAACACCTTCTGCAAGACGAAGGTGACATACGACATCAGGTTGATCGGATCGTTCCACACGATCACCACCCACGGGCGATCGACATCGGTCGATTGTTCGTCGATCGTTTCGGGAATCGATCGGACTTCGGTCTCGCTCACCACATCAGTGTGCCGTGTCCTTCTGGGCGCCGACACGACTAGTAGCGGTATGCGGACTGCTCGTAGTCTTGATGCGTGTCATCGCTCGGCAAACCAGTAGTTCCGTCGCGATTGACCGACATGTTGTTTCGACACGAATCACGTCAGTCCGGCCGACGCTCCAAGTTCGCCGCATATGTCGCACTGACGAAACCACGCATCATCGAGCTGCTCCTCGTCACGACGGTGCCCACGATGGTGCTCGCCCATGGTGGGTGGCCGTCGGTCGGATTGATGGTGGCGACGGTGCTCGGCGGTGCGCTCGCTGCGGGAGGCGCCAACGCCGTCAATATGTACGTCGATCGCGACATCGACGTCTTGATGGATCGCACCAAGAATCGGCCGCTCGTCCGCGGTGAAGTGTCGCCGCGCGGCGCGCTGATATTCGCCGTGTTGCTGCAAGCGGCTGCATTCGCGGTGTTGTGGAGCTTCGCCAACCTTGCCGCGGCGGTGTTGGCCCTGGGAGCTGCGGCGTTCTATGTATTCGTCTACACGCTGTGGCTGAAGCGCACGAGCCGGCAGAACATCGTGATTGGCGGAGCAGCCGGGGCGGTGCCGGTGCTCGTCGGTTGGGCGGCGGTGACGGGAACACTCTCTTGGGCTGCGGCAGCTCTGTTCGTGTTCATGTTCCTGTGGACACCGCCGCACTTTTGGGCATTGGCAATCAAACATGCCGATGAATATCGAGCGGCAGGTGTCCCGATGTTGCCGGCGGTTGCGACACTGCGCCACACCACCAACCAGATGGTCGTCTACGCAGTTCTCTTGCTCACATCGTCGCTGGCAGTGCTGCCGTTCGCGGATTTGGGTTGGATTTACGGAATCACGGCGGTGGTATTCGGTTTGGCGTTCATCGTGGGGTGTGTGCAATTGAGAAAAGCGCCGTCCGAAGCCCGTGCCATGCGCTTGTTTTCGTTTTCCATCACCTATGTGACGGTGCTCTTCGCGGCAATCGTGGTGGACGTGCTGGTCGGCTGAACTTCGCCAATGAGTTCGGGCTTAGCGCCCATGATTGTTAGTGTTTAGAGCGGTATGTCCTCGGTTGAAGCACCCCTCGTGGGCGTCACCGGCGCTTCACCCACGACGGGGGTTGCGGCTTGGTTGACGACCACTGATCACCGCCAGATCGGTCGCATGACGATCGCGGCATCGTCACTGTGGTTGGTCGTGGCTGCAGCACTGGGTGCGCTTGTTGGAGTGGAGCGAATTGCTGATTCGTCGTTGATCTTCACCGAACTGGCCAGCACTCAAATGGTGGTGCTCGCGCGTGTACTCGCGGTGTTCGGTGTGCTCGTTCCGCTGCTTCTCGGTGTGGCGATATCCACGGTGCCCACACAAATCGGTGCACGAGAGATGGCACTACCTCGCCTCGCAATGTTGGGCATGTACCTCTGGTTGTTCGGAACGGCGACGATGACGTTCGCGGTGTTGAACAACGGTGTGCCCGGTGGTGACGC
>CAZWKD010000081.1:0-3629 GCA_964633985.1 uncultured Acidimicrobium sp. | reverse complement strand
GTCACGACGTCGCCTTCGCGGGCCATCGCCGTCGCAGGCGGGTCCTGTGCGTACACCACATCGTCCTCGACGCCGTCTTGCACTACGGCATTCGGAATCGGCGTGAGACCGAGATCGAGCAGCACCTGGCTTGCTTCGGCCAACTGCATGTTGGTGACGTTTGGCACGGTGATGGATGCCGATGAGTTGTTGCCCAGCACACGGAACAAGATCAGGCTTCCTGCCAAGAGCGCGATCGCAATGAACACGGCGCCGAAGATGTACGCGGCAGTCCTGCCCGGCACCGCGGCATCGAAATCGTCTTCATACGGAGGAAGTGACTCGGTAGTGAGCACGGGAATGGCAGCGGTCGCCTCCACGGGGGTTGACTTGGCAAGAACTGCCTGCAGAGCCTTCACGGGTTCGCCGCTGAGTGCTCGACGGATGTCATCGCGTAGTGCAGTGGCGTTGTCGTACCGTCGCTTGGGCGACTTGGCCATGCACTTGGCCACGATGGCCTCAAATTCCATCGTCACATCGTCACGTTGGTCTCGCAATGGTGTGGGCATCGCATGAACGTGTTGGTACGTGATCGCCACAGGATTCTCACCAACGAACGGAGGCTTACCCGCCACCATCTCGTACATCATCACGCCGAGCGAATAGAGGTCGCTGCGCGGGTCGGGCTGCGCACCCTGCGCTTGTTCGGGCGAGAGGTAGGTGGCAGTACCCATCACCGATCCAGTTTGGGTGAGGCCTTCTTCAACGGATGCGCCGAGTGCTCGGGCAATGCCGAAGTCCGCCACCTTCACTTGGCCTGCGTTACTGATCAAGATGTTCGCGGGCTTGATGTCGCGATGCACCACACCGTTGTCATGAGCGAAACCGAGAGCTGATGCCACCTCGATCGCGATGTCGCATGCCTGAGTAGTGCTGAGTGAACCCTTCTCTTTCAAGAAGTCTGCGAGAGTGCGACCGGCCACGTACTCCATGGCAATGAAATAGGTGTTGTTGAGTGTTCCCCAGTCGTAGACGGCGACGATGTTCGGGTGCGACAGGTTGGCTGCGGCCTGTGCCTCGCGACGAAAACGCTCGACGAACGCGGGGTCGGTAGCAAATTCGGGAAACAACACCTTCAACACCACCGGACGATCGAGGAGCACATCTTTGGCGAGAAACACCTCTGCCATGCCGCCTCGACCGACACTTCGCTCAACCTGATAGCGGTTGTTGACGAGGGGCAATTCGCGTTCAGCCATTGGCCACCTCGGCAATCGACTGCAGGTACGTGCGTGCGTCGTCGAATGTCTGGAACGTCGGCTCCCGGTCAAGTTCGGTTTCCAACGCCGGCAACACGTCGCTGCGCGTGATTGTCGTGGACTCCTCGATGGTCGGCTTGATCCACAACCAACTGGTCCCCTTGCGAATCACGAGCACCGATTCATCTGCGGTGCCATCGAACGAAACGGAGTATCCGCCGCGCGCAGCGACACCCCACAGTGACACCACCGAGAACACGGCGAGTGCGACCAACCCCGCCACGAGCGCAAAAGCCTTCTTGCGGGTGTTGGACTCCTCGACCTGAACATCCTCCGCTCCAATACTCAGCACATCGAGGACTGCTGCCGTGATGTTGTCACGACCACCGCTCTCTTTCGCCTTGTTCACGAGTGTCTGAGCGACCTTCTTCGGGTCGGTCGTGTTGCGAAGAAGTGCGGTCACATCTTCGACCGATACTTCGTCTACGAGTCCATCGCTGCACAACAAGAATCGATCACCCGGCATTACTGGGAGCGTCCACGAGTCAACCGTCACATGGGCATCGATGCCGAGCGCACGGGTGACGATGTTGCGTCGTGGGTGCTGCCGCGCCTCGTCAGGGGTGAGTACTCCTTCGTGGACGAGCTCTTGTACGTAGGAGTGATCAACGGTGATTTGGCGAAGTTCGCCGTCGCGAAGGAGGTAGGTGCGAGAGTCTCCGACGTTGGCAATCAACACGTGGGGCACTGGATCATCCGGGACGAGTGCGGCAACGGTGAGGGTGGTGCCCATCCCGCGCTGTCCTGAGTTGGTGGTGGCTTCACGGTAAATGGCGGCGTTGATCTCGGTAACGAGGTCGACAAGTTCACCCACGTTCGCGAATGAAGAAGAGGATCGGTCCTGGAGCATGGTGACTGCGAGGCGACTCGCCACTTCGCCGGCGTTGTGTCCGCCCATTCCGTCGGCCACGGCAATCAGACGATCCGTAGCGACGAACGCGTCTTCGTTTTGCTGACGCAAGTTGCCGGTGTCGGTGGCGACACCGTGGCGGATGTTCACCATCAGGTCAGTGGCGCTCGACCACGAGCTGCACGGTGCCCAGCGAGACGCTGTCACCGGGCTTCAATGCGGTGGGGGCGACGATCAGTTCACCGTTCACCTTTGTGCCGTTGGTGCTACCACGATCTTCGATCGTCCATGTGTCGCCGGAGCGACGAAGTTCGGCATGCAGTCGACTGACGTTGATGTCGGGAATGTGCACCGAACAGGTGGCTTGTCTGCCGATCGTCGCCACAGCACCCTCGAGCGCAAACGAAGTGTCGCCCATGTTCAGGACCCAACTCCCGTTGGTCGGCGTCTCGGTTTGCGGAGGTTGCACGATGCCAATCGGACCACGGGCGACTTCGATCACGATGTGTCCGGCGGTGACATGATCTGCCTCCACCAACCCCACGGAGGCTTCACCCGCCACGTGGTAACCCTCGAACTCGGCGTGATTCGTCACCACTTGGCGGAGTTCGCTGATCAGTGGCTTGCGAACATCGTCCAACTGGGAGAGATCGCTCGGGTGGAGCCGTACCACGTAGGCACCGGGCACTTTGCCCTGCTCGTCGACATGGTGGTCCATCGCTTCTACGAGTTTTCGTCCGATGGCGATGGGACGTATGCCGCGTGTGCGAATGCGGGCAAACACGTCCTTATTCTACGCGTCGACCAATGAGTATTCTTCGTGCCCGAAGAATCGCTTCCAACGCTTCTCCAACATGGCCATCTCGTGTGGCTGCACTGCTGGATCTCGCGTCAACGACTCGAAGTGGTAAATCCGAGCCAACGGAGTCCACACGATGTGACGACCGGACTCGAGCAACTTGTAGCCGAAGTCGAGGTCGTTGAAGCAGGCAGGGAAGTCGATGGAGAAGCCGCCCAATTCGTCGTAGACCGATCTGGGGATCGCAGCGCAGGCTCCAGTCACGCCGCTGACGCGTCGCGTCACGCGATACATACCGAACAGACCAGTCGCCTGTGACGACTCGCCACTACCGAGACTGTGCGGCGTGGGGTCGTTGGTGTGGCCCGCACTTTGGATTCGTCCATCTTCGAGCAGCAACAGCGGTCCCGCCATGCCGACATTGTCGAACTGCAGCATCGCCACGAGTGCATGCAGCCATGTCGGATCATCCACGTACACGTCGTCGTTGAGCAGCACGACGACTTCGCCACTCGACTGCTTCACTCCCACGTTGCACTTGTCGGAGAAATTGAATGGTGCTTCGTACGGCACCACCTTCACCCGCCAGTCGGTTGGCAATTGGTTCGGGTTGGCGGGTTGCCCATCGACGTAGTCGTACACCACCACTACTTCGAAGTCGGGATAGGTGGTGTTGCGCAGG
>CAZWKD010000080.1:0-3676 GCA_964633985.1 uncultured Acidimicrobium sp. | reverse complement strand
CTCGCCACCACGACGAACTTCGCCACCATCATGATCATCAGCGAAGGCATGAAGAAGGGGCCGAAGTCCACGTAGTACGTGGACACTTCGAGGGCCGTGATCGCGGCAAGGATCAGCGCGATGCGGACATAGCCCGCCGTGGACATGCCGTGCTGCTTGGTCGACGTCTCTTCGCTCATCATCACACCGGAATCAAGTAGATCAGGGTGAAGATCACGATCCACACCACGTCGACGAAGTGCCAGTACAAGCCGATCATTTCCACCGTCTCGGCCTTGCTGCCGGGCACCTTGCTCTTGTTCAAGATTCCCACCAACGACATCAACATGATGATGCCGACCGTGACGTGCACACCGTGGAATCCGGTGAGCGTGTAGAAGCTGGACGCGAACAAGCTGGTGCTGAAACCAAGTCCCTCGTTGTACATCGCGGTGAACTCGTACACCTGACCGCCGACGAACGTGGCGCCAAGGAGCGCGGTGATCGTCAGCCACAAGGTGGTGGCACGATCATCCTTGTTGTGGGCCGCAGATACGGCGAGCACCATCGTGAGTGAGCTCATCAACAACACGAAGCTCGACACCGACGTGAAGGGGATGTCGAATACTTGCGACGGCGTCGGACCCGAGCCCACACGGCCGCGGTAGAGCATGTACGTGGAGATCAGTCCACCGAAGAGGAGGCACTCCGAACCAAGGAACAGCCACATGCCCAACTTGTTGTTGGACAGGCCGGTCGACGTGTGATGAGCGGCGTGCTCGTGAGTTGCGGTCTCAGCCAACGTGAACCATTTCCTTGCCTTGGCCGCTCGCAGGCGGATCGATTTCGTCGTCGGTGGCAGTCGAAGGCTCGAGGGCCCAGCCGTAGCAACCAAGTAGGGAGATCGCGCCACCGACCAACGCCACCGGGATGCTGTAGATCAGACCAAAGGCGATCACGGGCAGTGACAACGCGAGGACGATCGGCCAATACGACGGTGACGGCATGTGGATGTGCGCATCCGGCTTCGACTCCAAGTCGCGGAGCACTTCTTCACCCGACTTCACCTGCGTGAGCTGACCGCTCTCATTCTCGCTGTACTTGCGGTGGAAGAACTCGTCCAAGTGGCCAACGGTCGGAATGCTGTCGAAGTTGTGTTCCTTCGGTGGGTTGGAGGTCATCCACTCGAGGCTGCGAGCGTCCCACGGATCGAGCGGGGCCTGCTTGCCCTTACGAGCGGTGACGAAGATGTTGATCAGGAAGAACAGCACGCCCACCGTAAGGATCAACGATCCGATCGATGCAACCAGGTTCCAGAAGCCGAGGTTGAAGAAGCCTTCACCCGCGCGAGCTTCAGTCCAGATGTACATACGACGGGGCTGGCCCTGCAAACCGAGGATGTGCATCGGTGCGAACGTCATGTTCATGCCGATCACCATCAACCAGAAGTTCCAGTTGCCGAGACGCTCGGAGAGCATCTTGCCGAACACCTTCGGCCACCAGTAGTAGAAGCCGGAGAAGAGACCGAAGATCGCACCACCGAAGAGCACGTAGTGGAAGTGCGCGACGATGTAATAGGTATCGGTCTGCTGAGTGTCAGACGGTGCCACGGCGTGCGTTACTCCCGACAGGCCACCGATCGTGAACAAAATGACGAGACCAATCGCGAACTTCATCGCCACGGGGAACGTCAACTTGCCGCCCCAGATGGTCATCGTCCAGTTGACGACCTTCACACCCGTAGGCACGGCGATGGCCATCGTGGCGACCGAGAACACTGCAACCGACACCGGGCCGAGACCGGACGCGAACATGTGGTGCGCCCATACTCCCCAACCGACGAAACCGATCGCCGCACCGGAGAAGACCACGAACGGATAACCGAACAGCGGCTTGCGCGAGAACACCGGCAACACCTCAGAAATGATGCCGAAGCTTGGGAGAATGAGGATGTACACCTCAGGGTGACCGAAGATCCAGAACAGGTGCTGCCACAGCAGCGGATCGGCACCGGCCGCCACATCGAAGAACGTGGCGTCGAAGTTGCGCTGGAACATCAGCAAGAAGAGCGCCACGGTGATCACCGGCATTGCGAACAGCAGCAGGAACTGCACCACGGTGATCATCCAGGTGAAGATCGGCATGCGCATGAGCGACATGCCCGGAGCGCGCATGTTGAGCACGGTGACGATCAGGTTGACCGCACCCGTGAGCGATGCGATACCCGTGATCTGCAAGCCAAGCGCCCAGAAGTCGACGCCGTGGCTCGGCGAGTAGATCGGTCCGGAGTTCGGGGCGTACATGAACCAACCACCGTCGGCAGCGCCACCGAGGAACCACGACAGGTTGATGAAAATGCCGCCGAAGAGGAAGGCCCAGAAACCGAACGCATTGATGCGCGGGAACGCGACGTCACGTGCACCGATCTGCAACGGAATGAAATAGTTGGCAAACGCGGCCGCCATCGGCATCACGAAGAGGAACACCATCGTGGTGGCGTGCATCGTGAACATCTGGTTGTAGAGGTCGGCGTTCAACACCTTGCCGTCTGGAGCCGCCAACTGGAGACGGATGAGCACTGCTTCGAGCCCGCCCACGATGAAGAAGAACATCGCAACTGCGCCGTACATAATGCCGAGCTTCTTGTGGTCGACGGTGAACAACCACGACCGCCAACCGGTCGACACCGTGACGGGACGCTTCAATGCACCGAATGCCTCCGAGGGCACGGTGGGCGTTACCGCTGGAGCGGTGCTGGTGGGGCGTTCGATGATGGCCATTGAATTCTCCGGTTATCTCAAAGTGAGCATGTAGGCGACGAGCTTTTCGATGTCGTTCTCGCTCAAGGCGAGGTACGGCATACCGCGGTACTTGCCTCCGGTGCTCGTGAGCAACGCAGGGTTGGCGTACATCGGCTTCATCTCCGGTGCGTTACGCAACCAACTGCGGAGATCGGTTTGGTTCAGACACTCTTCCGAGACACCCGCGAGATACTTCTCGCCGAACGACTCGCGGGATGCATCCCACACATCGGCGCGGCACTCTGGCGTAACGAGGTCGAACATCGCACCAGCGAAGGTGTTGCGCGTCATGAACTTGGTGAGATTCGGTGCTGCACCCGAGACGATGTTCTCGTCCGGTGCGGCGATCGCAGGAGATCCATCGGCGCGCTTGAGACCATTCACCTGGTGACAACGCACACACTGGTTGAGGAACACCGTCTCACCTTCCTTGGCGAGGGTGCCTTCGGCAGGCGCCTGGTAGTCGGCCAATTGCTGCTCCACCCACTTGGCGAAGTCTTCCTTGCTCAGCGCGACCGCTTCCATACGCATGTTGGCATGGGAGAGTCCACAGAACTCGGTGCACTGACCGGCGTAGATGCCGGGCTGATCAGCCTCGAGGCGATTGAGGTGCACGCGACCAGGAACCGCGTCGCGCTTACCGTTCAACTTCGGGATCCAGTACGAGTGGATGACGTCACGGCTCGTCTGGCGCAGCATCACCTTCGTGCCGACAGGGAACACGAGTTGGCCCGAGGTGATGATCGGCTTGGTGATGCCGTACTCCTCTTGTACCGGATAGTCGTATTCCCACCACCACTGCTGACCGGTGACGTTGATCACCATTTCGGTGTCACTCGTCTTGGCGAGATCGAACACGGTGCGCACGGTGAACACGCCGATGACCGTGAGGATCA
>CAZWKD010000079.1:0-3697 GCA_964633985.1 uncultured Acidimicrobium sp. | reverse complement strand
GATGGCTTCATTCTGCAGTTGGCCGACCCTTCGATCGCCGAGTGGACGATCAAGGCGGTCCGCGATGCAGCGAAGAAGGCCGGACGTAATCCCGACGACGTGAAGATCTGCGTCGCAGGTCCGGCTTACGTGGGGACTGACTTGCAGCACATGCGTGATCAGTGCAGATGGTTCGGTGGCATGGTGGGCAACCACGTGGCCGACATCGTGGAGCGCTACGGCGCTGATGCTCCGGTGCCGAAGGCGCTCACCGACTACATCAAGGGCCGTAAGGGTTATGACTACAACGAGCACGGTCGTGCAGGCAACACACACACCGACTTCGTGCCCGACGAAGTGGTCGATCGTTTCTGCATCCTCGGCACTCCCGAGGACCACATCCGTCGTCTCACCGAACTGAAGGAACTCGGCGTGGATCAGTTCGCGATCTACCTTCAGCACGACGGCAAGGACGAGACCTTGAACGCCTACGGCGAGAAGATCCTCCCGGCGATCACGGAGTTGGGTAAAGCCAAGCAATGACCTGGAAGCGAGCCGCCTACCGAACGTCCATGTTCGTGATGGCGCTCGTGCTCGTCGCCGGCCTGTGGGAGGCCTACAAGCTGATCGGTCCGCAGGACGGTGGTTCGTTGTTTGGTGTGAGCATCCTCCCGCGTTCGAACGACACGGCGATGCCGCATGTGTGGGACATGATCAGCCGATACGGACGAGCCGAGCGCCGCGGCAGTGACACCCAGATCTGGGAAGTGGTGCTGTCAGGTGCGTGGTACTCCCTGCGTTTGTCACTCGTTGGGTTCGCACTCGGTGGCTCGATCGGCGTCGGTCTTGCCATCTTGATGGCCCGTTTCAAGCGCGCAGAGCAAGGATTGCTTCCGTACCTCGTCGTCTCGCAGACCGTCCCGTTGATCGCGCTTGCGCCACTCGTGGTGGCGTGGGGTGGCAAGGTCGAGATCGGCGCGTTCGTGTGGCCGAGATGGCTGTCCGCCAGCGTGCTCGGTGCTTTCCTCGCGTTCTTCCCGATTTCGGTGGGCACGTTGCGCGGGCTCACGAGTGCGCCAGGGGCCGCGGTCGAGTTGATGTCGAGTTATGCCGCCACGTGGCGACAGACACTGTGGAAGTTGCGCTTTCCTGCCGCGGTGCCGTTCATGGTGCCAGCGTTCAAGTTGGGTGCGTCGGGCGCGGTGATCGGCGTAGTCGTGGCGGAGATCTCCACCGGTTTGAAGGGCGGGATCGGCCGTTTGATCATCGAGTACGCGCGCGAGGCGACGGCCGATCCAGCCAAGGTGTTCACCGCGGTGTTCGGTGCAGCGGGTCTCGGCCTCACGATGGCCGGACTCGTGGCACTCGTCGATCTCGTGGTGATGAGGAATCGACCGAAGGAGGTGGCCGCATGAGCGCGGTGCATGTGGCCGGTGTGAGCAAGATCTTCAATCAGGGGACACCCAAACAAGTGGACGCCCTCGTTGATGTCGACCTGACGGTCGAACTTGGCGACTTCGTGTCGTTGATCGGTCCGTCGGGATGCGGCAAGTCCACGCTGCTGCGATTGATCGCCAACCTGCTCGAACCAACGACGGGTTCGGTGACGGTGAACGGGAAGTCCTCTGCGCAGGCGCGACTCGATCAGGACTATGGCATGGCTTTCCAGCAGGCCGGACTCTTCGACTGGCGAACGGTGGCCAAGAACATCGAGTTGCCACTCGAGCTGAAGGGGTGGGACAAGGAGAAGCGTGGGGCCCGTGCCCTCGAGATGCTCGAGCTGGTGAAGTTGCCGGAGTTTGCTGAGCTCTATCCGTGGCAGTTGTCGGGTGGCATGCAGCAACGCATCGCCATCGCTCGTGCCTTGGCAGCACACCCGCAGCTGTTGCTGATGGACGAGCCCTTTGGTGCGCTGGATGAGATGACCCGCGAGTACATGCAGGGTGAGTTGTTGCGCATCTGTCGCGAAACGAAGACCACCGTCGTGTTCGTGACGCATTCCATTCCTGAGGCGGTGTACCTCTCCAATCGAGTGGTGGTGATGTCACCGCGACCGGGGAGAATCACCAAGTTGATCGACGTCGACCTCGGGCGTGATCGCTCGGAGGACACGCGCAATGCTGAAGCGTTCTTCCACGGCATCACGGCAGTGCGCGAAGCGCTGCGGGGTACGCATGCCGATCACGCGAACGAGGTTCGCGGAGTCGAGGATCGCTGATCGTGCCTACGTCGCACGCGTCGACTCGTCTGAGGAGTGTCCTTCCACCGCTCGTCTTCGGTGTGTCATTCCTCGTTCTGTGGGAGTCGCTCGTCCGCGGTTTCGACCTGAAGCCTTACTTCCTCGCTTCACCCTCGAAGATCGTCGGTGAGTTCGCCGACAACGTCGGATTGATCTGGGATTCGTCATTGGTGTCGGGAGGCAATGCCTTCGTCGGGTTGATCGCCGGAACCGTCCTCGGCGTGGCGATGGCCTTCGTGCTCAGTCGGTATCGCTTCTTGGGCGAGTTGGTGACGCCACTTGCGATCGCTCTCAACGCCATTCCGATCTTCGTGCTGGTGGCGGTTTTGAACAACATGTACTCGATCACGAGTGAGATCCCTCGTCGATTCATGGTCACCTTGGTCGTCTACTTCATCGTGCTCGTCAACGTGGCCAAGGGACTGACCCAGGTCAAAGGCACCCATGTGGAGCTGATGCGCAGCTACGCGGCGAGCGACTTCGAGATCCTGCGTAAGGTGCGGGTACCGAACGCCATGCCGTACCTGTTCACGGCCCTGAAGATCGCCGCACCGGCTTCGGTGATCACCGCCTTCGTGTCCGAGTACTTCGGTGGGTCGCAAAACGGATTGGGAAGTCGCATCACGAGCAACATCGCGAACTCGCGCAACGCAACGGCCTGGGCTTACGTTTTGGGGGCTTGTTTGCTTGGGTTAGGGTTCTACATCATCTCCGTAGTGCTGGAAAATGCCACCCGCAAGGAAGGCGCAACCGTCACTACGAAGCAAGGAAAAGCCAGGAAATAAATGGGGAAAACAAACAAGGGGACCGAGGTCCTCGGGGGAGAAACACACATGAGGAAATCACGCATCAAGTTCGCCGTTGCGGGCTTGGCCGCGTTGTCCTTGATCGCCGGCGCTTGCGGCGGTTCGGACGACACGACCGAGGAAGCAGTGACGGACGAAACCACGGCAGCAGCAACGGAGGAGTGCACCGAGCTCACCCCCGTCAAGTTGCAGTTGCAGTGGTTCATCCAAGCCCAGTTCGCCGGCTACTTCGCCGCTCAAGACAAGGGCTTCTACGAGGACATGTGCCTCGACGTTGAAATCCTGGAAGGTGGTGTCGACATCGTTCCGCAGACCCAGCTCGCCAACGGCGATGCAGACTTCGCGATCTCGTGGGTGTCGAAGGCACTCGCCAGCCGTGCAGCCGGAGCGGACATCGTGAACATCGCCCAGGTCTTCCAGCGATCGGGCACCTTGCAGGTGTCGTTCAAGGAAGCGGGAATCACCAGCGTGGCTGATTTCGCCGGCAAGAAGATCGGTAACTGGGGCTTCGGCAACGAGTTCGAGATCTTCGCAGCGCTGACCAAGGCCGGCCTCGACCCGGCTACGGACGTGGAGCTCGTTCAGCAGCAGTTCGACATGTCGGGCTTGCTCGCAGGCGACATCGACGCCGCTGAGGCGATGACCTACAACGAGTACGCAATGGTGCTCGAGA
>CAZWKD010000078.1:0-3711 GCA_964633985.1 uncultured Acidimicrobium sp. | reverse complement strand
CCGAATCCTTGGGAATGAGAAGCGAGATGGTGAAGAGAAGCGGCACCAGCACCGTCTCCGAGAAGACAATCCGCGGCAAGAGTAATTCTGAGAGTGTGCGTTCGATCGCCACGAAGTCGGCGTTCAGAAACTGCAGGCCGACAAGGTTGGAGAGCACGAGGTAGGCCTTCTCCTTGTCGATCAAGGAGCGAGCGAGGGTGAGGTCATCGTTGTTGTCGATCGAGTAGGCAACGGAGTAAAGGAAGATGCCGAGCAAGACCGATCCCACGGTTACTGCCGCCATGCGGAAGTAGTAGAGATGTGGTCGGATCCTTCGTGCGAGATACACGGTGCCGGCAGCCATCACGACCGCGACGGCGAGATGAGGGCGAAGCAGCCCGATCGTCACCAGGCTGAGCATGCGGAGTGATGGGTTGCGACCGATCAGCAACGTGGTGAACGCGAGGAGGAGCATGGTTTCGCGAAGCGCAAGTAGCGAGAAGAAGAACACGATTGGACCCGTCGCCAACCACAGATACAGCGGCTTGACCTTGGGGACGATCATCGTCAGATGTCTCGTCACGACGATGGCGTTGACGAGGAAGCACATGAAGGAAACGAACTTGAGTGCAATCGCTGCGCTGAATCCGGCGAGCGTCAGGAGGTATGCGGGGCCGACATAGAGGTAACGACGGTCGATCAAGTCGCGGATGCCGAGTGGTCGGCCACCCCATTCGAGCTTGCCCATCATGTAGATGTGGAGTTGCTGGTCGTTCGAATAGAACTCCAGTTGGCCGTCAGTTCCGTAGCGCCAATAGATGAGTGAGACGCCGATCACCCACAATGCGCAGAGTGCGGCAAGAGCATCGCGTCGAGGAAACCAGGGCAGGACGAGAACGAAAGCGAGGAGCCCAAGCAGAAGCGCTTCGACGTAGTACATCAGGACATCAACCCATGCGCGCGGCGATGCGGCGTCCTGCGATCAACCCGAGCAGACGTGGTTGCGAGTACTCCCATTCACCGAGGAATCGTACGACGTTGGCACCCGTTCCTTGCTTGAAGTCGTACACACCGCGGTTGTTGATCGGGTCTGCACCACCCATGTCGTAAGTGACGACACCACGCTCTTTGCACAGGCGCATGAGTTCCCAGAACGCCTTGTAGGAGGCGTAGGTCTTGCGGCCTTCGGGTGTCGCCGCAGCGAAGGTGTCCCACGCTTGGTCGCCGATGACGAGAGCACCGCGTAGTGCGATGATGTTGCCGTCCTTGTCGTCGCAGCGCACGACGATGCAATCGCTGCCGAACTGAGTGATCAAAGAGGTGATCGACTCAAGTGAGTTTTGAGGCGCAAGATGTTCGATGCCCTTGTATGAGTGCATCTGGTCATACACCACTTTCATCTCGGCTGGAACCGGATTGATCCAGTGATATGCAGTGATGTCGCGCTTGAAGCTGCGGCGAAGATTGTGTCGCCAGTTCTTCGTGAGTTGCGCTTCGCGCACCTCGTCGCTGTTAGTGAGGTCGTAGAGGAGACTGAGACCGCTCAAGATCGTCTCTTGGCTGTTGGTCCAACCGTGTTTGGCCATCGACGCTGCCTCGGCATCGCCGTACGAGCGCATCACGTTGAGGCGATAGACGAGGTATCTCGCTCCCGATGCCGAGGCGATCGCGTCTCTCATCGGTGTACCGCACACCGAGACGTCGCCGGCTGGTCCACCCGGGCTCCACGCAAGACCGATCACGGACAGATAGCGGCGAGTCTGTACCTGGATCATCGCCACGACGCGACCGTTGCGCTTCGCCACCAACCGGATCGGTGTCCAGCCGAAACGTTTGCGGTGCTCGCCCCAGCGGTGGCTTTGGTACACCGACCAGCCCGGCAGGAGTTGGAGTTGTTGATCCCATTCGTCTGCTGAACCGGTCCAATTGGTCCATTCGGCGGTGGGGAGACCACGCAGTTGGGCCTTGCCCGCCGTCGTGCTTCGGATCATTCTCGTCACCGCTGAGTTGCCAAGTGCCCGTGAAAAACGTGAACCAGCATCCCACTCGCCGAGGTATTCGACTGTTTCGCCACCGAACCCGAGCTTGAAGTGGTCTACGCCGGAAGCCGCTTTGTCATGCGGAGCGATTCCGCCGAGGTCGAAAAGCTTCACACCTCGTTCACGCAGGCTCTTGCGCAACTCGAACAACATTCCGTACGCAGCGCTCATCTCTCGTCCGCGTTCAGTTGTCGCGGCAGCAAGATAGTGGGCGCGGTCACCGTGAATGACGACGAGCGCACCCGTGACCGGCTGATCTCCGAGTCGGCCGATGATCGTGAGCACTCCATCACCCAGTTCGTGACGCATCTGGCGAAGTTGTTCGCCCGAATAGACGGGAATGGAGATGTTCTTCTCGTTGACCATCTGCTTGAGTAGACCGCCCAGATCGTCGAGGTTCTGGTCGTCGTTACCGATTTGCCACGTCAATCCGTGGCGCAGCGCCAGTCGCACGTAGTAGCGGTGCTTCTTGCTCATCGCTTTCAGCCATGACTCTTCGTCGTCGTTGGTCTGCAAGAACACCGAGTATCGGCTGTTGACGGGACGACGAGCGCGAACCATGAACGAGTTGGTCGTGAAGAAGTCCGTCTTGATCGCCGGGGTCATCACGTTGCAGCGCAGGTAGCACCGACCAACGACCGATTCGACAGCATCGTGCAGCGTGCGCATGTCGTCGGCAAGTCCGGCTCCACGTGACGAGACAGGTCCGCCGGGCACCCAGGCGAACTCGATTCCTCCTGGCATCCGTCGACACAAAACTTGGGCGAGTGAAACATGGTTGCCGTCGAGGCGGGCGAGCCGAAGCGGCTTCCAGCCACCACGACGCTGGAACTCACCCCAACCCCAACACTGGAATGCAGGTGCATCCCGGAGTTGATTCATCAATTCGTCCCACCGCGTCGGTGACTCGACGAGGGTCCACTCGGCATTGGTCATAGGAAGTTCACCAACCAGACGTTGCGATAGTGGGCGGGAGCACTGCCGGCAATCGCAGTCGGAAGAGCGGGCCACTGCATCACGACGACATGATGTCGCCGCTCAATTGCGCGCAGCGTCGGCAGACCCGGTCCGTCGTAGCGAAATGGCACGCCGTAGGGAACTACGAAGTCATCCAGATGATCGTGGAGCAGACGAACGTGTGGCGTGCCACGTAGGTCTGCCGCGACGCGTTCGAACAATGCTCGTCGTCGGTTGCGTTCGGCGTCTGCATCCTGCTGATTCAAACGCTCGAGCGCGCGACACCCGATGGCCATTGCTGCAGGTAGTTGGGTCTCATCGTCTGTCGAGCCAACGTCGATTGCCGGTTTGCCAATCAACCGACGCGCCGTGCGGATCGTCGCACGCATTGCAGCGAAAGCGGGGATGCGGGTGCGGCGTTCGAAACGGGACAGCGCGAAACGCAGTGCGTGCGCTCCTTCGCCTCGTTCGATACACGGCATCGAAATTCCTGTTCCTTGTGTAGCAAGTAGCGCTGCACCGGAAGAGACGTGGAACGTCTTGCGCAGACTCAAGGTGCCGAAATCACCACGGAGGCCGAGCAACTCACCTCGCTCATCGCGGCTGAAGAGCCCGTGTGCGTTGTCTTCGATCAGTCGGGCATTGGTGCGCGAACAGTAGGCGCGAAATGGAGCGAGATCTTGGGCGAACCCGAAGTAGTCGACTGCAATGATCGCCTTGGCGGGCGGCACATGGT
>CAZWKD010000077.1:0-3762 GCA_964633985.1 uncultured Acidimicrobium sp. | reverse complement strand
TCCCTCGAGGGCGGCAAAGCCACGGTCACAGAATGGGGTGAGCGCACGGCGCAGAAATTCAATTCCCGTCGCCGTGGCTCCACCTTCGACATCACCACACCGGCGCAATATCTGTTGGTGCTGTTCACCGAGGCTGGTCGCAGCCCTGCATGCAGCAGCGCCAATCCATTCCAGACGATCGTCTCAGGAGTGACCTTCACCCAGAGTTAGCCTCAAGTCGTGGAATCCGAACAGCAAAACGACGACAAGTGGCTGAAGCGGCTCCTCGACGTATTGGACGACGGCATCGCGTTCATCCGTGAACGGACCACCTTCCCCATCGTCAAGATCGTGCGAGGAGCGGTGTTCGGTACGTTCGGGGTGCTTGGTGCCGTACTGGTCTTCATCTTCCTGTTGCTCGCACTGTTCCGCGGGATGAATGAATTGCTCGATCTGTGGTGGTCACGCGAGACCGCAGTGTGGGCGAGTTATCTCGTGATCGGCGGGTTGTTCCTGCTGATCGGTAGTCGTCTCATGCGGCGTCGCACTCCGCGTGACTAATTTGGGTGAGCCCTCACCCCGAAAGCGAGCGACATGTCGACATCTCATCACCGCGTATTGATCATCGGTTCCGGACCAGCCGGCCTCACCGCCGCCATCTACACGGCGCGTGCCAGCCTGCAGCCGCTCGTCATTGAAGGCGAGCCGTCCTCTACGTCTGATCAGCCGGGCGGACAGCTCATGCTCACCACGGAAGTCGAGAATTTCCCGGGATTTCCCGAGGGGATCATGGGGCCAGAGTTGATGACGCGCTGCCGCGAGCAGGCCTCTCGTTTCGGCGCACAGTTCATCACCGAGAAGGTGACGAAGGTGGACTTCTCCGCCCGTCCGTTCAAGGCATGGGTGCGTGACACGTTGTACACGGCGGACAGTGTGATCGTCTCGACTGGCGCGCAGTCCCTGATGCTCGGCTTGCCCGAGGAGAGTCGTCTCATCGGTCACGGACTCTCCACCTGCGCCACGTGTGACGGCTTCTTCTTCCGTGGTCAGAACATCGTCGTCGTGGGTGGTGGCGACTCCGCTCTCGAAGAGGCACAGTTCCTCACCAAATTTGCCGCCAAGGTCACGATCATTCACCGCCGCGACTCGTTGCGTGCCTCGAAGATCATGCAGGAGCGAGCGTTCGCCAACGAGAAAATCGAGTTCTTGTGGAACTCACAAGTGACGAAGATTCTCGGGGACGACAAGGTGACGGGCATCGAAGTTGCGAGCACCGTCGACGGCACCACATCCACACTCGATGTCACGGGTGTATTCGTGGCCATCGGTCACAAACCGAACACCGGGTTGTTCGAGGGCATCCTCGACATGGAATCCACGGGGTACCTCGTCACCAAGCCAGGTTCGACGTACACCAACATCGCTGGCGTATTCGCGTGTGGCGACGTGCAAGACCACACCTATCGTCAGGCGATCACTGCGGCCGGATCGGGTTGTATGGCCGCGATCGACTGTGAGCGGTGGCTCGAAGCACAGCACTGATCGGGAATAGTCGGAGATCGTGGTTTGTTGTCAACTAGTAACATCGGCATTCCACGAAAGGACGCATCATGGCTGACGGCATCGTCACACTGACTTCGGAAACATTCGACGAGACGGTTCGCGGTTCGGACACCCCGATCCTCGTCGACTTCTGGGCCGAATGGTGCGGGCCGTGCAAGCAGATCGCCCCGGTGCTGTCCGAGCTCGCCACCGAGAACAAAGGCAAACTGACGGTTGCCAAGTTGAACGTGGACGATCATGGCGACATCGCCATGCGTTTCAATGTGATGAGCATCCCCACCCTGATCGTGTTCAAGCAGGGTGAGCCGGCCAAGCGTCTCGTTGGCGCCAAGGGCAAGGGTCAGCTCGTTCAGGAGCTCGCAGAATTCCTCTAACCAGCGAGTCGTTGCGCGACGAGGTCTTCGTCCGCGACCTGCAGGTTCGTCTGGCTACGGCTCATTCGCTCAGCCTGGTTGGGTTGCGTCTGGGAACGTTCTGCGATCGCACGCTGACGGCCCTGCAACAGTTTCAGCGTAAACGTGGACTTCCCGTGCTCGATCATTGCGACGACGCAACTTGGCGCACCTTGATCGAGTCGACATGGGCGCTTGGTGCGCGGTTGTTGTACCTCACCTCCCCGCATCTGCGTGGTGACGACGTCGAACAGTTACAAGTTCGGCTCGCGCGACTTGGATTCAATTGCGGCAAAGCAGACGGCATCTTTGGGCAACTCACCGCGCAGGGATTGAGTGAGTTTCAACAGAACTACGGACTTGAGATCGATGGTATTTGTGGACCGCTCACACTGAAGGCAATGGAGCGGATCGGTGGTCAGAGTGGAGACGGACCAGGGGTCGTTGCCGTGCGCGAAGACGAACTCTCTCGTGTGGTCAACGACGACTCATTGAGTGTCGCCGTCGGCGCATACGACGGGATGCATCCTCTCGCCACGCACGTTGCACGGTGTCTTCGTAAGCGCGGTTATCGCGTGTTGATTGTCGAATCGAATGACGATCATCGACATTCGCTTGCAGCGAACTCGTTCAAAGCAGATCTCTACGTCGGACTGCAGGAATCATCTGCGCCGAACGTCTCGTATTACCGCACCGAGAACTTCGTGTCGCCCGTCGGCGAACGGGTATCCACGCTGCTTGCCGAGCGACTTCCCGACCAGCCTTCGCCCCAAGGGGTTCGCCACCCCGTCCTGCGAGAGACCCGAATGCCGGCCATCCTGGTGAGCATTCCCCCACCCATCGGGGACCTCGTCCACAGCGCCGAAACCCTTGCTGCGACTGTCGAAACGTGGTGGTCCGAATCCCACTGACGAAATCTGGGGGTGTTTCCCACAGGGTTATCCACAGATTGTGCGCAACCTCAGGTGCATCTTGACGCTGATGCTCCTGTAAACGGTGAAGGTTTTGGCTGACCGGTGTGACTGACCACCCACTACGAGTAGTCGCTTGGCCCTTCCACCATCAACCGATAGATGCGCTCCAAATCTTCCAGGTCTGCAAAGTCGACGACCACTTTGCCGTTCTTGGAACCCATCGACACCGACACCTTGGTCTGCAGGTGCTCGGACAGCGCCGACTCGAGTTCGAGTAATCCAGGCGCACGAAGGTTGGTGCTTGCGCCGCTCGGTTTCGGTTTGTTCGTCGGCTTCGGTTGATCACCACGTAACGCCTCTTCGGCAGCACGAACCGACAACTGCTCGTCGACGATTCGCTTGGCGACTGCCTCCTGCAGCGTGCGGTTCGGTGAACCGAGCAACACCTTTGCATGACCCGCCGACAACCGGCCATCGGCGAGATACTGCTGAATCGACGGAGGAAGTGAGAGAAGTCGTAGCGAGTTGGTGATTGCCGAGCGACTCTTCCCCACCTTCGTCGCAACTTGTTCGTGCGTCATCGAGAAATCGTCGAGCAGCTGCTGATAGGCCGCCGCTTCTTCAAGTGGCGTCAGATCTTGACGATGAAGGTTTTCGACGAGTGCCTGTTCGACTGATGCGAGTTCATCGGTCACGCGTACCACTGCTGGTATTACCGATAGTCCAGCGCGTTGTGCCGCTCGCCAACGTCGCTCGCCGGCGATCAGTTCGTAACCGTTGCCCACGGGACGAACAAGAATCGGTTGCAGCACGCCAATTGCCTTGATCGATGCAGACAACTCCACCAATGACTCTTCGTCGAAGTGCACACGGGGCTGATTCGGGTTCGGCCGGATGTCCGTGATCGTCAGCTC
>CAZWKD010000076.1:0-3883 GCA_964633985.1 uncultured Acidimicrobium sp. | reverse complement strand
GGTGCAGTGGCCCAGTCGCGGCCGGATCGTTTGGCTGGAATCACCGTCGGCGCCGACGCGCCGAGCTTGCCGGGGATGGCCCCGATGGAAGAGGTCGTGGCTGATCTGTGGAGCACCGGTATCTCCACGCGCGGACACCCGACGGAGTTGTTGCGCGAGGAACTCTCGCGGCTCGGTGTGGTTGCTGCACGTGACCTCGCGACGGTCGGCCTCGACAAAGTGATGGTGGCTGGCACCGTCACTCATCGTCAGCGACCGATGACGGCACGCGGCGTGACGTTCATCAACCTCGAGGATGAAACCGGGTTGATCAACGTGGTGTGTTCGCAGGGGTGTTGGGCTCGTTATCGCCGCGTGGCCCGCGGTGCCGGCGCACTGTTCGTGCGGGGTCGACTGGAAGTGGGCGATGGAGGAGTGGTCAATGTGGTGGCCGAGCACATCGCGCCGCTCGTGATGCCGGCTCGCGTACCGGCACGCAACTTCCGCTGAGCGTTATTCGCTCGGGCGCTCGTTGAGGTGTTCGTTGAACGCGCGGTACGTCTCGTAAATGTCTTTGCACACGTCGCACAGTGGCAACTGCTTGGGGTCTCGTGACGGCACCCAGACGTGCCCGCACAGTGCTTCGATCGGTGTGCCGTTGATTCGCGCTTCCAGGATCTTGGCTGCCGCATCCTCGTCGGGCCCCGTCTTCACGATGTGGGCCATCACCGGCTCTCCCGTTTCGGGGATGCGTTCGGTGAGCGGTTCGACGACGGCGGGGCGGACCTGCAGCGGCGTGTTCACGATTTCTAGACTACGACCATGCCGCTGTACGAGTTCCGCTGCAAGACCTGTGACGTCACGTTCGAAGAGCGTCGTTCGATGGCCGCAGCGGACGAACCCGCGAGTTGTCCCGAAGGTCACACCTCGGTGGTGCGACTGCTCAGCGTGTTCTCGTCAGTTGGTGGAGCCGCCGCGCCGGCAGCGCCCGCACCTCGATCGGGTGGCGGCTGCGGCGGCGGTTGCGCCTGTCACTGACGATCGAGACTGACTGCACCGTGGCGCACGGTGAAGAAGTGCAGCAGTCGTAACCCTGCGCGCTCCAGACACGGTGAGAGTGCGTGCCTGAACGAATCGTCGCGATGTGACGAGTGGGCGGCGTGTACCTCGGCAACGATCACGCCTGCAGCAGTTGGTGACGCCGACGCGAGTCCGACGATGTCGTGAGCCAGTTCGCAGGAGTTGGCGGAGAAGTCTGCGCGAACGTCGAACACCGAGATGGATTGCCCGGCGTTGAACCGATTACAGGTGATCACCACGAGTTCATCGCGCAAGGGGCGAGAGATGGCGAGCGAAACGACGCTGAGTGCCTCTGTCGCATTGCGGATGGGTTCGACTTGGGCGCGCGGGAGCGAGAGTGGTGGCACGAGTGAAGGCAGCATGGTTGCCGCAGATTACGAGAGCGGTGTGACGGCGATCGCCACGCTGGCGACTGCGATCGCGATCGGTACTGCGACTTGCCACCATCCTGGTTGCCGCGTTCGAGGTGGCGGGATCATCGCGGCGCCACACAGCGCACCGGCAATCGCACCACCGAAGTGGCCGCCGATGGAGACACCGGGAATGGTGATCGTGATCAGCAGGTTGATGGCGAAGGTGAGTCCAAGGCCGGTGCGCATCGGGTTCACGCCGCGTTGGCGCAGTCCCACCACGCCGGCGGCCATCAACCCGAAGACGGCACCGGATGCTCCACCAGTGAATGCATTGGGCGAAAGCAGGAGCGCGCCCGCGGATCCGGCAAGGAGCGACGCCCCATACACGAGTCCGAAGCGCAGCGTGCCGAGTGACGGTTCGAGCAATCGCCCGAGTTGGTAGAGCAGGAGCATGTTCATGGCGATGTGGAAGATGCCGAAATGGACGAATCCTGCCGAGACGAGTCGGTACCACTCGCCGTCGTCGATGAACTGGCGGGAGATGACCATTGCTTCCTGCACGCGCAGAAGTTGGTCACCACCGAAACGATCACCAGCACCGGTGAGTATTCCCCAGACATAGATGCCGACGTTGATGGAGATCATCGCGTTCGTGAACACGAACGGATTGCGCCGCAGATCTCGGTAGCGACCCTGAAATGGCTGCTTGTTACGCCCGAAGGTTCGCCTGCGGGTCGTGGCCCGCGGTGGCAACGGTGGGGGGAGTTGCGGGGGAGGAAAGCTCACGTCGTTACTCGGGTGCCTTCTCCGCTTCGGTTCTGTTGGCGAGGTACCACTCGACCGTGTTGCGGATGCCTTCTTCGAAATCGGTGTGTGCGTGCCAACCAAGTTCATGTTCGGCACGCGAAGCATCGACGCGTCGGCGCGGTTGGCCGTCCGGCTTGCTCGGATCCCACACGAGTTCGCCGGTGAATCCCACGACGCGGGCGATCGTCTCCGCGGTTTCGCGGATCGTCACTTCACGGTTGTTGCCGAGGTTGATCGGCTCGGTGCCCGTGCGCAATTCGGCTGCCAACACGATCGCTTCTGCAGCGTCGTCTGCGTAGAGGTAGTCGCGGCTCGCCGTGCCGGTTCCCCACACCTGCACCTTGTCGTCACCGCGCTCCTTTGCTTCGACGCACTTCTTGATCAGTGCGGGAATCACGTGTGAGACCGACTCGTGGAACTTGTCACCAGGACCGTAGAGATTGGTCGGGATGACGAAGGCGAACTGCTGGCCGTACTGCGCTTCGTTCACTTGGGCGTGCACGAGGAGCGCCTTCTTCGCGATTCCATACGGCGCATTCGTCTCTTCCGGGTAGCCGTCCCAGATCGATTGCTCACGGAATGGAACGGGGGTGAACTTTGGATACGAGCACACCGTGCCGAGGATGACCGTCTTTTCTACTCCGGCGGCACGCGCGGCCTCGATCGTGAGCGTGCCCATCATCAGGTTGTCGAGATACAGCTGGGCGGGCGCCACCTGGTTGTAGCCAATGCCGCCTACGCGGGCGGCCAGGTGAATCACGTGGCTCGGGCGATGCGTCGTGAACAACTGCTCAGCCACACCCACTTTGGTGAGGTCGGCTTCACGGCGACGAGGTGCGATGACGTTTGCGCCGAGTGAGCGCAGTCGATTGACCACCTTGGTACCAAGGAATCCGTTGCCGCCCGTCACCACGACGGTGCGGTCTTGCCACGACTGGGCACCCTGTTTGGTCATGCACTCCGACGATACCGAGTTGGCACAATGGAAGAGTGCGGGTCGCCTACACCCTTGAGCAGTGCTGGCACCGCGTCCCTGGCGGTACCGCAATCGCGGCGCTGGAAGTCGCTCGAGCGATGCCAAACGTCCGTCCCGATGTCGAACTCCTTGGCGTCTCAGGAAAGCATGGTGAAGATCCTGCCGTCGACTTCGACTTGTCGATCGACGTGGCCGGTCTTCCCGTGCGCGGACCAGTTCTCTACGAGACGTCGTTGCGATTGCGTTGGCCGAAGGTCGAATCCGTGTGGCCGGATCTCGACTTGCTGCATTCGACGAGCATCATCCCGTTCGCCACTTCTCGTCCGCAAGTCGTCACGGTGCATGATCTCGCCTTCCTGCGGCATCCGGAGTTCTTCACTCGTCGTGGCAACGCGGTGTTTCGTCGCAGTCTGCGAGCGATTCGCAAACGTGCCACTCGTGTGATCGTCAGTTCGCAGGCCACTTACGACGATTGCGTCGCGGCGGGCATCGACAAGGAGCAGTTGCGTGTCGTGCCGCTCGGCGTTCGTGTGGTCGAACCGTCACCAGAGGAGACGTCCCGCGCGCTGGGCGCACTCGCCGTGCCTACATCGTTCATCTTGTTCGTCGGCACCATCGAGCCACGCAAGAACCTAGGGCGATTGATCGAGGCGGTGATGAGTGACTCGACATTGCCACCACTCGTCGT
>CAZWKD010000075.1:0-4099 GCA_964633985.1 uncultured Acidimicrobium sp. | reverse complement strand
CCCTCGTGCACGAGTTCGGTTCGGCAGTCGATCAACCTCGCCGCCTCTGCGCCGTATTGCAGCGCTCGTGCAGGAACACTGTCGAGGTCTTTCTCGTCTGGTTGGCCGAGGTTCGCCGTATAGGCATAGGGGAGTGCGCCCTTGGCGCGCATCCACGCCACTGCAGCAGAGGTGTCGAGTCCACCAGAGAACGCGATACCCACGCGCTCGCCGACAGGGAGTCCGGCAAGAACCTTGGCGTTGCTCGCTGCAGAGGGCTGTTCAGGCATGCGTCAACGGTACCGAGGTCCCGCAGCGATTGTGATCACCGCTTGATGCGAATGAGACGTGCGCTGCTTCAGTTCCGGCGACCTGCCAAGGATGCAAACGAGACGAGGAGGGCTGCAGTTGCGATGACTACTTCGATCAGGGCCACCGCTGGGGTGTTCTCGAGGTCGAGGAGCGCCACGGCTCCCAAGAAGAGTGACGCACCCATTCCAGCGAAAGGAGCCCAACGCCCCGCGGTAATGGTGCAAACGATGACAGCAATCGGAGCAAGGAATGGCACGACCCACAACACTGGCCAGGCGGGATCAGATTCGGTGCCGAGCCACCACGTGGGCTTGCCGATGTTCCGACCGGTCACCGCGGCAGCAGCAAGCGCGGCAGTGATGAGCACCCATGAGATGACGACAATGGCGCCCCACGGTTTGTCGAGCCCCGAAGGACGTTGTCTTGGTGGGAGCGGGACTTCCATTGACACGTCCTGAAGGGTACAACGCATGGGTCCGCAGTTAGCCTGATCGCGAAATGTCGGCTGCTCGATTCGGTCAACTCTCGATCTTCTTTCCGATGTGGAATGAAGAGGAGTACTTGGAACGTGCGGTGAATGCCGCCACCGAGATTTCCGAAGAGCTGATGGCTGCGGGGACGATCACTGACTATGAAGTGGTGATCGTGGACGATGCCAGTACGGACGCGACACCTCGACTTGCGGATGCGGCCAGCGCAGCAAACCCTCGGGTGAAGGTGGTGCACCACCCCGTGAACCGCAAGTTGGGCGGATCGATGAAGTCAGGTTTTGTCGCCTCCACTGGGGACATCGTGTTGTACACGGATGCCGACCTGCCCTTCGACATGCGGGAGTTGCACAAAGCACTGAGGTTGATGCACCAATACGAGGCAGATGTCGTCGCTGCGTACCGCTTTGATCGCACGGGAGAGGGCTACGTGCGAGTGATCTACTCCTTCTTCTACAACTTGCTCGTGAGGGTGCTCTTCGGGTGTCGATTCAGGGACGTGAACTTTGCGTTCAAGCTCGTCCGCCGGCGAGTGCTCGATCGCATCGAGTTGAAGAGCGAGGGCTCATTCATCGATGCGGAGTTGATGGTCTCAGCGCGCAAGATGGGCATGGAAGTCGTGCAGTTCGGCGTCGACTATTTCCCTCGCACTCGTGGCGTATCTACCCTGAGTTCACCGAACGTGATCTTGAAAATCCTGAAAGAGGCCTTCGCATTGCGACGGGAACTCAACGCGATTTCTCCCGATAAGCCATGAACGCATACGACCGCTGGCGTCCAGCTCTCTTCTCGATCGCCGTGCTCCTGACCGTCGTGGCAGTCGCGGTGGTCAATAGTGACGACTCTGATCGAACTCTGTCACCGACGACCACTTCAGACGTCTCGGTGACGACGACCACCCTGCCCAAGGCGCCGTTGGATCGTCGACTTCGGGAGGGTTTGAAGGGCGATGACGTGCTGCGACTCCAGGTGCGACTTGCTCAGTTGAAATTCGATCCGGGCCCACTTGATGGAGTCTTTGGGCAAGCTACGAAGCAAGCGGTTTGGGCGTTCGAGAAGTTGGTCTTGAAGACACCGCGCAAGGAAGCCACGGGTGTCGTCACTCCCGAGATGTGGTACACGATGCAGTCGAACGTGGAGGTGACACCCCGCAGGGATGCGGATTCGCCGTCTCACGTAGAGATCTATTTGCCCGAACAGGTGATGGTGGTGTTCAAGGAGACCGAGGTGATGTTGATCACCCACATTTCATCGGGCTCCAACGAGCCATGGTGCGAAGAGGTAACGATCGACCCGGGCGAAGACGGCAACAACACCATGAAGCAGATCAAGATTGGACTCTGCGGCGAGGCAGTGACTCCGCCCGGAATCTTCTACTTCTACAACCGTAAACAAGGAACGCGCGAGTCGCGGTTGGGGAGCATGTACAACCCCGTCTATTTCAACTTCGGTATCGCTGTGCACGGTGCCATCCTCGTTCCTCTCGAGCCGGCGTCGCACGGATGCATTCGTATTCCCATGTCGATAGCTAGGTACTTCCCGGCACTCGTTGCGTACGGCGATCGTGTCTATGTGTTCGACGGAATCAAGGAGCCGGAGGAATATGGCTCACCGCCGCCGCCGTTCGACAAACCTGATCCGAACTACACGACGACTACCTCTTCGACGGTGCCACCGACGACCATTCCTCCCACCACGGTCGCAACCACTGTGCCGTGAGCGATGGCGACTGCCTAGCCTGAACTCATGACCCAGTCGCACTACGACGAGTTCGGGTTGTTCCACGAGAACATTGCTGAGTTCGCGCTCGGATTGGTCACCGTTCCTGTCGTTGCTCGGGTCAGCACTTCGTTGGCGGACGGACGGGAGATTTCGGCATTGAAGTGGGGATCTGGCGATCCTCAACTTGTCCTCGTTCATGGCGGGGGACAGAACGCGCACACGTGGGACACCGTTGCCCTCGACCTCGGTGTCGACCTCTTGGCCGTCGACCTTCCCGGTCATGGTCACTCGGCCTGGAGCGAGACAGGTGAGTACCCGCTCGAAACGATGGCTGATGAAGTTGCCACTGCGGTGGCGACACATGCTCCGAACGCGCGACTGGTGGTCGGCATGTCCCTCGGTGGACTCACGAGCCTCGTTCTCGCCTCGCGTCACGCGCACCTCGTGCGCAACTTGACCTTGGTGGACATCACGCCCGGCGTGACGCCGACGAAGGTCAAGGCAGTGACCGACTTCATCAATGGCCCACAAACGTTTCCCAGTTTCGAAGACTTGCTTCGCCGCACACTCGAGCACAATCCGACCCGTTCAGAATCGAGTCTGCGACGGGGAATCCTGCACAACGCCAAGCAATTGGCTGACGGCACATGGCAATGGAAGTACGACCGCCGTCGTGCTCACGGTGGACGCGAGCAGATCGTCTCGAGCGAGCTGTGGTCACTGGTCGACCGATTGGCGTGCCCAGTCAATCTCGTGCGCGGAGCATTGTCACCGGTGGTCGATGACGAGGACGTGGCAGAACTCGTTCGACGTCGACCGGATGCCGCCGTGCACGTGGTGGACGGCGCAGGACACAGCGTCCAGGGTGATCGGCCCCGTGAACTGACTCGGATTCTCAGAGCGCTTCTGTAGCTGGTCGCTCGCTCGAGCGGCGAGTGCCGATCAATTCGAGCACTACCAGAACTAGACACACCCAGATCATCGAGAATCCGATGAACTTCGTGGTCGTCACTTCTTCGTCGAATACCGCCCAGCCGAGCACGAAGTAGATGGTTGGAACGATGTACTGCATCGGTCCGAGCAGGGACAACGGCGTTCGTGAAGATGCTGCGCCAAAGAACAGCAGAGGCACCGCGGTCACGGTTCCCGTCAGCGAAACGAGGAACCACTCTGAGGGTGAGGCGTTCGACGCGACGCTGAAGTCGCGCTGCCAGATGACGAGAAGGAAGATCGCTGCTGGTACGACAAGTACGGTTACCTCGGCAGTCAGGCTGACGAGTGAGTCGAGCGGCACGTTCTTCTTCAGGTAGCCGTACATGCTCCACGAACCCGCAATGGCAAGCGCAATCCACGGAACCCGCCCGTATGCGAAGGTGAGAATGATCAAGCCCAAGGCGGCGAAAGTCATTGCAGTCTTTTGACGTGCCGAGAGTTTCTCGCTCAACCTCACGACGCCAAGAGCCGTCGTGAGGATCGGTGAGATGAAGTAGCCGAGCGCAGTTTCGACCACGTGTTCGTTGACCACCGCCCAAACGAACATCGACCAGTTGATCGTGAGGAGAGCGCTGGCCACGGTGATGCGCATGGCGAGCCGGGGA
>CAZWKD010000074.1:0-4101 GCA_964633985.1 uncultured Acidimicrobium sp. | reverse complement strand
GTGGACCTCCTGCATGCGATCGTCCTGGGGGTCGTCCAGGGACTGACTGAGTTCCTGCCCATCTCATCGAGCGGCCACTTGGAACTCGTGCCGTGGTTGTTCGGCTGGGAAGACTTCGCCGACCCACAAGTGGGTCTGGCATTCGACACAGCCCTGCACCTCGGGACACTCGTCGGGGTGATCGCGTACCTCCGGCGCGACCTCGTTCCCTACGTGCGTCACGGTGTGCTTGCAGTGGTGGCCCCACGGCGTGCGGACAGGAAAGTGGGATTGCAAGCCTGGCTGTTCGTGGCATCGGCGATTCCTGCAGGGCTCGTCGGCGTGGTCTTCGAAGATGACATCGCGGTGCTCGGGGATCCTGAGTGGATCGCAGTGTCGTTGATTGGCTTTGGACTGGTGTTGTGGTGGGCTGATCGCCTGCGCGGCTCGCGCACGGCGACTGAGTTCACGCTGCGTGATGCGCTGCTCATTGGTGCAGCCCAGATCCTCGCGCTCAACCCCGGAACCTCGCGGTCAGGGATCACGATCACGCTGGCGCGTATGCGCGGCTTCGACCGTGACTCGGCAGCACGCGTGAGCTTCTTGATGAGCATCCCGATCATCGGTGGTGCCGTGGTGTTTCAAATTGCCTCGCTCGTTGCCGATGGCATTCCCGATGGCCTGCTGACTCCGATGATCGTCGGCATCGTCGCTTCAGCGATCTCTGGCTGGTGTGCAATCTGGGGGATGATGCGACTGTTGCGCTTCCGCTCGTTCGGCCCGTTCGTGGCCTACCGAGTGGTGGTGGGAGTCGCGGTACTCGGACTCGTGTTCGCCGGGTTTCGCGCTTAGCTCGAGATCAGGCTGATTTCGCTGGCGACGGCGAGCGTGGCCACCACGGCGGCGTGCTCTGCCGGTACCGCCACCAACACCTGTCGACCGTCGTCGATGACGTCGGTAACGAGCACACGAGCGGTGACCACCTCGGCATTGACGACGATGTCGACTTTCGAGCCGGGCGCAAGGTTGGGCATCGGAATGACCGGCACCACCATCACGAGTCGCCACCCGGGTGGTACGTGAAGTTGTGGATCGGTGTGCACGTTGGTGCTGTTGAACACGTCACCTTTTGCCACGTGTTGCCGCGCGATGAGTGATGCGGGCGTGCTCGTAAGCGTGGATGGCGCGACGGCAATCTGTGGAATGCGTTGCGCGAGTACCGATGCGGTGTCGATTACCTCGCCCGGGGCGAAGTCGCGCAGTGCGTAATAGGCGATGACACGTGCAGACAGACGCGCCTCAGCACGTTGCATGCCATGTAGTGCGAGGCCGAAGGTGAGTGCACAGGTGCCGGCGAACACCAATATCGCAATGGTTTGATGCTTCGAGTCACGTTGGATGAGGACGAACTCACGGGCGATGATGCGCCGAGCGCGGGCGAGGAGTCGTGCAGCCACGTGCACGAATGGAGGCAGTTTGTCGAACATGGGCGAGGCCACCCATGTGTGCGTTCAGTCCGACGAGCTGGTGCTGGTGCTTGTCGTCGAGGGCGTCGAGGCGGCAGGAGTGGAACTCGCGCTCGAGTCGCTCGATGTGGCGCTCGTGGTGGAAGACGTGGTGGTGCTCGACGAACTGGATGAACCGGAACGGCTGTCGGTCTTGTAGAAGCCGCCACCCCTGAAGGTCACGCCCACTGGTGTGAACACCTTCTTCACCTTGCGCACCACGCCGTCCTTCGGGTGGGCGAGCTCGGTAAACGGCTCGTCGGTGAAGGCTTGCTGCACCTCGATCGTCTCGCCAGAGTCGATGAATTTGTAGACATAGGTGGGCATAGCGCGCCCAATCCTAGGATGCATGCGTGGCGATACGCACTGCCGTGATCCCGGCTGCCGGGATGGGAACGCGATTCCTTCCCGCGACGAAGGCGGTGCCAAAGGAGTTGATGCCGATCTTCGACACACCGGCGATTCAGTTGGTGATGGACGAGGCGATCGGTGCGGGAGCGACGCGAATCGTGATCGTCACGAGCCCCAACAAGCCGGCAATCGAGCAGTACGTGCAGCCGTCGGCGGAGGTCGTAAAGCGCGTTCGCGACACTGGCCGCGGGGAGTTGGCCGATCGGCTCGAGCGCATCGGCGGCGACGTCGAGGTGGTGTTCGCGCTGCAGAATGAGCCGCGGGGGCTCGGCCACGCGGTCTCGTGTGCGCGCGAGCAAGTGGGCAACGAACCATTCACGCTCCTCTTGCCCGACGAGTTGATGGGTGGCCCGGCTCTGCTCCGCCAGATGGTGGCGATGTGCGAGCAGGAGAACAAGTCGGTCGTCGGGTTGAAGCAGGTGCCGATGAGTGAGGTGGCGAGCTACGGCGTCGTCACGACAACTAGTGCGCCAAGCGCGACCGGTGAAGTGACGGTGACCGGTGTGGTGGAGAAGCCGAAGCCGGAGGAGTCGCCGAGTGATCTCATCTTGATCGGCCGTTACGTGTTGATGCCCGAGATGTTCGACTTGTTGGCCGGTTTGGCGCCGGCCGCAAGCGGAGAGATTCAACTGACGGATGCGTTACTGCTTGGTGCGAATGAGCGCAAGGTGCTCGGCGTGGTGAGCGACATCGATCGTTATGACACGGGCACTCCGCTTGGTTGGTTGAAGGCCGTGATCGAGTTCGCCCGTCAGCGTGAGGACGTTGCCCCTGCGCTCGACGCGTGGCTCCTTTCGCTGCTCAAGTAGAGCGGTCGTAGGATCTCGTCGGAGGTAGTCATGGCTGAGATCGCTCGCGGTATCGACCCGCAAGAAGTGGGACTCGACGGCAAGCGTCTGGACCGCATCGACGAACACTTCCGTCGCTACGTGGACGACGGACGACTGCCCGGATACACCGTGGCCGTCGCGCGCTACGGACGCATCGCGTACCTCTCCACCTACGGACACCGCGACGTGGAGG
Source organism: uncultured Acidimicrobium sp. (assembly GCA_964633985.1). Classification (GTDB taxonomy): domain Bacteria; phylum Actinomycetota; class Acidimicrobiia; order Acidimicrobiales; family Ilumatobacteraceae; genus UBA3006. The sequence goes on along the minus strand of CAZWKD010000074.1, from coordinate 1,183 downwards.
CGAACAAACCCACCACGACGGACACGATCTACCGCATCTATTCGATGACCAAGCCGATCACCTCGATTGCGCTGATGATGCTGGTGGAGGAGGGACGGCTGCAGATCACTGATCCCGTGTCGACGTACATTCCCTCGTTTGCCGACATGCGAGTGCTCACCGGCGGATCGTCGCTGAAGCCGATCACCCAACCGACGCGCGAGCCGATGCGTGTGTGGCACCTGCTCACCCACACCTCTGGCATGACCTATGGCTTCAACTACTTCGATGCCGTGGACGACATCTACCGTCGTGCCGGTTTCGAGTTCGGGATCGGCAATCGCGCATCGCTCGAAGAGGCGTGTGACTCGTTTGCCGCGCTGCCGCTGTGCTTCGAGCCGGGTACTTCGTGGAACTACAGCGTGTCGACCGACATCGTCGGTCGACTGGTCGAAGTGGTGTCGGGCATGACCATCGATGAGTTCTTCGCCAAGCGCATTTTTGCGCCGCTGAAGATGCACGACACCTCGTTCTGGTTGGACGAAAGCAAGGCCGATCGTTTGGCTGCCCTGTATCAATACGACGCTGCCACGGGTGGCAAGTCGTTGATCGAGGCGGCAGCGAAGACGGCGTTCAAGCAGCCACGTGCTCTCTCCGGCGGCGGTGGTTTGTATTCCACTGCGCACGACTACTGGCGCTTCCTACAGATGTTGGAAAACGGTGGCGAATTGGACGGCGTGCGGATCGTCTCGCCGACCACGATCGACATGATGACGATGAACCACCTGCCGAACAACACCGACATCACGTCATTCGGTCGCACGCTCGGCGAGGAAGTGTTCTACGACGGTCTCGGATTCGGCCTCGGGTTCTCCGTGGTGATCGATCAGGCCAAGACGCGCGTGGCGTGCCCGAACGGCACATATGGCTGGGGTGGCATGGCGAGCACGGCATTTTGGGTGGACCCGGTGGAGGAGATCTCGGCGATGTTCTTCACGCAGCTGATCCCGTCCACGACGCACCCGATTCGCCCGTACCTGCGCAGCCTCGTCTACCAGTCGATCGTCGAGTAGTTGGTGGCGTCAGTCGACGCGCTCGAATGTCGTGTCGTTGACGACCAGTCCGTACTGATCGACGCTCGCCGTCACTTCTTCGCTGGTGAGCATGCTGCGATAGCGCCAGGTTGACGCATCGAGCATCGCAT
>CAZWKD010000073.1:0-4308 GCA_964633985.1 uncultured Acidimicrobium sp. | reverse complement strand
GTTCTTGGCAACGACTGGTTCATGGGCGGAGACTAACCCCGAGCGCCTCGGGAACGACAGTCGGCGATCACATAGCCTCGGACGAATGAACTCGAACGCTCGTCCAATTGCCGTCGTGACGGGAGCCAACACGGGCATCGGACGAGCCACAGCCGTCCATCTGGCAAGCGCGGGTTGGCGGACGTTCGCCACCGTGCGCAGCGTGAACAAGGCCGACAAGTTGCTTGCCCACGCCGAGAAGAGCTCCACGAGCGTGGAGCTAGTCGAAATGGACGTGGCCGACGATCAGTCAGTGGTCGCTGCATTCGACGAGATCCATGGTCTCGCCGGACACGTCGACGTCCTCGTGAACAACGCGGGCATCGGGGGAAATGGCGTGGTCGAAGAGGCCTCGCTCGAGCAGTACCTGGACGCGTTCAACGTGAACGTCCTCGGTTCGCTGCGGTGCATCAAGCAAGTGCTGCCAAAGATGCGCGGACGTCGAAGTGGAACGATCGTCAACGTCACCTCCGTGGTCGGACGACTTGCCGCCATCGCCCAAGCCCCGTATGTCACCTCGAAGTGGGCGTTCGAGGGTCTCAGTGAAGAACTCGCCCACGAAGTTGCCCCGTTCGGTATACGCGTGGCGATCATCGAGCCGGGTATCACTCGCTCGTCGATCTTCGGCAAGAACATCGACGCCCCGAATACGTCCGGTGAGTACGACTCGCATTACCGACGCATGTTCCGGTTCTACGAAGTAGGAGCAGGAAGCGCAAGCCCTGCAGAAGAGGTGGCCGGTGTGATCCACCACGCGATCGTCACCGACGACCCTCGCCTGCGTTACGCGTGTTCGTGGGGTGGCAAAGAAGTGACGGCGGGACGGAAGTCAATGAGTGACGAGGAATGGGTGGCACTCGGTGCACTGCTCGAAGACGCCGAGTACTACGCGTACTTCGCTCGGCATTTTGGGATCGACCTCGATTCGTGACATTTGGCGCACAGTCGTCCCTGCTCGTGCCGACCCTGAGCCAGTAGTGGTTCGCCCGTAGGCTGTTGGACATGACTCAAGCAGCCGCAACGGCAACCGCCGCGAGCAAGATCTACGGCCAAGGCGACAGCGAAGTGAGGGCCTTGGATGGCGTCACCATCGCATTCGAAAAGGGCAAGTTCACCGCGATCATGGGCCCGAGCGGCTCGGGCAAGTCCACGCTGATGCACTGCGTCGCCGGTCTCGACTCGTTGACGAGCGGAAGTGTGGCCATCGGAGACACCCAACTCGAGTCCCTCAGCGACAAAGAGCTCACCACGCTCCGCCGCGAGCAGGTGGGCTTCGTCTTCCAGGCGTTCAACCTGATCCCCACGCTGAACGCGATGGAGAACATCATGTTGCCGCTGTCTCTCGGCGGGCACGAGGGCGACATGGCTTGGATCAACCAGGTGATCGACACGATCGGTCTCCGCGACCGACTTGAGCATCGCCCGAGCGAACTCTCAGGCGGTCAACAGCAGCGTGTCGCCGTGGCTCGCGCACTGGCCAGCAAGCCGTCGGTGATCTTCGCTGACGAACCGACCGGAAACCTCGACTCGAAGACGGGTGGAGAAGTACTCGGTTTCATGCGCCGCGCAGTAACTGATCTCGGACAGACCATCGTCATGGTGACCCATGATGCGATTGCCGCCAGTTATGCCGACCGCATCGTGTTCCTGAAGGACGGCAAGATTGCCGGCGAAATGACCGAGCCGAATCCTGAGAAGGTGCTCGACTATCTGAAGCACCTCGGCGAGTAGATGTTCTCGCTGTCGCTCAAGATGTCGCTCGCCCGCAAGGGCCGCCTCATCCTCACCTCACTCGCCATCATCCTCGGAACCGGCTTTCTCTCCGGCACGTTCATCTTCTCCGACACCCTGTCACGCACGTTCGACCGTCTCTTTACCGACGTGTTCCGCGATGTGGATGCCTACGTTCGTTCCACCAACTTCATCGAGGTGCCCTTCGGTGGCGAGCAACGAGCCGGTACGCCAATCGAAGCGCTGGACTCAGTGCTCGCCGTGCCAGGCGTGAAGGACGCCACGGGAGACATTCAGGCGTTTGCCAGAATCATCGGCAAGGACGGCACGCCACTCGGCTCCGACAACGGACCCCCGACGTTCGGAGGCATCGCCTCGGCGAGTGTGGCTGGTTTGTGGAACATCGAAGACGGGCGACTGCCGAATGGCCCCACCGAGATGGTGATGGACCGTGCCTCTGCAGAGAATGGCGACTTCGTCGTCGGTGACACCGTTCGCGTCAACGCACAATCGGGTAGCCGTGAGTTCACCCTCGTCGGCATCGCCAATTACGGCGACATCTCATCCCCCGGCGGCGCCACCTTCGCCCTGTTCGACCAGCAAACTGCATCGGAATTCCTGCTCCGTCCAGGTTTCGTCGATGCATTCCTCATCCAGGGTGATGGTTCGTTGTCGCAAGAGGAACTGGCCGCGGCAGTGGACGCAGCTCTCGACCCGTCGCTCAAGCTCGAGACACTCACAGGACTGCAAATTGCCGAAGAGACGAAGGACCAGATCGGTGCCGTTGTCGGCTTCCTCAGCACGTTCCTCACCATCTTCTCGTTGATCGCACTCGGCATCGGCTGCTTCGTGATCTACAACGTGTTCTCCATCACCACCGCTCAGCGACTCCGCGAGAACGCGCTCATGCGTGCCATCGGTGCGAGCCGCAAGCAAGTGACGACCAACGTGATCGTGGAGGCACTCATCATCGGCGTTCTCGGCTCGATCCTCGGCTTCGTGGTGGGTATCGGACTCTCTCGCGGACTGAGCGCATTGCTCGCTGCATTCGGGGTCGACATCCCGACCAGCGGACTAGCAATTCGCGGTGGTCGTGTCGCCACGACGATCATCGTCGGAACACTGGTCACCTTGTTCTCGGCAGTGTTTCCGGCACTGCGTGCCGGACGAGTGCCGCCTCTCGCAGCAATGCGCGATACGGCAATCGAGCGCATCGGTAGCCGCAGGTTCCGCTTCGTGATTGGCGCAGTGATTGCAGTGATTGGTGTCGCGGCACACGTGGCTGCCGCAACCGGGGTGAACGACTGGTTGCTCGGCGTTGGTGTCGTGTGCGTGTTCGCTGCGGTCATCATCTACGGACCACTCATTGCCAAGCCTGTTGCACTCGGGCTCGGTGCACCGCTCGCCCGCCGCAGCGTGACCGGTGCGATGGCGCGTCAAAACGCCGCACGCAATCCTCGACGCACTGCCGGCACCGTCGCACCGGTGCTCATCGGCGTCGCACTCGTCACGGCGTTCTCCGCGTTTGCTGCCAGTGTGCGCAGCGAAATTCGCAGCGTGATCGGCGAACAGTTCGGTGGCGACTATGCCATCTCTGCCCCGCAGAACGGCTTCGGCGGACTTCCCATCTCGTTGTCTGATGAAGTCGCGGGCCTTCCCGAAGTACAGCAAGCCACTGGACTCGGCTTCGCCACCGTCGAGCTGGATGGCGAGGGCCGCTTCGTCCAGGTGATCAACCCAGCCACCGCTTCTGGACTGGTCGATCTCGACATGGTGCAGGGTGACCAGACCACACTCTCGGCAAATGGCGTGATCGTCAGCAACAACCGCGCCACCACCGAAGGTTGGCAACTTGGCGACACGCTCGAGATGAAATTCGTGGACGGAACGGTGAAGGACCTCGCCATCGAAGGAACCTTCGTGCCGAATGGATTCTTCGGGTCCTACGTGATCAACCGCGATGCATTCGCCGGCACGACGAACTCGCTGTTCGACTCGATCATCTACGTGGTGATGAAAGACGGAGTTTCCGAAGAAGACGCACGAGCGGCCCTCGGCGCGGTGTCAGAACAGCGTGGCCTCGGCACGCTGCAGAGCCGCGAGGAGTTCATCGACGCCCAGGCCAACCAGATCAACCAGATCCTCGGCTTGATCTACGGCCTACTGGCTCTCTCGATCGTCATCGCGGTGGTCGGCATCGTGATCACCCTGTTGCTCTCGGTCTTCGAGCGCCGTCGCGAGATTGGTCTGCTCCGCGCCGTCGGTATGACGCGCAACCAGGTGCGTCTCACGGTCGTGGGTGAAAGCATCATCACGTCGATGTTTGGCGCAGTGGTGGGCGTAGTGCTCGGGATCGGCGAGGGACTCGCGCTCATCGGCACGCTGGCCGATGACGGCATCGCTGCATTTCGACTGCCGCTCGGTTCGACGATCGTGATCCTGATTCTTGCCTTCATCATCGGCGTGATTGCCGCGGTGTATCCCGCACGTCGCGCGACGAAGGTGGACATCATGCAAGCAATCGCCACGACCTAGTCG
>CAZWKD010000072.1:1357-4330 GCA_964633985.1 uncultured Acidimicrobium sp. | reverse complement strand
ATCTCTGTGTTGGCCTCGACCCCCAGCGAGCGGACCGCTCGATGCAGCGCATCGGTTCGTTTTTCGCGCCGGTCGACAAGGGTCATCTGCAGGTCTGGACGCGCAACCGCTAGGACCAGCCCCGGCACTCCCGCCCCTGTCCCCAGATCGACGCAGGAGCGCACCGACAAGGGGAGAGCATGGACGAACGAGACGGCATGCCGAATCACCTCATCGATGGGGGCGCGCCCGAGGGCGCCTACTCGCTGGGCCTCGCCCAGCACCGCCTGGAGGCCCGAATGGTGCTCCCACTCGGACATGGGGTTTACTCTGCCTGGTCGTCGTCGCCAGCGAGAGCCACCACTACACGGCGGTGGGGATCCTGGCCTTGGGAACGGGTGACCACTCCAGCCACATCGATCAATGTGTCATGCACGATCTTGCGATCAGCCGAATTCATTGGCTCCAGCACGCGTGGCTGACCACTCTCCAGCACGTCGTTGGCTACCTTGCGGGCAAAGCGGCTGAGCGCGTCCTTGCGCTTCTCGCGATAACTGGCAATGTCCACTCGGAGGTGGGTGTCGTGGTCGCCCAACCGGCGCTGGCTCACCACTCGGGTGAGGTCCTGTACGGCAAGCAGGGTGCTGCCCTTCGTGCCCACGAACATCTCCACGCCCTCGCCCGTGACGTTGACGTCGATGTCCTCGCCACTCGTGGTGGCCTGGACCGTGGCCTTCAGGCCTGCAGCTGAGCACAGACCCTCAAGGAATGTGGTGGCAGCAGCACTCACCGTGGCGGGATCGACCGCCGGGTCACCTTCACGCTTCTGCCGCGGTTCACGTGGCTCACGCTGCTGCTTCTGCGCCTTCGGTGCTCGCTCGCCAGAGCGACGGTTGTCCGACTTCTTGCGCTTATCGCCCCGGCGATCAGCCTTGGCTCGCACTGCAGTTGGGCGCACACGGGCCCGCACTCGCGCTTCGCCGCGGAGACGCCCAAACAAGCCTTGCTTCGGTTCCTCGAGAATCTCGAACTCGGCATCCTCTTCGGCAACTCCAAGTTGATCGAGGGCCAAGCTCTTCGCCTCTTCGATCGATTCAGCGGTGGTTTCTACCCATTCCATGTTGATTCCTCTCTCGTGACGACGCGCCTAGCAGCGCCGTCTGGTCGTCATTTCTTCTTACGTTGCACCGACGCGCTGCGGTTCTTTCCGGGCGGCGTCGGTCGCTTGCTTGCGGCTCCCTTTGGTGGGGTCACGCGCTTGCTTACGAATGGTTGGTTCGGATCCACCTTCGGCGAATCCTTCTTCGACTTCTTTTCTTCTGCAGCGATCTCGCGTGCTTGCGCTCCGGCTGCTTGTGCTTGTCGGCCGAGCGAGTCCTCACCGCCGTAGAAGCGCTTCGTGATGTAGTACTGCTGCGCGATACGCACGAATGCCTGCACGATGTAATACACGACGAGCGACGTCGGCAGGATCAACTGGAAGAAGGCGAATGCCACCGGCATGTATTGCAGGATCTTCGCTTGGGTTGCCGACATCGTCGGGCTCACCGTGCGCGACGCCACCATGCGTTGCTGAATCCAATACACGCCGGCCAATGCCACGACGAGGCCGACATAGATCAATCCAGAGAGGAAGTCTTCGCGCACCGCATCGATTGGCGTGTGCGAGAGATCGATACCGAACGACAGCATTTCTGAATTGCCAATCAGCGACTGGTACAACTCTGATCCCTTGTCGAGATACTTCGGCATGAACGTGCCGTCAGGACCACGATTGATCAATCCGCTCAACGCGCGGAACATGATGATGAACACCGGCATCTGCGCGAGCAGTGGCAAGCATGAGGCGAGCGGGTTGATCTTGCGCTCCTGGTAGAGCTTCATCATTGCTTCGTTCAACTTCTGACGATCACCGCGGAACTCGGCTTGCAACCGACGCATCTCGGGTTGCAGTTTCTGCATCTCGAGCATGCCGCGTGTGCTCTTCAGGGTGAGTGGAGTGATGATCAACATCACCACCACGGCCACGAGGCCGATGGCGATCGCGTAGTTGTGGGTGCCTGAATAGAAGAACGCGATCAATCTCGCCGCAAGCTCAAACATGTCGATGACTCTTTCTCGTAGAACTCATGTGCTCGTGGGGTTCGGGCACCAGGTCGACACCGCTCGGGCCAAACGGTCGGCAACGCACCAATCGTCGCAGAGTGAGCCAGCCGCCGCGCAGGGCGCCGTGCTGCTCAATGGCCTCGTAGCCGTATTCCGAGCACGTTGGGAAGAATCGGCAAGGGGAGGGGTAGCCCTCACGCTGGCTTTGGTACCAGCGGATCGCCCGCAACATCCACGCCTTCATTGCTGTGCCTCGTGGAGCAGTCGGGTCAAGGTCGACTCCATTTGTTGAAATGAGAGGCTGCTCACTCCCGCGGACACCCCCACGAGATACCAGCCCGGACGCAGAGCGTGTTCGCACGAACGCACAATGTGGCGAAGTTGGCGGCGGAGGCGGTTCCGTTGCACGGCGCCACCTGCTTTACGCCCAATGGCGTATGCCACGTGGGCCTCGCCCACCGAAGAATCTGTCATCGCCGACACCCACAGGCCTTTGGCCCGGGCGGTCCGACCCTCGCGAGCCAACCGCTCGAACACACCTTTTTGGGAAATTCGTCCTATCAAGCGGAGAGCTTGTAGCGGCCCTTGGCCCGGCGCGACTTCAGGATCGCTCGTCCGGCACGGGTGCTCATACGGTTGCGAAAGCCATGCTTCTTCGACCGGCGGCGGTTGTTGGGTTGAAATGTGCGCTTCATGGGTTCCTCGCTCCGGCTCCGAAACCGGGCCTTTGCCATCAATTTCGCCACAAGATCGCCTTGCAGCGGGACTACAACGCAGAGCACTCTAGCGGTCGAAGTCCATTTTTCTCCCCTGTGGACAACCTGCTACGGTCGCGTTCCCTTCATCCTCACCGAAGGGCTATCCACACCCTGTGGACAGCCTTGTGGA
>CAZWKD010000072.1:0-1257 GCA_964633985.1 uncultured Acidimicrobium sp. | reverse complement strand
CGCGTCGCCGAAACCCCGGGCAGGTCGTACAACCCGCTCTTCATCTACGGTTCCGCCGGTTTGGGTAAGACCCACCTACTGCACGCGATCGGCTACTACGTGCACCAGAACTACGCGCATTACGAAGTGCGTTACGTGTCGACCGAGACGTTCCTCAACGAGTACGTCGATGGCATTCGTAACAACACCATCGCGGCGTTCAAGAAGCGTTACCGCGAAGTGGACGTGCTCTTGATCGACGACATCCAATTCATGGAAGGCAAGGAAGGGTTGCAAGAAGAGTTCTTCCACACCTTCAACTCGCTCCACGGTGCCAACAAGCAGATCGTCATCTCGTCCGACCGCATGCCGGACGCCATCCCCACCCTGGAAGATCGCCTGCGTGGTCGTTTCCGTTGGGGCCTGATCACCGACATTCAGCCGCCAGACATGGAGACCCGCCTCGCCATTTTGCGCAACAAAGCGGAGCGGGAGCGCACCAGCGTGTCCAACGAGGTGCTCGAGTTCATCGCCAGCAAGGTGACCACCAACATTCGTGAGTTGGAAGGCGCACTCATTCGTGTTGCCGCCTACGCCTCGTTGAACAAGACCCAGGTAGACGTCGACATGGCCCAGACCCTGCTCACCGACCTGCTCAACCGCACCGCACCGAAGCCGCGATCCGATGAGCAGCTCTTGGCAGAGATCGCCGAGCACCTCGGGTTCGAAGTCGAGGCCTTGCGCGGCAAGAGTCGTCAGCGCCCGCTGGTGGCCGCCCGTCAAACGGCCATGTATGTCTTCCGCGAACTCACCGACCTCAGCTACCCGGCAATCGCTCGATTGTTCGGTGGTCGCGACCACACCACCGTCATCCATGCCGTCGACAAGACGCAACGAATGATGAAGGAGCGCAAGCAAGTGTTCGACCAGGTCACCGAATTGGTGCAGAAGTTCAAGACGTCATGACTCTGGGGACGACCATGTGGGCGACGCGTGCACAACAGGTGGACAACCTGAGGTTGTTCACCGAGAGCAAAACCACATCCGTGCAAGATGTGGCGTGTCATTCGCAAGATCGTGGATCGCTCACCCGTGTCGTTGCACGGAAATCACCTCGTCGTCCACAGTTCACAGCCCTTATTACGGTTATTAGAGATATATCCATACATCCACAAATAACAATGGAGCCGCGATGAAGTTCCGTGTCGAACGCGAAGTACTGGCAGAGGCCCTCGGTGCGGCAGCACGTGTCGCCTCCACTCGTAACAACGCCATGCC
>CAZWKD010000071.1:0-5017 GCA_964633985.1 uncultured Acidimicrobium sp. | reverse complement strand
CGAGATGGGGGAGACGGGCTTGCTGTACTTCTCCGGTCAATTCAGCCACGCATTTGGCAAGGGTGCGATCTTCCGTAATGGAGATGCCACGCACAACGGACTGTATGTGGAGGAAGAGATCAGCCCCCGCCAACCGTCGAGTCACGAGCTCGAATTGGGTGATCGGGTGATGCAGATGGTGGCGAGTCGATTCGGCGTATTGCCGGCGTATGCGCGAGTGGACATGGTGAGTTCGCCCGATGGATCGGCATCGATCATGGAGGTGGAGTTGATCGAACCGTCGCTGTTTTTGCACGTGGACGACAGTGCGCCAGCCAGGTGTGCGGAGGCGTTGGCGAGACTGATCTAGTTTGTGTCACCCTGCTCGCGCAGGAATTGTTCCACTTCGTCCATCAGCGTCGAGGCATCGGCGGCGTCGTCACCGGTGTCGACGGCGAAATCGAATTGCAGCTGCCCGTCGTCCACTTCGTCGTCGAGGCTCATGCCACTGTCGGTCATCGTCTCGAGTCGCTCGACGTATGCAGCCAGATCCTCGTCGTCACTCACGAGTGAGTCGACCTGTTCTTCGTACTTCGCCACCATGCTCATGACGGTGGCGACGGGGGCGGGCGTACCGATGATTTCGCAGGCACGGCGCATGAGCGATAGGGATGCCTTTGGTGAGGGAACTTGCGAGGCATACGCAGGCACTGCCGCCCACAGGGCGACGGACGGCAACGAAGCAAGCTCGCAAGCGTCGTGGATCACGCCGACGATTCCCACGGGGCCTTCGTACCGCGATCGCTGGAGGTCGAATCGCTCGATCATGTCGGCATCGGAAGCGGTACCGATGATCTGCACGGGTCGACTGTGGGGAACATCGGCGAGAAGTGCGCCAAGTGTGACGATCATCGAGGCGTCGAAGTGATCCGCAACGCCCATCAGTTGATCGGTGAACGACCTCCAGCGGAGGCTGGGCTCGGGTCCGAGAACGAGGATCAGATCCCCACCAGCACCGGCAACATGCCAGAGACCAACGGTGGGCCAGACGATGTTTCGTTGACCGCCTTCTTTGATGCGCACGTGCGGACGAACCGTGGCGAAGTCGGTGTAGGCCTCAGGATCGATCTCGGCGAGTGGCGTGGCATGCCAGCCTTCGATCAGATTGCGCACTGCATTGGAGGCCGCGTCTGCCGCGTCGTTCCATCCTGTGAAGGCAGTGACAATGATTGGACTCGTCAGACTTGGCTTGGAAAGCCACCGCACATGATCAAGCGACGACATGTTCCCTCACCCTACCGACGACGACTGCGAATCGGGATAAGTCGACGATCAATCAGGCGAGTCACAAACTTGAACAGTGACCATGCACTCGTGATGATTAGCCGGGGCCTGCCAATTAGCCCTTGGGTGCGGAGGGTACGGAATACCGCCAACTCTCCACGTTCCATGGCCCACATTCGCCCACTCAACCCTGAACCACCGAATGCGGGATTTGAGCAGTGTGTCAGTGGGGCGACGATCTTTCGGCATGGTCCGTGCGAGGCAACGACTTGCATCCACAGCAAATAGTCCTCAACACCGATGATTACCCGGTTGGGATCAAATCGCTGAGGGATTGCACGGCGGAACATCACCGTGGGAGTGGCGCAGCGATTCTTCCATAGGAAGTCTTCGAGATCATGGGTCACTTCTTTGGCTCGTTCTGTGTCATGGACCCAAGGGTCGTCAACGCCAAAGTGATGGGTGTGACAGGACATTGCCAATTTGGGAAGGGCATCCATCAATCTGGACTGAATTTCAATCTTCCGCGGGTGCCAGACGTCGTCAGCGTCCAAGAACGCCACATAATCTCCCCTTGCGTTGTCCCACCCAAAGTTGCGCGCTGCGCCAGGCCCTTTGTTTGTCACGAAATCGTGAAGATAAATGGGAATGGAAGACGATCGGGCGTATTCGATGACCGTCTGCGCGGTGTCGTCCTTGCTTGCGTCATTGACCACGATGATTTCGAGCGGTAGACAGCTTTGCTTGACGACACTGTCGAGCGCTCGAACGATCGTGGAAGATGAGTTGTGAGCGGGGATAATGACCGAAACATTCGCGTTGCTCATGTGAAGCGGCCAAACCAATTCCAGTTTCCACAGACCTTGTCAACAACCGTCGATGCGCTATCTCGTGCCCACATGTCGATTCGACGCAACATCAAGGGGTCGGTATCTCGGTGATTGAACCCCCATTTGCTGCATGCTGCTCGGGAAAAACCGGAACGCTCAACAGCGTCTCGTGTTGGTGGATCGACGTTTCCGAACGGATACGACATCGAGGTAACGGAAACCCCGAGGAGTTCCTCCAATGATGTACGACTGCGCCGTAAATCGTGCTCAGCTTCCGAAGTCGACATGGTGGTCAGTGGCCGGTGTTCATATCCATGTGCGCCAACCGACACGAGGGGATTAGCGGCGAGTTCCTTCAATTGCTCAGATGTGAGGTAACGCGGATCACCGGATGTCAACTTGGTGGGCGTAATGAAGAGATGAAACGGGATTTGCAGTTCATTCAGCAAGGGAGCAACGGTGGTGAGCAAGTCGGCATAGCCATCGTCAAAGGTGATGGCTATGCCGTGTTCCACACCCGAATTGAACGGAACCAACGGAATCGAGTGCTTGATGCTGAACGAGGTGATTGCTGCGATCTGCATCTTGAATTCATTGGGCGGCATGTTGTAGATGAGATGAGGATCGCCATCAACAGGGTGGCCAATTGAGTGAAAAGTGAGCACACGGAAGCCCTTGAGGGGCTTACGCATCAGAATTCGCGGCGCTGCAGAAATGGCGGTTGCGCCGAGCCGCTTTGCCCGAAACGTGAGGGTCACGGAGCTGGTACCTGCGCAGTCACGATGTTTGAAGTGTATGGGGAAAGTGCGTCGGGTTATGGCAAGGTTGAGGAGTGGAAATTCAGATCGAAGCCGCCTCAACGGTGACGGATGAACTTGTGTCTGCTTTCGATCGACTTATTCCACAACTCTCATCATCAAGCCCACCCCCTTCACGCGAGCATCTTGAGAATATCATTGGCTCAGATTCTTGTTCGCTGTTGATTGCTCGAGATGACGAACAGATCGTTGGCTCACTGACTCTCGTCGTGTTCCCTATCCCCACGGGGGCGCGAGCGTGGATCGAAGACGTGGTGGTCGACTCATCTGCGCGCGGTAAGGGCGTTGGTGAGGCGTTGAATCGTGAGGCGCTAAGAATTGCGCGGGACAAAGGAGCAGTAACCGTGGATCTGACATCTCGGCCGTCTCGTGAGGCCGCAAACCGTCTGTATCAACGAATTGGATTCAAGAAGCGCGACACCAACGTGTACCGCTACGACATCAAGAGCTGATTGAGCGCTTTACTCAACTGATTGGTCTGGCGGGCACACCGCCAACTATGACCCCAGCAGGAACGTCATTGACGACAACGGCTCCGGCTGCGACCACGGCGCCTTCACCGATAGTGACTCCATAGCGGATCGTTGAGTTTGCACCAATGAATGCCTTGGCTCTGATTTCGATCGCATCGCCCACGTCGGACAGCGACCCGTCGTGCGGATCGTGGCCTGCGCCAAGAAGTGTGACTCCGGGCGCGATCATCACATCGTTACCTATTTGAATTCGGGCGCTTTTCACTTGGTACGAAGGAAAGACTCGGAAACCTCTATTGATGGTGACACCAGAACCAATGTCAATTTTTTTGAAGTATCGGAAGTAACAGCCGTAGTCAATCATTGTGCGTGCTCCGCAAGAGCCGAGCAAGAGCTTGAATGCCCACATGCGAAGTGGCGGAATGAGGGCGTCAAGGAGTCGATTCACCCAATTGTTGAAGAACGAGTAGTAGAGAAACGTCGTGCTTCCCTTCTTGCTTTCGGCCTCACTCACTTGGATGAATCTACTGAGCTGGCTGCGCGGTGGCACCCGGCTACGTGGTCGTTGACCAAGCCGAGCGACTGCATGGCTGCATACAGAGTGGTGGGGCCGACAAAAGAGAATCCTCGCTTCTTCAGTTCCTTGCTGAGGGCAACCGACTCTGGTGTAACGGCCTTGAGTTGGGAAAGTGTGCGCGGAGGAGATTTGCGCGGAGCAGCATGACTCCAAACCAGTCGCGACAGTGATTCACCCTGCTCGTGCATGGCGCAGAGCATGCGGGCGTTGTTGATGGCGGACTCAATCTTTGCTCGGTTGCGAACGATGCCCTCATTCTTCATGAGACGTTGGATGTCACGACCTGTGAACTTTGCGACTATTTCTGGTTCAAAACCGCGGAATGCATCACGAAACGCTTCGCGCTTCTTGAGGATGGTGAGCCACGAGAGCCCAGCTTGAAAACCTTCGAGGCAGAGCTTCTCGAAGATGGCGCGCTCGTCTTTCATGGGGCGCCCCCACTCGCGATCGTGATACTGCTCATACAACTCGTCGCCGACGCACCACGCGCAGCGTTTCTTGCCATCTGGACCGAGAATCACTGAAGCAGCCATGGTGTGAATGTGTGCCGCAGCAGTACCGATCAGTCGCCGAGATGAGCGAGGGACAGCGCTTCAGGAAGTGATGAGGCAGGAAGCAGTGTGATGCCTTCATGCTTCTTGCTCGAACCTGATGCGGGGACGATGGCCTTGGTGAAGCCGAGACGTGCGGCCTCGCTGAGGCGCCGAGCAAGGTTGCCCACCGAGCGCACTTCACCACCCAGACCCACCTCGCCGCACACCACGAGATCGGCAGGAGCAGGTTTATTGGTGGCGGCCGAGACGATGGCGAGACACAGGCCAAGGTCGCTGCCCGGTTCGCCAAGACGCACTCCGCCGACCACGGAGGCGAAGACTTCGTGTTGGGCAAACGAGACACGGGCTCGGCGCTCGAGCACGGCAAGCAACATGGCGAGCCGACCGGGGTCGAGCCCTTGAGCGCTGCGGCGTGACGGCACGTTGCCGCTCGTGGGATTGGTGAGTGCCTGAACTTCGACGAGAAGTGGTCGATGACCTTCGAGTGTGGGCACCACCACTG
>CAZWKD010000070.1:0-5273 GCA_964633985.1 uncultured Acidimicrobium sp. | reverse complement strand
TCAGTCGTTGTCGCCTTCACCGTAATTCTTGTCCCCGTACTTTTTCTCGCCACGATTGTCGTCCTCGCCCAACCCGGGAGTTGCTGCGAGACCAGCGATCAACGCCGCCTTCTCCTCATTGGTCAACTTTGCCTCTGGGTGGCGCCCGAACATCGTGTAATAAAACGGCGGCATGCTGCCGTCGCGGATGACTTCGATCGAATCGTCGAAGTTTCCGCGCGACACACCAAATTCGGAGTAATTCACTTCGCTACGCCCAGAGTCGATGTGCGACTGAATCGCCCATGAGATCGGCGCGATCTTTGCGTACGAGGGGTACTCCACCTGGTTGGAGTGACAACCGAAGCATGCACGCACCATCAGGTCGCGGGTCTCGGGTGACGACCACTGCGGCTCCGCCAACACGGGAGGGTTGGTGTGGTCTTTTCCGTAGGGGACGAGCTGAATAAGGCCGAACACGACCAGCGTGGCAAGGCTTGCGCTGCCGAGCACCACACCTTGTCGCTTACCGGAGGTGGCGGCGCGGTTCATCAACCGATTGATCCCCCACGTCATCGCGCCGATCACCAACGGGAGACCAACGAGCACCAACGGCGGCATTCCCACGAGGACACCAAACAACACCCACAACGTGAATGCAGCACCAACGAGCCACGACACCATGGGCATACGACGAGTTAGGTTCACCAAACTTCGGACAATCTTCATGCGTCCAACCTACGCCGAGATGGCTGTGCTGTGGAAGCATGGACACATGAGTACGCATGAAGAAGGTCACGCCAGTCACCGAGCAAACGTTCTGCGAGCAATGGTGCTCGGAGCCAACGACGGGATCATCTCGACAGCAGCGTTGATCCTTGGCGTGGTTGCGGCCGATGCATCGCGTGACGCAATTCTCACCGCCGGTCTCGCTGGATTGGTTGCCGGCGCGGCCTCGATGGGCCTCGGCGAGTACGTGTCGGTCAGTTCACAGCGCGACTCCGAGTTGGCCGACATTCGCAAGGAAACCTGGGAACTTGAGAACGAGCCGGAGCACGAGTTCGCTGAACTCGTCGCCATCTTCGAACACAAGGGTCTCTCCAACGGGCTCGCTACGCAGGTAGCGACCGAGCTCACCGAGAAAGACGCGTTGAAGGTGCACTTGGCAGAAGAATTGGGCATCACTCAAGGCAACCTCGCCAGTCCGGTGCCGGCGGCAGTCTCCTCCACTCTCGCCTTCGCCATCGGCGCGGCAGTTCCGCTGCTCTCCGTGGTCGTCTTCCCCGAGTCATCACGCGTCGTCTCGACGCTCATCGTGGTATTCGCCGCACTCGTCGGACTTGGTTTCTTCGGCGCCCGCTTCGGGGGATCCAAGGCCAAGCGATCGATCCTTCGCGTTGTAGTAGGTGGAGCAATCGCTTTTGCCTTCACCATGACCGTGGGCTGGTTGTTCGGCGCCGCAATCGGCTGACCGACCGCGGGAGTAAGGTCACCCTCGTGACCAATGACGAACTCATCAAGCAGGTTTGCCCGCTCATCAACGACACTGGTTGGGCGTACTACTTCACCCCCACCACGATGGCGCGGGGCACCGAACTCGGGCTCAAGGGACCGCAGTTCTATTTCATCGGGCGGGGTGGCCTGCTCGGAAACTGCGACTCGTCCGTGGTCGCCGCCGCATTCGGCTACTTCAATCCCGAGGTGATCAAGCGCGCCTGGGATTCGTCGCGACAAGTCGTCGATCCACTCGTGGCAGGAAGGGCGCACTTGGAGTGCAGCGCTGTGACGGGTCGCGAGAAGTTGTCGAACGTAGCGAATCTCGACTCCTTCATCGCCGCTGCGGACAAGGTGAACTCTGCAGCGAATCCCGAGGCGCTCGCACTGTACGCCGCCTTCAAGAGTGAGCCCCTCGTGTCAGATGTACCCGGGCGAGCCATGCAGTTGGTTTCCGTGTTGCGCGAGTTTCGCGGCAGTGCACATCTCGTCGCAGTACGGGCAATGGGTTTGACCGGCAAGCAGGCGCACTTCATCAAGCGCCCGAACGACGTGGCGATGTTTGGTTGGTCGGCAGAGGATGCTCCACAGATCGACGACGATGCGCGTCGACGCTTGGATGAAGCGGAGAAAGTGACCGACCGAATCGTTGCCCCGGCGTTTGCGGTGCTCAATGAGAAGGAACGAAACGACCTGCTGGCCGGCGCAACGACGATCAAGCAGGCGCTCAGCGCCTAGGGCGCACCACCGCAACAGTGCCGCTGCGTAGTTGCACCAATCCATCACCCACGAGCGCATCTCGCACTGCGAGCATCTCTGCTCGCCCGTCGAATTCGACGACAACATCGTCGAGGGCAACCAGGCAATCAATGTCCTCGATCGAAGCAGGTGCGTCGACGATCTGCATCGTTCGCTCGGAACCAGCGCGAGACATCACGTTCAAGTCGACTACCGGACCCTTCGTGAGTGCGGCGTGGGTGTGCGCATCGCCAGAGAAGTCGACCACTTCACCGCGGCGGCACATCACCATGTTTCCGTCAATCGTGAGTACGAGGCCTTCACCTTCGAGGAGTGTGAGTTCACGGTGCACACCTGTCAAGACCGAAAACGGTCCGTCCTCGACGATCGGTGCGATTGCAAGACGCCACTTCCACTCACCCGACTCATCGTTCTCGCGGGCGACTTCGTAGCTCACTCCCCGCCCGTTGGCCCACGGCATCGCCGTGTGTTCGTGAGCGCGGCGAACGGTGATCACACCTGGGAATGTCGCAGGCGGATGTCCATGAGATCAGCAAGTAACTGATCGGAAGAAGCGGCGACCATCGTGCGGCGCTCTGCATGATCCCGCACCACGAGTTCACGCTCGTTGAACTCGCCGACGGCGACACCTGCTTCGCGGCAAATCAGCAGGCTCGCCATGTAATCCCAGCCGCCGTGGCTGTTGAAATCGATCCAGCCATCGGTCACTCCTTCAGCGACCAAGCACAAGTCGAGCGCGGCGGCACCAAGTGCACGAAACTGCGCCCAACCCGGCTTCACTTTTACGATCCCCGAAACGCCAACGATCGCCCTGCCCAACTCCGTGCAACCAGTGGGGCGAATGGGAGCACCGTTCTTGAACGCGCCTCCACCACGCGTGGCCGTCCAGCGATCGGTCGAGGCTGCTTGATTTGCAACGAGAGATGCCCGCATGCCTTGGGCGTCGAGCACGCACAGTGCAGTTGCGAACCACTTCACCCCACGGCTCGCGTTGGTCGAGCCATCCAAAGGGTCCATCACTACGAAAAGTGAGTCATCTCCATCATCGCCTGTTATGCCGCTCTCTTCCGAGAGAACTCGGCAACCTGCACCATGCAAGATCGCGAGCGCGGCTTCATCACAAGCGAGGTCTACCTGATACTGCGATTTACGCTTTCCTGAGAGTCCCCAGTCGGTGTTCCGATCGAGCACCCCGCGCACGGCATCCGCCACTTGGTGCAGAACTTGGAGAATCGAGTCGTCGCTACTCGCTGAGGTCAACCGTGCCATGCGTAGTCGCCGACTTCAGCGCTCGTCGCGCACGTACGGAATGCCGAGCATCTTCGGTGCACCCAACAACCTGCGAGCTCGTGGCGTAGAGAGCGCCACCAACACGAACAGCGTGGCCAGGTACGGGAGCATCTTCACCATCTCGGGAGCGACGACGTTGATCTGCTCAGCCTGAAGCGTGAATGGAACCTGCAAGGTGAAGCCGAAGAGTACGGCGCCGAGAATGGCGCGCAAAGGGCGCCATGCAGCAAACACCACGAGTGCAAGCGCGATCCAGCCGATGCCGTTGGTGGTCGACTCCTGGCTCCATGCGGTGCCGCGGGCGAGCATGAACCAACTACCTGCGAATGCCATCAGTGCACCACCGACGACGGTATGGATGTAGCGCACGGCAGTGACTGAGACGCCTTGAGCATCCACCGTGGCAGGGGCATCGCCAGTTGCACGCAACACCAGACCAGGGCGAGTGCGATTGAGGTAGAGCGAGGCAACGATCGTCAGCGCCCACGTGAGATAGGTCAACGGATCGTGTCCGAAGATCACGGGACCGATGAATGGAATGTCAGACAACGCGCCAAAGTCGATCGGTTCGATCGAGACGGGGCGCCGCTCCCCTTCGACAGATTTGCCGAGAAATTGAGACAGACCCGTCCCAAATATCACCATCGCCAAACCGGAGACGATCTGGTTGGCGCGCAGGGAGATGACGAGCGCGCCGTGTACGAGCGCCATTGCCACACCTACGAGCACCGGCAGGAACACCGACAGCCACACGTTGCCGAAGCCCATTCCCAATTGAAAGGCCGTGACTGCACCCATCAACAAATAGCCCTCGACGCCAAGGTTGATCACACCAGATCGCTCGGTGAGCATCGCGCCAAGCGAAGCCAAGATGAGCGTGGTGGCGATGCTGATGGCGTCGGCAAAGGTGATCAGCCAGATGTTCGAGTTCACGCTGCACCTCGCACGGGCGAAGCAGCGACTCGCCGGATCCGCAGACGGTTCTTACGGAACATCTCACCACCGAGCGCGAACAGCAGCACTGCACCTTGGATGACTGTGGCGATCGCGATCGGCACTGGATCGCTCGAGATCTGCAACGCAGCGCCACCGACACGCAGACCGGCGAACAACACGGCCGTGAGGATTACCGCGACGAAGTTGTACCGCGCAAGCGCAGCCACCACGATCCCTGCATAACCGAGGCCGAGCTGAGTCAGACCTGGATCCACCTTGCCTGCCGGTCCCACCACGTACATCGAACCGGCCAAGCCGGCGAGGGCGCCGGACACCAAGAGCACGGAGATCGTGAGACGTGACGCACTCATACCCGCATAGCGCGCCGTGTTCGGCGAGTCGGCAAATACGGATGTCTCATAGCCATAGTTGGAGAACTTCATGTACAGCCACAGAACCACCGCGAGTATGGCTGCGATCAACAAGGTCGGAAACACGTTCGTGGTGCCGAAGCGGTCCAAACGCGCAGTGTCGGCAACCAATTGACCGTCGGGGAACGGCGACGGGTCTCTCCACAGCGTGCGAGATCCGAAGATCAGGAAGTTGACGAGGTTGAGCGCTACGTAGTTGAGCAGCAACGTGCTCACGATCTCGCTCGTGCCGAGACGCGCCCGCAACACCGCGGGGACGAACACCCACAGCGCGCCAAAGACCGCGCCGGACAACATCACCAACGGAACGGCCGCAATGCCTGGCAAATTGTCCACGAGCACGATGCCAGCCCACGCCGCGCCGATCATGCCGAGATACATCTG
>CAZWKD010000069.1:0-5296 GCA_964633985.1 uncultured Acidimicrobium sp. | reverse complement strand
CGCACGCGCTTGTACTTGCCGCAGTAGCACTCCCAGTCCCGCGTCGGGCCGAAGGTCTTCTCACAGAACAAGCCGTCCCGCTCTGGGCGCAGCGTGCGGTAGTTGATCGTCTCGGGCTTCTTCACCTCACCGCGCGACCAGTTGCGAATGTCGTCGGCCGTGGCAAGACCGATCCGCAACTGCTCGAAGCTGTTGACGTCGACCTTGTTCTTGATTTCGTTTACTACGTCGGTCATGGCTCTCTCTTCCTCGTCTCTGTCAGCGTCGAATCGTCAAATGTCCTAGAAGGCCCGCTCGCGACGGCGTTCCCGCTCGCGATCGTCGGCATCACTGCCCCGCTCCGGGCGGGAGATGTCGATGCCCAGTTCCTGCGTGGCGCGGAACACGTCCTCGTCCAAGTCGGCAAGTTCGATGTTCTTGCCTTCGTTGGAGATGACTTCCACGTCCAAGCACAGGGCCTGCATTTCCTTCATCAACACCTTGAAGCTCTCGGGGATACCCGGCTCCGGAATGTTCTCGCCCTTGACGATGGCTTCGTACACGCGCACACGGCCGAGCACGTCGTCGCTCTTGATGGTGAGCAACTCCTGCAAGCAGTACGCGGCGCCGTAGGCCTCGAGCGCCCACACTTCCATTTCACCGAAGCGCTGACCACCGAACTGTGCCTTACCACCGAGCGGCTGCTGGGTGATCATGCTGTATGGGCCCGTCGAACGAGCGTGGATCTTGTCGTCCACGAGGTGCGACAGCTTCAGGATGTACATGTAGCCGACCATGATCGGGTTGTCGAAGTACTCACCGGTGCGACCGTTACGCAAACGCGTCTTGCCGTCGCGACCGATCAGACGGGTCTGGTCGGAGGTCTCCGGGTTCAAGTTCTCGAGCATCGACTGGATCGTCGGGTGCGGACCTGACGCCTCCACTTCGTCCCAGTGCGCACCGTCGAACACGGGCGTTGCCACGAAGGTTGCCGGGGCAGTTGCCGGACGGGTCTTGATCTCGGTGCCGCGCACCGGGTTCTCGCCCACGACCTTGCCGGTCTTCGGATCGTGCCAACCCCACCTGGCGCAGTAACCGAGGTGAGCCTCGAGCACCTGACCGATGTTCATTCGGCTCGGCACGCCGAGCGGATTGAGGATGATGTCGACCGGGGTGCCGTCTTCCATGTACGGCATGTCCTCGATCGGCAGCACCTTGGAGATGACTCCCTTGTTGCCGTGGCGGCCGGCGAGCTTGTCGCCCACGCTGATCTTGCGCTTCTGCGCCACGTAGATACGAACCAACTGGTTCACGCCCGGGGGCAGTTCATCGCCGGCTTCGCGGTCGCCCGGATCGCGCGACAGCACCTTGACGTCGATGACCTTGCCACTCTCTCCGTGCGGCACCTTCAAACTGGTGTCACGCACTTCGCGAGCCTTCTCACCGAAGATGGCGCGCAACAGGCGCTCTTCGGGGGTCAGTTCGGTTTCACCCTTCGGCGTCACCTTGCCGACGAGCACGTCGCCAGGACCCACTTCGGCACCCACGCGGATGATTCCGCGATCATCGAGGTCGGCGAGGATGTCGTCCGAGAGGTTCGGAATGTCGCGCGTGATTTCTTCCGGACCGAGCTTCGTGTCACGGGCGTCGACTTCGTATTCCTTGATGTGGATCGAAGTGAGTACGTCTTCCTTCACCAAACGCTCGGAGAGGATGATCGCGTCTTCGAAGTTGTAACCCTCCCACGGCATGAATGCGACGAGCAGGTTCTTGCCGAGCGCGAGCTCACCCTGATCGGTGGACGGACCGTCGGCGAGCAGGTCACCCTTCTCGACGCGCTGGCCTTCCTTCACGCGAACGACGTGATTGATGCAGGTGTCTTGGTTGGAGCGACGGAACTTGTAGAGCTTGTGCTCACCCTCGCTCTTCTTCAGGTTGTCGTACGCAACGACGATCGAGCTACCCGTGATCGACGTGACGGTGCCCGAGTCCTTGGCGAGGATCAGGTCTGCTCCGTCGCGCGCGGCGCGAGCTTCGATACCGGTGCCGACGAACGGCGCTTCGGCGCGCAACAACGGCACGGCTTGGCGCTGCATGTTCGCACCCATCAACGCACGGTTGGCGTCGTCGTGCTCGAGGAACGGAATCAACGCGGTGGCCACCGAGATGATCTGCTTCGGCGACACGTCGATGAAGTCGACTTCGTCCGGCGACACGTAACCGATGTCGGTGGTCGAACCGAAGAAGCTCTCGGCTTCGAGCATCTTCTTCAGGTCGTCCAAGCTGGCGGCCTGCGGCGAGCGGCGCACGAGCACCTTGTCCTCGGCGAAGGTGCCGTCAGCGTTCAACGGCGTGTTGGCCTGGGCGACGACGTAGTTCTCCTCTTCGTCGGCCGGCATGTACACGATGTCGTCGGTCACGCGACCACCGACCACGCGGCGGTACGGGCTCTCGATGAAGCCGAACGGGTTGACGCGAGCGAAGGTGGACAACGCACCGATCAGACCGATGTTCGGACCCTCCGGCGTCTCGATTGGGCACATGCGGCCGTAGTGCGAGAAGTGCACGTCGCGCACTTCGAAGCCGGCGCGCTCGCGGCTGAGTCCACCCGGTCCGAGTGCCGACAGACGGCGACGGTGGGTCAGGCCCGACAGCGGGTTCACCTGGTCCATGAACTGCGAGAGCTGCGAGGTTCCGAAGAACTCCTTGATCGCGGCGACCACGGGGCGCACGTTGATCAAGGTCTGCGGCGAGATCGCCTCGACGTCCTGAGTCGTCATGCGCTCGCGCACCACGCGCTCCATGCGCGAGAGACCGATACGCACCTGGTTCTGGATCAACTCACCGACCGAGCGAATGCGGCGGTTGGCGAAGTGGTCCTGGTCATCCAAGCGGTAACCCGGCTCCTGCTTCACGAGGTGCAGCAAGTAGGTGATGGTGGCGAGGATCTCGCAACGGCTGAGCACGTCTTGGTCGTCCTGCGGAACGTCCAACTGACCGAGCTCGGTGCCCGTCTTCAAACCGAACAGCTGACCGATCTTCTCGATCTCGGCGCCGAGCTTGCGGTTCAACTTGTAGCGACCGACGCGGGAGAGGTCGTAGCGACGGCTCTCGAAGAACGCCGACTCGAAGTACGCGCGAGCGGCTTCCGAGTTCTGCGGCTCGCCTGGGCGGGCGCGCTTGTAGATCTCGTTCAGCGCTTCTTCACGCGTGGTGATCGTCGTGCGCTCCTTCTCCCACTGACCCTCGAGGAAGTCGAAGTAGTTGACGAAACGATCGAGGAATCCTGGTGCGTGCTCTTCGTCGTAACCGAGTGCGCGCAACAGCGTGAACACGCCGATGCGACGCTTGCGGGCCACGCGGGCGCCGGCCGTGACGTCCTTACCCG
Source organism: uncultured Acidimicrobium sp. (assembly GCA_964633985.1). Taxonomy (GTDB): domain Bacteria; phylum Actinomycetota; class Acidimicrobiia; order Acidimicrobiales; family Ilumatobacteraceae; genus UBA3006. The sequence continues at coordinate 1,929 of CAZWKD010000069.1, read as the reverse complement.
GCTTCTGCTCCACGTCGAACTCGAGCCACTCACCGCGGTACGGGTGGATGGTGCCCTTCACCAACTGGTGCTTGGACAGGTTGCGCAAGCGGTAACGCTCACCGGGCTCGAAAATCACGCCGGGCGAACGAACGAGCTGCGACACCACGACGCGCTCGGTGCCGTTGACGATGAAGGTGCCCTTCTCCGTCATCTTCGGGAAGTCGCCCATGAAGACGACCTGCTCCTTGATTTCACCGGTGATCTTGTTCAGGAAGCGCGCGCGCACGAACACTGGCGACGCGTATGTCATGTCGCGCTCGCGACACTCCTCCACCGTGAACTTCGGACGCGGGCAGAGATCCTCATCTTCGGGATCGAACTCGAGCTGCAACTGCAGGTCGTCGGAGAAGCCCTTGATCGGCGAAATGTCGTCGAATGCTTCCTTCAACCCTTCCTTCAGGAACCACTCGAAACTGTCGCGTTGTACCGCGATCAGGTCCGGCAGTTGGAGAGTTTCGGGGAGGGTCGCGAACGAATACCGTTCGCGTGCGGAAGCACGTGAAGCCACTGAGTTACTCCTGATCGGGACGCGGTGAAATGGGGATGACGAGCCACATGAATTTCCTGGTGGGGAGATTCACAGGGCGACGCACGGCAACGGACTAGCCTAACGGCCTTTTTCTTGATTCCGTCTGGGCGTGCGGGGTCTGTCGAGCGGGGCGGGGGCTGTGCCCCACCCCGCTTTCGACGAGACGCTTACTGGAGTTCGACGGTTGCGCCGGCCTCTTCGAGCTTGGCCTTTGCCTTCTCGGCATCGTCCTTGCTCGCCTTCTCCAGCACCGGCTTCGGGGCGCCATCGACGAGGTCCTTGGCTTCCTTCAGACCGAGGCTGGTCAGCTCGCGCACGACCTTGATGACCTGGATCTTCTGGGCTCCACCATCCTTCAACACGACGGTGAACTCGTCCTTCTCGGCTGCTGCGGCAGGCGCTGCACCACCAGCGGCGCCACCAACGGCGGCGACGGCTACGGGGGCGGCGGCGGTGACGCCGAACTTCTCCTCGAACGCGTCGAGCAGTTCCTTCAATTCGATGACGCTGAGCTCAGCGATTCCATCGAGGATTTGGTCCTTGGTGAGTGCCATGTCTTTCTTCTCCTGTTTCTGTCTTGATCTTGTTGTTGGTTGAACTTGCGATTTCTGGCTCAGGCAACGGCTATGCCGCTGTCCTTACGCCGCTTCCTTCGAATCGATGAGCGCCTTCAGGCCGTACGCGGCACGACGTGCCGGAGCGGCGAGCAGGTTGGCCGTCTTGCTGAGCGGAGCCTTGAGCGCACCCGCGAACTGCGCGAGCAGCACTTCGCGCGACGGCAGGTCGGCGAGCACCTTGAGTGCATTGGCGTCCACCGTCTTGCCCGAGATCACGCCACCCTTCAAAACGAGGAGTGGGTTGCCGCTGGCGTGGTCGCGGAGAGCCTTGGCAGCCGCGGCAGCATCACCCTTGACGAACGTGATGGCGGACGGGCCGACGAGCATCTCGGAGAGACCCTCGTAACCAGCTTCCTTCGCACCGAAACGGGCGAGGGTGTTCTTGTACACCTTGTACTCGGCACCGTGCTGGCGCAACGCGCGACGCAACGAAGCGAGTGAACCCACGGTCATACCGCGGTACTCGGTGACGAGGGCGGCATCTGCAGCGGCGAGTTTCTCGCGGACTTCGGCGACGACTGCCGCCTTCTCTGCGCTCGGAGTGCTTGTCATGTTGAACCTTTGTCTTGCGCGGGCGTTCTCCACAGATCGAACGCTCCCAGCGCGGCGACGGAATCGCGCTCCGAAAGAATCCGCCTCGTCTGGCCGGGCTTTGGGCCCGATTAATTTCCCGAAGGAAGACCGGATGTCTGTGGCGAGCAACCCGAGGGTTGTTATGTGGGCGTCAGGCTAGCGGGGGTC
>CAZWKD010000068.1:0-5326 GCA_964633985.1 uncultured Acidimicrobium sp. | reverse complement strand
CCGTGCGCCCAGTCCTTCGAGTCGAGCTCTACCCAGTCCTGCCATTTCTCGATGGGCGGATAGTTGGTGAGTGCCGAACCTGGGAGAAGTTTGGACAACTCCCCCATACCGGCAGCGGTGATGTCTTCACGAAGTGACATGTCGTACCCCTCAGCTCAACGGCACCGACTGGCCGGCCCTCACGAATGCGTCCTTGTATGCGGCGATACCGGCAATCGCGAGCACACTCGCTGCAACTGCAATGGTCGTCTCGCCAGTGAGCGCCGCCACGAGAGCGAGCCCTCCGGCCACCACCATGCCGCCGAGCAGACCGAACCAGAAGCGTCCGCGGTACTTTCCGCTCACCATCGCTGCCGTCGCCATCTCCACCGACACCGAACCGTGTGAGGTGACTTCGATCACCACGAACACGAGTTGAGCAAGGATGCCACCGAACAACGTCCACATGAGGACGTTGGAAGCAGATTCTGGGACGTCGAAGAATGAAATCGGGATGATCAACGCCGCCGCACCCGCAGCAACGGCCTGAGACACGAGCACCGGCAAGAGCAGTGGCGTCTGCCACAAGTCTCGGCCCTCACACTGCGCGAAGAGCCACGCCGTGTAACCCGCTGCCGCTGCGCCGAGCACCATCGATGGCACGGCCATTGCCATGATCAGCGATTCGTTGTCGATTACGCCTCCGAGCCACCACACCGATCCCACTCCACCGAAGGCGAGCAGGATGAAAGAGCCCTTCACCAGCCACGAACCCCACTGAGGTCGCGTGAAGATGTAGAAGAAGCGCAACGGCTGCTTGAGGTCCCAGATCAAGATCGCACCGGTGATGGCGGCAAAGACCAACGCAACGGTCGGCGCGTACACGCCAACGAACGCCTGCTCGTCGGCGTGGCCGAGCAGGGCCAACAAGCCGGCCACCAGAAGCGCTCCACCTGAGATCGCCTTGGTCACGAGGTACGAGGACACCTTGCCCTTCCACGCCATCGGATGGTTCGTGGTGTACGCGGTTCGGGCGACGACGTTCGCGTCGATCGACGGGTTCGACACGGGGATCGTCGGATGATGCTCCGTGGTTTCGGCCCAGATCATCCCGTCCTCGAGGATCTTCGTGCGCAACGGATCGAGCGCTGCTTCGTCGGCTCCCTTGTAGAACACGTGTGGTTTGGTCCCCTGCTCCGGCGCACGGACCTTGGTGTCATAACGCCCCAACATTTGGGAAATCTTCGAATTCGGATCCTCGATGTCGCCGGCGATGATCGACTGGGTTGGGCACACCACGACGCAACTCGGCTCCAGCGAGAGCTCCACGCGGTGCGAACAAAAGTTGCACTTGTGGGCGGTCTGCGTCTCTGGGTTGATGTACAGCGCGTCGTACGGGCACGCGTTCATGCACGATTTACAACCGATGCAGCTGGAATCGTCGAAATCGACGATTCCGTCTTCGCGGTGATACAGCGCGGTGGTCGGGCAAATCGAGACGCAAGGTGCGTCCTCACAGTGGTTGCATCGGTTCACCGAATAAAAGCGTCGAGAGTCGGGGAATTCACCCTTCTCGATGTACTTCACCCACGTGCGGTTCACACCGAGGGGGACGTCATGCTCCGACTTGCACGCAACGGTGCAGGCGTGACACCCGATACAGGTGTCCTGGTCGATCAAGAAGGCGTAACGAGTCATAGATTTCGATTTCTCAGTGGGCAGAAGCCACTACTGCGACATCCTCTCCCGCTTGCGACCACGCCCCAAAACCACCGAGCAAGTCTGACACATCGATGAATCCGCGTTGCCTCAGGAAGCTTGCCGCGATGCTCGATCGGTAACCCCCTGCGCAATACACCACCGTGGGTGCCTGGGGATCGAGTGTCGTGTAGTCGTTGATCAGTGACGGCAACTGCACGTGCTTTGCGCCAGGAATCATTCCTGCCGATACTTCACCGGCACCACGAACGTCGACGACTTGAAGACCGGTGACAGCGGTGCGGCTCTGCTTCAACTGATCGACGGTGAGCCGTGACGCCCTGCCCACCAGCTCTGGGCGATCCATGAACACCCTCTCTGGAGTGCGCAGTGCTCCCACCACCTTGTCGAAGCCGATACGTGCCAGACGCACCCTCGCTTCTGCTTCCGTCCCCTCAGGGCACAGCAACACGAGAGGCGTGGACGAGGTCACGACTTCCCCCGTGTATTCGGCGAATCGACCGGACAACCCCACGTTGATCGAACCAAGGAGATGGCCTGCTGCAAAATCCATGGGCTCGCGTGTGTCGATGACCACCGCACCGTCCTTCTGCGCCTGCAGCACTTCGTCGATCGACATCCAACGAATCTCCCCGGCCTCGTCGAACACTTCGCGCATCTTGCGGTTGGTGACTGCGGCAAACGGAAAATACAGCGGTGCAGCGTTCTGACCCTCGGTCACCACTTTGACGAATTCATCCTCGGACATCGGCGCAAGTGCGTAGTTGGTGCGCTTTTGTTTACCGATCGTGCATACCGTCTCGCTAGAGAGATTCTTTCCGCACGATGAACCTGCTCCATGCGCCGGATACACCTTCGTCTCGTCGGGCAACTTGAGCAGCTTGTCGTGTAGCGAGTGATAGAGCTGCCGACCGAGATCCTCAGCGGTAGCACCGAATGACGAAAGTAGATCTGGTCGACCGACGTCGCCAATGAACAGGGTGTCACCCGTGAGTACGCCGTATGGAACGTCGTTCTTGTCGTACACGATGATGCTGATCGACTCCGGCGTGTGCCCCGGAGTGTCCATCACCTCGAGCGTGACCTCGCCGAGCGACAGGCGCTCACCGTCCTTCATCGCCACGACGGGGAACTCTGCACGCTCGGCACCGACCGTGCCGTACGAGATGACGGCGCCGGTCGCCTTCTGCAGTTCGAGGTGGCCCGAGAGGAAGTCAGCGTGAAAATGTGTCTCGATCACACGCTCGATCGTGAGACCATTCTCCTTCGCATCCTCGAGATACTGAGACACATCTCGTTGAGGATCGACCACCACTGCCCGACCCGAATTCGGATCGCCGATCAGATACGAAGCATGGGACAAGCAGGCGAGGTAGTACTGCCGGAAAAACATGGTCACTCCTTTCGGCGTGAGCCCAACATAACAAAATGTACGGACATTTATGGCCGTGTTACCGTTGCGGTATCGCCATCTGGCGAGCGAAATTGGGGGTTCTCATGGATCTGTTACCTGACCGTCTCCCGTGGTTCGTCGCGGGACCACTTCTCGGGCTCTTGGTGGTGGGGTTCTTCCTCTTCACGAACCAGCCGCTCGGTGCTACTGGTGCCTACGTGGAGACTGCGAAAACCGTCCGCCGGGTTCCTGGCGCCGTGGTGTGGCGCGCTTGGTATTTCGTCGGCATTGCACTAGGTGGATTCATCGCAATCTCGTTGAAGGAGACGGGCTTCGATCCACGCGCGGGATACGACATCTTGACTCAATCAGGAGAAGGCAACTTCGGACTCGCGACTCCAGTAGCGGCGCTCGTCATCTTCGTGGGCGCAGTGGTGATGGGCTACGGCGCGCGCATGTCTGGCGGCTGCACCTCCGGACATGGGATCTGTGGCACCGCTCAGCGCTCCCCCGCGAGTTGGGCGGCGATGATGACCTTCATGGCCACCGCAGTTGCAACCACCTTCATCATCAATCAGTTGGTCTGAGGAGGAATCATGAAAAGCTCAACGAAGTTCAACATCATCGGCCTCCTCTTCGGGGCAGGCTTCGGATTCGTGCTCGCCGCCGCAAACTTGCACGAGTACACCACCATCCACAACATGCTCTCGCTCGAGGAATTCGACGTGTTCGGCCTGATGGGTCTCGCCATTGGCACTTCACTCCCCTTGCTCGCCATCTTCGAGCGAGCCAAGGTGAAGACAGTGCTGGCAGGAACACTGTCTCTCTCGCGATCGAAAATTCAGAGACACCATGTGGTGGGCGGGGCGATCTTCGGTATTGGCTGGGCGGTGTCTGGCACATGCCCGGCACCGGCGCTCGTCATGCTGGCCTCCGGAGCCGGACTCGCCGCAGTGACGATTGCAGGTTTGTTCGTTGGTCTTGGACTGCGCGATGCGCAGACGAGTCGAGCCACCGGTGGATCGATCACCCAAGGCGATGGTGAACACCACGCCTCTGTCGGCGTCGGCAGCTAGACACGAACGACAAGCCCCTCACGTGGCTTCCAAGTTCAAGATCAAGCGCGATTCTTCCTCCCCATTGTGGGAACAGATACGTGACGACGTGAGGCGTCGACTCGAGGCTGGCGAGTTCACCGCAGGCTTCCCTTCCGACCGCGAACTCGTAACCCACTATCGGGTGAGCAGACATACCGTTCGTGAGGCGCTGCGGGAAATGCAGGACTCTGGCTTGCTCCAACGACAACGAGGCCGTGGCAGTTACGTCGAGCCGATCGCCCTAGAACAGCAGATCGGATCGCTTTACAGCCTCTTTCGATCGATCGAGGATCAGGGTTATCGCCAAGACAGTGAGGTCCTCGCACTTGATCGAGTCGTCGACGCCGAGAAGGCGCATCGACTTCGACTTGACTCTGATACGACGCTCTTTCACCTCCGGCGATTGCGACTCGTCGATGGCACTCCGTTCGCCGTGGACGATATTTGGATGCCCGCAAACCTGGTGAAGCCACTCTTCGAGGTGGACTTCAGTCATACGGCTGTCTACGCAGAACTTGGACGTCTCGTGGGCCTCCAGCCTTCGCGTGGATGGGAACGAATCCATCCACAATTGCCGGACACATCAACCAGACAGCTGCTCGGTATCGACGCCAAGCAGGCCATATTCTTCGTGGAGAGGTACACCGAGCACCACGACGGGCCCCTCGAGTGGCGCGAGACGGTCGTGCGTGGTGATGCCTACACGTTCGTGACCACTTGGGGCGGCGGATCCACCGCCGCCGAATTCACGACGCGTTAGTTCCCAAAGAACGCCAGCGCAGGGCCGATCGCCACCAGCACCAACAAGAGCACGGCCCACCAGACGTACTTCATGTCGCGAAGTGCGGACCATCGTTTGATCAACCATGCGACACGCACGAGAGGGATTGCAGTCACGATGGCGATGGCTGCAATCTCGAGGGGCTCACCAATTTCCGATGGCAGCAACACACCGACAAGCGCCAGCGCTGCTGCAACCAACAGGGTTCGCCAGACCACGAGACCCGCGCGTTCCTCTGCCGCCGCTTGCGTGGGATCGACACGATGGGTCATGCGCGGGCCACGAGAATTGCAGCGACGACGAGTAACAGGACGGAGAGGAACTTGCGAACCGTCGGTGGCGACAACTTCGACTGCA
>CAZWKD010000067.1:2108-5343 GCA_964633985.1 uncultured Acidimicrobium sp. | reverse complement strand
TTCCATCAAGCCACGCGGCATCGACTCCTCGGCGATGACGATTCCACTAGTGAGCAACAGCGCCAGATACACGGCGTTTTGCGCAGCAAGGTTGATCTCGGCGCGCAAGGTTCCGGCGAGCAACAGTCCGACGCCGGCAAATGCACAGGTAGCGACGACCACTGCAAGTGTCACGGAGAACCACGAGGCGGTGGCGGCCGACCAGCCAAGCGCGAGGCCGACGAGTGCGATCAACACGATCTGCGCCAACTCGATTAGCAGCACAGCGGTGGTCTTTGCTGCGATCAGACGGCGAGCCCCGAGTGGCGTTGCGCCCAGTCGCTTGAGCACGAAGTATTGACGTTCGAAACCCGTAGCAATACCGAGACTCACCATCGCAGTAGACATGACAGCCAGCGCAAGGATGCCCGGTACGAGGAAGTCGACTGCGGAGTCCGAACCAGTGGGTAACACATCTACGGTGGAAAAGAACACGAGCAGTCCGAGCGGAATGACGAGAATCAGTAACAACTGCTCGCCGTTACGGGCCATGACGGTCAGTTCGCTGCGTAATTGACTGAGGAACATCTTCATGATGACTTCCTTCGTCGGAGGTCGAGGACGGCATCTTCCAGGCGTCGACCGCCGGCCGAGACTGCAGTGAGTGAAATGCCTTGGGTGTTCAACCACTGATCGATCCGGGATATGAGTGAGGTATCGCTCGATCCGTCGAGGACGTAACCCTCATCGGTACGACGGATGGTTGCACTCAACGCGCGAGCCAACGCTTGATCGTCGATCGGAGAAGAAGTGCTGAAGCGGATCGTCTGGGTACTACCGAGCATCTCCGCAAGCGAGGACTGGTGCACGACACGTCCCTCGTCGAACACGACAACATCGTCGGCGCAACGCTCTGCCTCGTCGAGTTCGTGTGTTGCCAGCACCACCGCGCAACCACTCGTTGCAAGGGCGCGAACGAGTCGCCTGATCGACGCACGGCCATCGATGTCGACGCCTGCGGTGGGTTCGTCGAGGAAAACGATCTCGGGCTTACCAGCGAGAGAGAGGGCAAGGGACAGACGCTGCTTCTCGCCTCCGGAGAGGGCTCGCCAGGTTCGCTTCTCGAGTCCGTCCAGTCCTACCTGCTCGATGAGTGAAGCAGGCGCAACGACATCGCCGTAAAGCGCGCAGTAGTGACGGATCGTCTCACCAACACGTGCACTCGGGTAGATGCCGCCACCCTGCAGCATCACTCCCATCCGCTTGGTCAGCGCTGCATGGTCACGCAACGGATCCAAGCCGAGCACGCGGATCGATCCGGTGAACTCCGGGCGAAATCCCTCGCATGCCTCGATACTCGAGGTCTTGCCGGCACCATTCGGTCCGATGATCGCAGTCACGGCTCCCCGTCGAGCGGTGAACGAGACTCCGTCCACGGCACGCACCGATCCGTAAGCGACCACGAGGTCGTTCACGTCGAGCGCGAGGTCGTTTGACATCCCCTTCACAGTACGCACCCCGAGCACGCCGAGGCCCACCGCTAGCCTGAAAGCGCCGTGATCGACATTCGTCAACTTCGCCGGGAACCACAAGCGGTCAAAGACCTGATGGCGCGACGCAACAAGCCGGATTTGGTGGATCAATTGGAGCGCGCAGAGCGCCTCGACATTCGTCTGCGCGACATCACGGCCGAGCGCGACGACATTCGCCGCCAGGTCAATGAGTTGTCCAAGCAGGTGGCCACGTTGCGCCGTAGTGGCGACGAGAAGGCCGCTGAGCAGGCAATGGCGGAGAGCAGAGCCCTCGGCGAACGCGAGAATGCGCTCGCAGAAGAGTTCGAACAGGTGAGCCAAACCGTGCATCAGGCGTTGCTGATGATCCCCAACCTGCCGCACCCCGATGCGGTGTTGGGCACAGGCGACCATGACAACCCCGTGCGCAAGGGCCCGATCAACATGCCTGCGTCGTTCGCCGATCACCAACGTGTTCCACACTGGGAGACGGGTGAACAGCTCGGAATCTTGGACAACGAGCGCGCTGTGAAGATCAGTGGCGCCATGTTCACCATGCAACTCGGTGCTGGAGCGACCTTGGCTCGTGCACTGTGCCAATTCGCTCTCGACATGAATGCCGATGCATTCGAAGAGGTACGCCCGCCGTCACTCGTGACGACGGCAACGTTGACGGCAACTGGTCAGTTGCCGAAGTTTGCTGACGATGCCTATTCCATCGAACGCGACGACCTGTGGTGCATTCCCACGGCCGAGTCGTCGCTGACCTCGATTCATGCAGGCGAGATTCTCAACGAGACCGAGCTGCCGAAGCGCTACATGGCCCACACCTCCTGCTATCGCCGCGAGGCGGGTTCCGCTGGTCGTGACACACGCGGCATGTTGCGCGCCCACGAGTTCGACAAGGTGGAGATCCTCGCAGTGACCACGCCGGAGCAGGCTGTGGAGATGCTCGATGATCTGCTCGGACGCGTCGAGCGAGTGATCGATGCGCTGGGCTTGCCCTACCGAGTCATCGAAATCTGCACGGGGGACATGGGTCAGAGTCACCATCGCAGTTACGACGTCGAGGTGTACTCGCCGGGTTGTGATTCATGGCTCGAAGTGTCATCGGTGAGTTGGTTCAGTGATTACCAAGCTCGTCGGGCCGACATTCGTTTCAAGCGTCAAGGTCAAAAGGGCACCGAAATTGCTCACACGTTGAATGCATCGGCGCTCGCCGTGCCCCGTGTGTGGGCGGCGATCTTGGAGAACTTCCGTCAGGCCGATGGATCGGTGGCGATCCCCGCAGCTCTGCATCCCTACATGCGCGGAACCACCGTCATCACGGGAAGGTGAAACATGTCGCTGCGTGATCGGCGGGTGCAGTACGAGACAGCAGGCTTGGACCGCGATGACTTGCACGTGGATCCGATGGCGCAATGGCAACGTTGGTACGACGAGGCAGAGTCGGCAGGGGTCACTGAACCCAACGCGATGACGCTGTCGACGATCGGTGCAGATGGCATTCCGGATTCGCGTGTAGTGCTCGCTCGCGGAGCCGATGAGCGAGGCTTCGTCTTCTACACGAATCTCGAGAGTGTCAAGTCGCAACAACTCGTATCGGGTGGAGCATCTGCAGTGTTTGCGTGGCTCGACTTGCACCGTCAGGTGCGCGTGCGGGGGTCGGTGGAACGAGTGTCGGATGCGGAGAGCGACGGGTACTTCGCATCACGTCCGCGCGGCTCGCAGATCGGAGCCTGGGC
>CAZWKD010000067.1:0-2008 GCA_964633985.1 uncultured Acidimicrobium sp. | reverse complement strand
AGAGCGACGGGTACTTCGCATCACGTCCGCGCGGCTCGCAGATCGGAGCCTGGGCCTCACCGCAGTCTCAGCCGATCGCCGACCGCGCGGTATTGGAGCAGTTGGTCGAAGAAACGACGCGACGGTTCGAGGGCGTCGAAGTTCCGCGACCTCCGTACTGGGGTGGGTTCCTCCTCCGTCCGACCGCCTTCGAGTTCTGGCAAGGCCGCCCAAGCAGGTTGCACGACCGTTTCCGCTACACGCTCGCCAACGCCACGTGGGGTGTGGAGCGCCTCGCCCCCTAAGCGGTCGCTCGTCGATGCCGGAGTAGCGACCCTGCGGCAACCACGCCAGTAACTGCGAGAAACACGATGAGCAGACGCCACGACCCCTGTCGCTGGAGGAAGTTGGCCACTGATGACTGCCACCGCTCCACGTTGCCACCGACGTTGCCGAGTGAGTCACGCTCGGTGATTGCCACCCACCAGTACCACGACAAGTAGGCACCGGTGAGCACGATGAATACCGCGGCTGCCCGATTGGCGTAGGGCAACCCGCGCTTCAACACTTTGAGCAAGCCAGTACGCGCGAAGGCCATACTGATCGTGACCGACGACACGAGAAGCGCCATGCCGAGGCCGTACAGCACGATGCTCAGCACTCCTGACGCAAAACCATGCACGGAGATCGAGCCGAGGATCGCAGTCGTGAGAAAGCCGATCGTGCAACCGATGGAAGCAACCGCGTAGGCAACACCGAAGAGGAACATTGCACGAAGCGAGTGGTCCCTACGCACGGTGATGTCGGGGGTGGCAAACGACGGCTTCCATCCGAGGAGCATTGCCACGCCGAATCCGATCATGCCCACGCCGATCACGAATCCGGCGTACTTGGCATTCATTTCGATCCACTGGGTGAACAGCCGTGAGATGGTGCCAATGACGAGGAAGACGAGAAGGAAGCCCGCTGACACCATCGCGCTCACCTTCAGCGCTCTGGTGAGTGGAGCACGATCGCTTGATGACGAGTCGACGCCGAGGAAGTAAGCGAGATAGGCGGGAAGCAGGACGAACCCACATGGGTTCACTGCGGCCAGCACGCCGAGCATGAAGCTGTAGGCGAAGTTCCCTTCGATCATGCCGGGAACCACTCGTTGATCAGTGCCGTGATCTCGCTTTCGGTAAGTTCACCGGACTCTTGGTACACGATGGTTCCCTCGGTATCGACAAGGATCGTGGTCGGCGCGAGTGCGATACCCAATTCGCTGACGAGTTCGCCATTGGTGTCGAGCAGGATGTCGTAATCGACCCCGTACCGTTCGGCGAAGTTCGATGCCGCTACGGCACTGTCGTACATGTTCACCCCGATGAAGGTGATCCGATCGCCGAAGGTGCCATGAGCCGCCGCAAATGCCGGCATTTCGCGTCGGCATGGCTCGCACGTGGAATACCAGAAGTTGATCACGAGTGGTGTTCCGAGCAGGTCTCGTGTCTTCACCGCAGCGCCGTCGACAGCATCAAGGGTGGCGTCGGGGAGTGGTTCGCCACTCGATACTTGGTTGGTGGCGATAGCGGCGAGATCAGTGGATGGTTCGGCGGTGGTGTCTCCACCGCATGCCGTCAGCACCAATGCGGTGCCCATCACTACGAGCCGCAATCGCACACTTGCAGGCTACCGATCGTCCCTAACTCGCTAGGGTCGTCGGGCATGTTGCGCGTTGAACCACCCGCGAAGTTTCCTGGGTCGGGCAGATCATTCGAATGTGCTCGTCGAGTGCGACTCGGTGACGTGACTCCGAAGGGACGACTTCGACTGGACGCCACCGCCCGTTACTTGCAGGACATCGCCAACGACGACGCCGTGGATGGCAACTACTCCGACATCCACGGTTGGGTGGTGCGCAAGACCGAAATGTGGATCCACGGATTTCCGACCTACATGACCGATGTCACGCTGAAAACATGGTGTGGAGGACTCGGATCACATTGGGCCGAACGCCGCACGACCATTGCCACCACTGAAGGCTCCC
>CAZWKD010000066.1:0-5370 GCA_964633985.1 uncultured Acidimicrobium sp. | reverse complement strand
ACAACAACGACGACGGTGCCGACTCCGTCATCAAGTAGTTCGTCAGGCAGCAGTTCGTCAGGAAGTAGCGCTCCGACTCCCGCTACCACGACCACCTCGGTCGTTGCCTCACCGATTCCCGTGTCCTTCGTGGAGGGACCGTCGGCCACGGTCATCGCCACCACACTGCCCAGTCCGACGATGTTGTCGAGCTTCGTTCCGTACAGCGCTGCACTAAGCACCAAGCAGAAGGCCGAAATCGCAAAGTTCGCGCGCGCGATCCAGCGCACCCATGTCGTTCACTGCGTGGTGCACAGCAACTCGCCTGTCTTCGTGTCGCGAATCATGATGCGCCGCGCCAAGGCAGCGTGTGAGGAAGTACGGCGGTTGGTGCGAGGGGTGCAGGCGACGGCCGTCGTGAGCAACCTCCCGACATCCCGCGAGGCTCGCCAGTTGGGTCTCAACGTGGAAAGCCTTGCTCGGCAGGTGATTCTCCGGCTCGGGGGTGTTGCCGAACGGCGATTTGGCTGACACACTGAAAGGCGTGTTTACGGAAAAGAGCCACCACAGCAACGTTCTCGTAGTAATTCCCTAGGCGCGTCGGCTCAGCCGCGCGCGCCCAAGCCTCCCGACAGGGGGGCTTTTTTGTTCCCCCAAAATCCGTCAGCAGAAAGCAAAGTAGGCAACACAAATGAGTAGCCAAGCGAATCGACATCAAGAAGGCGAGAAGATCACCGGCGCACAAGCGTTGATCCGCTCACTCGAGATGGAAAACACCGAGGTGATCTTCGGTCTGCCCGGTGGTTGCATCCTTCCCGCGTACGACCCGTTGCTCGAATCACCGATCCGTCACATCCTCGTGCGCCACGAACAAGGCGCCGGTCACATGGCCGAGGGTTACGCCCACGTCACGGGACGCCCCGGTGTGGCGATGGTGACGAGCGGTCCTGCTGCAACCAACTTGGTCACGCCGTTGTGTGACGCATACATGGACTCGATCCCGATGGTCGCGATCACTGGTCAGGTGTCTACGTCCGCAATCGGCACCGACGCCTTCCAAGAGTGCGACACCGTCGGCATCACGCGCAGTGTCACCAAGCACAACGAGTTGGTGATGACCGCGGAGGATTTGCCACTCGCCATTCGACAGGCCTTTCACATCGCCACGACCGGTCGCCCTGGCCCCGTCCTCGTCGACGTGCCGAAGGACGTCTTGCAGAACACGATGGCGTGGCACTGGCCGAGCGACGCCGATGTCGAAGCTTCACTTCCTGGGTACAAGCCGAACACCAAGGGTCATCCAAGAATGATCAAGGAAGCAGCCCAGCTCATTCTGCGCTCCGAGCGTCCGGTGCTGTACGTCGGTGGTGGTGTGTTGAAGGCACGTGCAGCGAGCGCGTTGCGCGAGCTCGCCGAGTTGGTGCAGATTCCAGTCGTCACCACATTGATGGCGCGCGGCGCATTCCCCGACGATCACCCGCTGTGTCTCGGCATGCCTGGCATGCACGGCAACGCGACTGCGGTGACGGCAATGCAGAAAGCCGATCTGCTGGTTGCCCTCGGTTCACGTTTCGACGATCGCGTCACGGGCAAGGTGAGCACCTTTGCGCCAGACGCCAAGATCATCCACGTCGACATCGACCCGGCGGAGCAGGGCAAGGTGCGCAAGCCTGACGTGCCGATCGTCGGCGACTGTCGTTTGGTCATCGAAGAGATCATCAAGGCGATCCGCGATCTACTTGCAAGTGGCGTCACTCAAACCGACATCGCCCCATGGCGCAGTCGCGTGAGTGGTTGGCGCGAGCAGTTCCCGCTGGCCTACGACCAGAGCGAGCCGGGCCGCGCGCTCAAGCCGCAGTACTGCTTGGAGAAGCTGCGCGACTCGGCACCAGAAGGCACCATCGTGGTGTCGGGCGTCGGTCAGCACCAGATGTGGACGAGCCAGTACTGGAACTTCAACGAGCCGTACACCTGGGTGAACTCGGGTGGTCTCGGCACGATGGGCTTTTCCATCCCCGCGGCAATCGGTGCCAAGGTGGGTCGACCGGACAAGACGGTCTGGGCCATCGACGGCGACGGATGTTTCCAGATGACCGCGCAGGAGTTGGTCACCGCATCGCTCGAGCGCATCCCGGTGAAGATCGGCATCCTCAACAACTCGTACCTCGGCATGGTGCGCCAATGGCAGGAGATGTTCTACGAGGAGCGCTACAGCGAGGTGTACTTGTCCACCGAAGTGCCCAACTTCGTGAAGATGGCCGAGTCGATGGGCTGTGTGGGAATCCGTGTGGATGATCCGGACGAAGTCCAGAACGCGATCGACAAGGCGAACTCCATCAACGACCGCCCGGTCGTCGTCGACTTCCGCGTCGATGCTGGCGAAAAGGTGTTCCCGATGGTCGCTGCCGGTCAGAGCAACGACGACATCATGTTGCACCCTTCACAGAACGACCGTCGAGGAAACCTCCGATGAGCGGCGTCAATCCTTTCGGCACGTCGGCAAATCACCACGTCCTCTCGGTGTTGGTGCAGAACCGACCTGGCGTGCTCGCACGCGTTGCATCGCTGTTCGCTCGTCGTGGCTACAACATCTTCTCGCTGGCGGTGGCTCCCACCGACAACGAGGAATACAGCCGTATCACGATCGTGGTCAACGTCGAGTCGAGCATGATCGAGCAGATCGTCAAGCAGCTGTTCAAGTTGGTGGAAGTCGTTCGCATCTCCGAACTCGACCCGCACAATTCGGTCGAGCGCGAATTGATGGTCACGACCGTGCGCGCCACGGCGGAGCAGCGCGGTCAAGTGGTGGAGCTCGCCAACATCTTCGAGGGCAAGATCCTCTCGGTGGGTTCCGATGCACTGATCGTCTCTCTCGACGGAAGTCCGGAGAAATTGGACGATTTCGAAGAATTGCTGCGACAATACGGGATCGTCGAATCACAGCGCACCGGCCGTGTGGCGCTTCCAAAGCTCGACAGGAAATCACGAACAACGAAGGGAAACAAAGGCTGATGGCTGCGAACATTTACTACGAGAAGGACGTCGATCCGGCGCTGATTCGCTCGAAGAAGGTTGCCGTCATTGGTTACGGCTCGCAGGGCCATGCGCACGCCTTGAACTTGAAGGAGTCGGGCGTCGACGTGACGGTCGGTCTGCGCGAGGGTTCTTCGTCCAAGGCCAAGGCCGAGTCCGCTGGCTTGAAGGTGATGTCGATCGCCGATGCCTCGAAGTGGGCGGACGTGATCATGTTGCTCGCACCCGACACCGAGCAGAAGAAGATCTACGAGGAGTCGATCGAAAAGAACCTCGTAGCCGGTAAGGCATTGGCCTTCGCCCATGGGTTCAACATTCGCTTCAATCGCATCGAGCCACCGAAGGATGTGGACGTGATCATGATCGCCCCCAAAGGCCCTGGTCACCTCGTCCGCCGCACCTTCCAAGAAGGCGGCGGTGTTCCGGCGCTGATCGCCGTACACCAGGACGCCACGGGTAACGCCAAGAAGCTTGCATTGTCCTACGCCAATGGCGTTGGTGGTGCGCGTGCGGGAATCATCGAGACCACCTTCCCGGAGGAGACGGAAACCGATCTCTTCGGTGAGCAGGTGGTGTTGTGTGGTGGCCTCACCTCGCTCGTGATGGCGGGTTACGAGACGCTCGTCGAAGCCGGCTACCAGCCGGAGATGGCGTACTTCGAGTGCTTGCACGAAGTGAAGTTGATCGTCGACCTGATGTACGAAGAGGGAATCGCGGGAATGCGCTATTCGATCTCCGACACCGCCGAGTACGGCGATGTGTCGCGCGGACCACGCATCATCAACTCGGCCACGAAGGACGAGATGCGCAAGATCCTCGAGGAGATTCGCAGCGGCAAGTTCGCCGATGAGTGGATTGCCGAGAGCGATGGCGGCCGCAAGCGCTTCGCCGAGTTGCAGAACGCGGGACGCAACCACCCGATCGAAAAGGTGGGTTCGCAACTGCGCTCGATGATGCCGTGGATCTCGAAGGGCAAGAAGAAAGTGTCCGAAATTTCTGGGGGTTAACCCAATTCCTGCAAGAAATTGCCGGCACGAGTAATTCCCGAGTTGTTTGGTCAACAATTAGCCCGTAGTGTCTCGCCCCATGTCCACCAACTGGGGTTTTGAAACACGACAGATCCATGCCGGCCAAGAGCCGGACTCGGCCACTGGTGCTCGCACCGTACCGATCTACCAAACCACGAGTTACGTGTTTCGCGATGCGCAGCACGCACAGAACTTGTTCGCACTCGCGGAGATGGGAAACATCTATACGCGCATCATGAACCCCACACAGGGAGTTCTCGAGGCTCGTCTTTCCGCGCTCGAAGGTGGTGTCACCACCGCGGTCGGCATTCCAGGTGCGCTTGCAGTTTCGAGCGGTCAGTCCGCAGAGTTCCTCGCGATCCTCACGCTCGCTGAAGCGGGCTCGCACATCGTCGCTTCGCCAAGTCTCTACGGCGGCACGTACAACCTGTTCCACTACACGTTGCCGAAGATGGGCATCGAAGTCTCGTTCGTGGAAGATCCCGACGATCTCGATCAGTGGAAGAAGGCAGTCAAGCCGAACACCAAGGCGTTCTACGGTGAAGTGTTGGCAAACCCGCGCAACAATGTCTTCGACATCGAAGGTGTGAGCAAGGTGGCGCACGAGAACGGTGTGCCGTTGATCGTCGACAACACCGTTCCCACGCCGTATCTCATTCGCCCGATCGAGTGGGGTGCAGACATCGTCGTGCACTCGCTCACCAAGTTCATCGGCGGTCACGGAACTTCCATCGGTGGGGCGATCATCGACGGTGGAACGTTCGACTTCGGTGCGAGCGGCAAGTTCCCCAATCTCACGGAGCCGGACCCCTCGTACCACGGTCTTGCCTATTGGCCGGCACTCGGTCACGGTGCGTACATCATCAAGGCGCGCGTACAGATGCTGCGCGACCTCGGTGCTGCCACCACACCGTTCAACTCGTTCATGTTCCTCCAGGGTCTGGAGACGTTGTCGCTGCGCATGGAGCGACACTGGGCCAACTCGCAGAAGGTGGGTGAGTATCTGTCCAAGCACCCGCAGGTGGAAGAGGTGTTCTACGCCGGTTTGCCCTCGAGCAAGTGGCACGAACGGGCCAAGAAATACGGCGGTGGGAAGGGCTTCGGATCGGTACTCGCATTCAACATCAAGGGCGGGCGCGAGGCCGGACAGAAGTTCGTCGGCGGATTGAAGCTGCACAGCCATGTGGCCAACATTGGCGACGTGCGCAGCTTGGTAATCCACCCGGCAAGCACCACTCACAGCCAACTCACCGAAGATGAGCAACGAGCCACCGGCGTACATCCGGGACTCGTTCGCTTGTCCGTCGGCCTCGAGTCGATCGAGGACATC
>CAZWKD010000065.1:0-5574 GCA_964633985.1 uncultured Acidimicrobium sp. | reverse complement strand
GTCGTCGTCACGGGAGCCTCAGGCACCATCGGGGCTGGAATAGCCAAGCGCTTCGAAGAGGCAGGGGCACAAGTAGTGATGCACCATCACCGCGGTGCTCCACCCACACCGAGCGGAAACTCGATGACGGTGCAGGCCGATCTCACCGCTGCAAAGGGACCATCGCAGGTGATCGAAGCGGCGCTAGCTCGTTACGGACGAGTGGACGCCGTGATCAACAACGCGGCGATCCAACCTCTCGCCGGATTACTGGACATGACCGACGAGCAGTGGGACGCGATGATCGCGACGAACGTGACGGCGTGCCACCGCATGAGTCAGTCGTTCGCCCACCACGTGATCGGCGCGAAGAGCGAGGGCTCGATCGTCAACATTGCCTCCATCGAAGGCATCGCACCCGTGGCTGGTCACGGTCACTATGGAGTGTCAAAGGCCGCCCTGATCACCCATACCAAAGTTGCTGCACTCGAATTCGGTGCCTACGGAATTCGGGTGAACTCGGTTTCTCCCGGCTTGATTGCGCGTGCGGACATCGACAAGGAGTGGCCAGAGGGCGTGGCGAGGTGGATGGAAAAGGCTCCACTCGGCCGTTTGGGCACTCCGCGAGATGTAGCCGACGCCTGCCTCTTCCTCTGCTCCGACATGGCCCGCTGGATCACCGGCACCAACCTCGTCGTTGACGGTGGAGTCTCGGCACGCCCCACCTGGTGAGATCGACATAGCGAGATCGGCATGGTGAGTTCGGTCGGAAACAACCACCACTAGCCTTCCGAACACCTGCATGGAGTTCGATCCTTCGTTACTGCCGCAGAACGCGGATGCACTTGACGAACTCGTGCTCGCCTCGCGACTGCTCGGGGGCGACGATTCGCTCGTGCTGCACGGTGGTGGCAACACCTCGGTCAAGGCGCCATGGCGCGACATCACGGGGAGCACCGTCGATGCGATCTACGTGAAGGGATCTGGTTGGGATCTCGCCACGATCGACCGCCCAGGGTTCGCCCCGATGCCAATCGACCGGCTCTCCGCGCTACTCGAACTCGAAACGCTGTCGGACCCCGACATGATGCGCGAACTACTCGCGGCCCGACTCGACCCTGATGCACCCGCACCCTCCGTCGAATCTCTCCTGCACGCATTTCTTCCGTACACGGCAGTGATGCACAGTCATGCCGATGTGATCGTGACGCTCACCAACCTGCAAGACGGGGAGACACGAATTCGTGGAGTGTTCGGCGACGACGTCGTGGTGGTTCCCTACGTAATGCCTGGGTTCGACTTGGCTCGCGAAGTACGCACCGCCTGGCCGCAACAAGCACACGCGGGAACCATCGGCATGGTGCTGATGAACCACGGACTCTTCACGTTTGGCTCATCGTGCAAGGAGGCCTACGAGCGCCACACCATCTTGATCGAAAGAGTGCAGCAGTACCTCGACTCGCTCCCCGCCGCTCAGCGCCGACAGGCGGCATCCACGCCGTGCAGCTGTGCGCTCGAATTGGCACGGATGCGCAAGCAATTGAGCGAGGCAGCCGGCAAGCCGATGATCGTTCGCCGCCACACGAATGATCGAGCGATGTCGTTCGTGGCCCGGCCTGACTTGTCGAGTCTCGCTACTCGCGGGCCACTCACACCTGACCACGTCATTCGTACCAAGCGCATACCGCTCGTCGGTCGAGATGTCACCGCATTCGTAGACGGTTATCGCCGCTATTTCGAGGACAACAAGCACCGTGCACGTACCGAGATCACCATGCTCGACCCTGCACCCCGCGTGGTGCTCGATGCGCAATGGGGAATGCTCACAGCCGGTTCATCCGCCAAGGACGCCGAGATTGCCGCCGACATCTACCACCACACGATCGACGTACTCACCACCGCGGAGGATCGACTCGGAGGTTGGACTCCACTCGAGGCGCACCACCTCTTCGACGTGGAGTACTGGGATTTGGAACAGGCAAAACTTCGCCGCGCCGCAAAACCGCAACCTTTCACGGGGCAGGTGGCGGTGGTGACGGGCGCAGCGTCGGGCATCGGCAAGGCGTGCGCTGCCGCGCTACTCGCACGCGGAGCAGCGGTCGTTGGATTGGACGTCTCGTCGGAGATCGTCAATTCGTTCGCTGGCGCTGCATGGCGCGGCATCGTTGCGGATGTCACGGATGCCAGAGCCCAAGAGCGCGCGCTCGAACTTGCCGTGGATACATTCGGTGGTGTCGACATCTCCGTTCTTTCGGCTGGAATCTTCGGTAGGACGATGCCGATTGCGGATCTCGACCTCGAGGAGTATGCGCGCGTCATGCGGATCAACCTCGATGCCACTGCTTTGTCGCTGAAGATGCTGCACCCCTTCCTCGTCGAGTCACCCGTCGGAGGGCGTGTGGTGCTCGTAGGTTCGAAGAACGTTCTCGCACCTGGTGCCGGTGCAGCGGCCTACTCCTCTTCGAAGGCTGCAGCCACGCAATTGGCGCGTGTCGCGGCGATCGAATGGGCCAAAGACGGAATTCGAGTGAACACCGTGCATCCCGATGCCGTGTTCGACACCGCCTTGTGGAACGACGAAGTACTCGCCAACCGTGCCGCCAGTTACGGCATGACGGTCGAGCAGTACAAAACCCGCAACCTTCTGAAGATGGAGATCACATCGGCACAGGTCGCCGAGACGGTCGCGCAACTGGTGAGCCCTGCCTTTGCCGCCACTACCGGCGCACAAATCGCGGTCGACGGTGGGAGTGAACGCACGCTGTGAAGTTCTCCCGCGAGCAGGCCGAAGCGATCATCGCACGACTCGAACTCGAAGCACTACCCGTGGAACCCATCTTGTTCCGCCAGACCTGGAAGAAGACGGAAGGTGACGAAGTCCTCGGCACGGTGATGATCGGAGCCATGCTCGCCGAATCGTTCTCGGTGATGCATCGGCTCACGGCAGACGAAACATGGCATTTTTACACGGGCGATCCGATCGAGCTGCTACTCCTCCATCGAGATGGCAGTCACTCACTGCACGTGCTCGGCAGCGACCCCCTCGCGGATCAAGCCCAGCAACTCGTCGTACCAGCCGGCACGTGGATGGGTGGACGACTCATCAATGGCGGCGTCTTCGCCTTGTTCGGCAACACGATGGCACCGGGTTTCACCAGTGAACGCTTCGAAGCGGGCGATCGTAAAGAGTTGTGCGGCGGATGGCCAGCAGCCTGCGAGATGATCACGGCGCTCACTCATGAGGTGACCGTGCGCAACATGCCCGAGGGCTACTAAACGTCACACCTTGCGGTTCAGCACCTCGTCCAGGTGCACTGGACGCCCGAGATCAATAGAGCGATGAGCCGCCACGCCGACGGCCACTGACATCAACCCCTGCGCCACGTCCACTTCGACTTCGCGCACTCCTCGAGCCGCTTCGAGAAAGTTGCGCACCTCGATGAAACTCGCACCGTGATGAAAGCCCACGTGACCAGGGGTTTCTATCGGCGAACACGACACTCGGTCGACCTGTGAAGTGGCCCGATCTCCGACTACCACAACGCCGTCACCGGGCACGTGCGCCTCGATCTTGCCGCGATCTCCCACCACCGAGATTTCCTGCTCGTTCGTACCCGCCTCGGCAAACATGCACAGGTCAAGCATCGCTCGTGCGCCATTGTCATAGTCCACAATCACGTACGCGTTGTCGATGATGTCTGGCTGCTCACCGTTGTAGCGCTCGTCCAAGTGATTGACGTCCTGTGCACCACTGGCGAACACGCGAGTTGGTTTCGCTGCAACCACGAGATTCATCAAATCAAAAAAGTGGCAGCACTTCTCCACCAACGTGCCGCCAGTGAACCGATTGAAGCGATTCCAGTTGTTGACTTTTTGCAGGAATGGGAAGCGGTGCTCGCGGATCGCCATCATCCGAACGGTTCCAATGCGCCCCTCGCGCACGAGCGTGTGCATCTTCGCGATCGAGGGCATGTACCGGTATTCGAGACCCACCCACGTAACGGCATCCCGTTTCGCCGCGAGCTCTACCACCTGTTCGCAATCCTCGACGGTGGTACACAACGGTTTCTCGACGAGCACATGTAGGTCGGTTCGCAACAAATCGTCCAACACGACCTTGTGTGTGAAGTTGGGACTCGCCACGATCACCGCATCGACGAGGCCCGATTCGGTGAGTGCGCGATGATCAGAAAACTCGCGTGGGCGATGACGCGATCCTTCGAGCGTCTTGCGTGCCCAGGAGAGAGGCTCTGGATTGGGATCGGAGATCGCCGTGATCTCCACCCCATCGATTGCGAGCAGGTTGCGAAGGTGTTCGCATCCCATCATTCCTGTACCGACCACGCCAACTCTCATGAGCACTAGACGGTATTGATCACTCGACGAGGTCGGCAAGAACGAGCGCGATGAGTTCGGGCAGGTCGTCTGCAATCAGCCCAGGAGCCGCCCGGTTCGCGGCCTCCCCATGTACCCACACGCCAGCGCAGGCCGCATCGAATGCAGACATGCCACGTGCCAACAGACTGGCGATGAGCCCAGCGAGCACGTCCCCTGAGCCTGCAGTCGCCAAGGTGGGAGGAGCGTTGTCGTTGATCACCACCCGATCATCGGGCGAAGCAATCACCGTTCGTGAACCTTTGAGCACCATTACGCAATTGGCCTGACGTGCTGCTTCAAGAGCACGGGAATCACGATCTCCCTCACTGTTGAAGAGACGAGAAAACTCACCTTCATGCGGAGTCATCACCAGTTGTGCGTGCGCCGCTTTGGCCAGTTCATCGACCGAACCGACGAAACTCGTGAGTCCATCCGCATCGAGCACGGTCGGCACCCCTCGTCGCAGACTCTCGAGCGCGATGTCCTTGGCGAGTTCACCCACACCTGCACCAGGACCAACGATGGAGGCATTCGCCTTCACCAACAACTCACCCCACTGACGAGAATCGTCTGCTGGCTTGACGAGGATGCTCTCGACCGACGCCAGGTAGGAATCAAGCGCAGACGTACGTGTGCCGATGGTGACCATTCCTGCACCGGCCCGAGCTGCGGAACGCGCTGCGAGACGCGCTGCCCCCGTCATCGGATAGCCGCCGTACACGACGACATGTCCACGCGTGTACTTGTTGGCGTCGATGGCGAGCGCAGGGATCTTCCACAGCGACGGGTCGTTGCGCAGGCTCACCCGACGCACGCTATTGCGGAACTACTGAGAGTTCTGCTGTTCCTGTTCCGCAATTTGGCGACGAACGTCATCCATGTCCACTTCGCGAATCGCCGTGATCAATTGATCGAACGATGACTCGGGAAGCGCACCAGGCTGCGAGAACAACAGGACGCCATCACGAAACGCCATGATCGTGGGAATCGACTGAATGCCAAGCGAACCGGCCAACTGCTGCTCGGCCTCGGTGTCCACCTTGCCGAAGCGGATGTCCAGATTGTTCGCTGCTGCTTTTTCGAAGATCGGACCGAACATTCGGCACGGACCACACCAACTCGCCCAGAAATCCACGAACGTAATGCCGTCCTGCATGACAGTGGTTTCAAAATTGTCTTGGGTGAGCGTGAGCGTTGACATGCCCCACACGATACCCC
>CAZWKD010000064.1:0-5656 GCA_964633985.1 uncultured Acidimicrobium sp. | reverse complement strand
CGCTCCATCTCGCGCTGACGACCGATCACCGGATCGAGCTTGTTGTCACGTGCGAGTTGGGTGAGGTTGCGGCCGAACTGATCGAGGATCTGGCTGCCACCCTTTTCCTGTGTCTCTTCCTTCGCGCCGACGGCTTGGCCTTCGCCCTTGCCCGACGGACCTTGGTAGCCACTCAACAGTTGGATGACTTGCTGACGAACGCGGGAGAGATCCGCGCCGAGTTTGACGAGCACTTGAGCAGCGACACCTTCACCCTCACGGATGAGCCCGAGCAGGATGTGCTCGGTGCCGATGTAGTTGTGGCCCAACTGGAGTGCCTCACGCAACGACAACTCGAGCACCTTCTTCGCGCGCGGCGTGAAAGGAATGTGGCCGGAAGGGGAAGACCCACCTTGTCCGATGATCTCTTCCACCTGGGCGCGCACGGCCTCGAGCGAGATGTTCAGCGATTCGAGTGCCTTGGCTGCCACGCCCTCACCCTCGTGGATGAGCCCGAGCAGGATGTGCTCGGTGCCGATGTAGGAATGGTTGAGCAGGCGCGCTTCTTCTTGCGCCAGTACCACGACCCTGCGGGCCCGATCGGTAAACCGTTCAAACACTTGTCAGACCACCTTTTGCGGTTTGGGGAACCTTTCTCGCAGTGTATCTGCGGCCCGAAAAAGGCTGATGTTGTGCGATGGTGCGCCGCGAATGGATGGACCGAATCTCCACATTTGATGGGTGCTTCGTTCGTCGGTTCACAAAGTGCCTGCCTAGCCTTGCGGGCATGGCAATCGCCTCCCCGCTGATGGAACTTCCGCTGATGGCGGCTGACCGTGATCGGGTGGAGACTGCGTTGCTGAATGCGGTCCGCACCAGCGATCCGTACCTCACCGAGGTGGCATCGCACCTGATCGTCGCCGGCGGCAAGCGGTTGCGTCCCGTGATGACGATTGCGGCTGCGCAGGTGGGTAGTGGTGATCCCGTGGCGAACGACGTGATCCTCGGTGGTATTGCATGCGAACTGGTGCACTTGGGATCGCTGTACCACGACGACGTCATGGATGAAAGCACGACGCGTCGTGGTGTGGAAACGGTGAACGCTAAGTGGGGCAACCTGCAGGCGATCGTGGCCGGCGACTTCCTCCTCGCTCGGGCCTCGGAGATCGCCGCAAACCTCGGTAATGAGGTGGCGGGTTTGCTTGCGCGCACGATCGGTCGGTTGTGCGAGGGCCAAATCGAAGAGTTGAAGACCACATATGACATGAAGCGTTCGATTCCGACGTATCTCTCGAGCATCGATGGCAAGACGGCTTCGCTCTTCTCGACCTCCGCTCGAATCGGTGCGCTGGTGGCAGGGCACGAGCGTCAGGTGGTGGATGCACTCACCAACTACGGAACGTCATTCGGCATGGTGTTCCAGATCGTCGACGATGTGCTCGACATACTCTCCACCGAAGAGGAGTTGGGTAAGCCGGCAGGGCACGACATGGAAGAGGGCGTGTACACGTTGCCGGTGTTGCTCACTCTCGCCGATGGTGGTGTGGCCGCAGAAGAACTTCGTGAACTGTTGGGCAAGCCGTTGTCATCCGTCGAGCGTGACAAGGCGCTGTCGATCGTGCGGTCGAACAACGGTGTGCAATCGGCAATCGATACCGCCCGCAACTATGTGCAGTTGGCGGAAGCAGAATGCAATCGAATGCCGCAAGGCGCGGCAACCGATGCGTTGCGAGCAGCGCCTCTTGCGCTACTCAACTCAGTGATTCGCTGAACCGCCTCAGGAGCGCAGTTCGTGCACGCGCATGATCAATTCGCGTGATGCAGGATCGAGCTGACGTGCCCCGATTCGCTCGGTGAGCATGATCGCCTGCGACGGATCGTCGATCAGACCTGACCAGCGGATGTAGCCGCCCATCAGGCCGATTAGACGGTCACTCACTTCCTCGGCGTGGACAACCACTTTCATGCCGTCGCGCAACATGGCTTGAAGATCGCCGTAGAAGAGGCGGAGCCACGGATCCATTTCATCGACGTTGACGAGCGGGCGGTGGCGGTAGTTGAGGCCGAGTTCGTCGTAATTGTGCAGGTTGTGTGGAGCAGCGATGATCGACACGACACAACCAAAGTCGTTCTCCCGCAGCCAGATGATTTCTTCCTGCCTGCGCACTCGGCGGTGGTTGACGCCGTAGCCGCCCGGCCGTTCACAGATGGCCAGTTTGTCCTTGATGATCCAGGTGAGATTGCGGGGCGTTATCCCCAGCGCCCACTTTCCACGAAGCTTTTGCGGCATCAGGGCGAGACGATACACCACCCACAAAGCACCGTGTTCTCGTTTTTACGGTGTGATGGACTCGATCCGGAGTCGCTGTGCAGTGCGTCGCACCTGACGATTACCGCCGATGTCACACCCAGGAGTGTTGCCGCGTGCGACTTCGAGCACACGCTCGACGGTGGCGAGATCGGGTGGGTGTTCCGTGCTGAGCCACATACGAACAGCCCGCCGAGCAAGCACGACTGGAGCCTTGGCAAGCGCGACCGCGTCGGTGGGGTCGATTTCCTTGGCTAGCTCGTTCAACATGTCGTCATCTTCACGCATCAGATCGGCTTGACGAAGAAGGATGGGGACGATGTCGCGTGAAGCGACGTCGTTGATCAGAGGCAACAACTCTTGTCGCACGCGAACGCGCAGGAATCTCGGGTCACCATTCATCGAGTCGACGATTGGCGCGATGCCAAGGGCTGCGCAGAGCGCATGTGTCTCGGCGCGACGGATTGCGAGAAGCGGCCGCGTCGTGCCAGGGCGCATGGCGGCAAGCCCACTCGAACTGGCGCCGCGCAGCAGGTTGATCAACATGGTCTCAGCTTGATCGTCCGCGGTATGTCCGGTGAGTACGTCATGTGGGAGAACTGTGTAACGCGCATCACGTGCCCGCGCCTCCAGATTCGGACCGCCGTCGAGTGTCACCTGTCGTGACTCGAATCGAGCACCGAGTTCGGTTGCCAAGTGCTCGACCACTCGGGCCTCGTCGGACGAGCCAGACCGAAGCCCGTGGTCGACGTGCCACAACGTGACGGGGTTGCCATGTACGACGGCAAGGACGGCAAGCGCAATGGAGTCGGCGCCGCCCGAGACGGCGCAGTGGACGGGAGTCGATGCGTCGGGAAACGAAGCGCGATCGAGCAGTTCGGTGGTGAGCGGAAGTGTGTGCGCTCGCCCGAGGAGCGCGGCCATGAGAGGTGGCGCTACTTGTTCTGGGCTGCTCGTTGGCGACGGTTGGGGTACTTCATCGCCGACACTTTGGCGACGTAACCCGCGACCGTTGCTATGAGCGCAAGGACACCGACGATGAGGAGAATCAATCCGAGCCAGTAGTGCCACACGACGCTGAGCATGGTTGAGATCGTAGTCGCCTAGTTGGTGGTGTTGCCATCCCCGGCGATGTCGTCGCCAAAGCACTCCTCGATTCGCTTGAGCAAGGATGGCGGTACGGACTCTTCGTGGGCTGCTCGGCGCACCAGTTGCTTGAGTTCGGCATGGAATTCGAAAGCCTGCTGGCAGTCCACACACCCTGAGAGATGGGCAGTGAGTTCGGCAAGCGACTCCCGCTCCAACTCGTCATCGAGGAAACGATTCAGTTCCTTCAGTGTCTCGGAGCAGTCGGCCATTTCAGTCCTTGGGTTCGTCGATGAGTCGATTGGTGGCGGCGTAGCGATACAACGCTTCTTGCAGCGCTTTTCTTCCCCGATGGAGGCGTGACATCACCGTGCCGATCGGGATGTCGAGAATCTCCGAGATCTCCTTGTAGGTGAAGCCTTCGACATCGGACAACAGCACGGGGAGCAGGAAGTTCTCGGGAAGCCCTTCCATCGCTTCGCGCACTTCGGCTGCGGGAAAGAGAGAGAGCAGTTCGTCTTCTGCACCGACCGAGAGGGTGGGCAAACGTCGGTACAGGTAGAGGTCTTCGACATCGCCAAGATCCGTTTCTTGAGGACGCCGCTGTTTGGCTCGGTAGCGGTTGATGAACGTGTTGGTGAGGATGCGAAACAACCACGCACGCAGATTCGTTCCTTCCGAGTATCCGTCGAAGCCGCGATACGCGCGCAAATAGGTCTCTTGAACAAGGTCTTCCGCGTCAGGCTTGCTGCGAGTCATGCGCAGTGCGGTGGAGTACAGGCTCTCCGCGTGTTGCATCGCTTCGCTGACGAACGCAGAGCGATTTGCCACCTACTCATACTAGATTTCGTGCCGAAGGAGTGACCGTGGCAGAAGTGGTAGTACGCGATTCAGGAGTTACTCGCGAGGACGTCATTGCCGTAGCGCGGCACGATGCGGTGATCCGCTTGGACAACTCCGCTATCGAGGCGATGAACGCGTCACGAAAGCACATCGAATCGCTTGCTGCATCGGCCAAACCGGTGTATGGCGTCTCCACCGGCTTCGGCGCGTTGGCCAACCGACATGTTTCACACGAGCTCCGTACACAACTGCAGAAGTCCCTCGTCCGCTCGCATGCCGCTGGCACCGGAAACACCGTCGAGCGCGAAGTGGTACGCGCACTGATGTTTCTGCGGTTGAAGACGTTGGCCAGTGGTCGCACCGGAGCTCGTCTCGAACTCGCCGAAACGATGGCTGCCATCTTGAACGCCGGCATCACCCCAGTGGTGTACGAGTTCGGCTCGCTTGGTTGCAGCGGCGACTTGGCCCCGCTCGCCCATTGCGCACTCGTATTGATGGGCGAGGGCGAGGTGTTCGACGCGAGCGGCAAGAAACGGCCTTCTGCCGAAGTGCTCGCTGAGGTGGGAATTTCGCCGGTCGAATTGCGCGAGAAGGAAGGACTCGCACTGATCAACGGCACCGACGGCATGCTCGGCATGTTGATCCTTGCAATCGATGACATCGAGCGTCTGTGTGATGCGACCGACGTAGTGGCTGCCATGAGCGTGGAGGCCCTCCGCGGCACGGATGCCGTGTTCAAACCCGAACTACATGCGCCGCTGCGTCAACACCCCGGGCAGGCCAGGAGCGCGGCACGGATGTTGGCAACGCTCAAGGACTCGCCCATCGTCGCATCGCACAAGGACGACGACTCGCAGGTGCAGGACGCGTACTCCCTGCGCTGCGCACCGCAAGTGACGGGTGCAGTGCGCGACACGGTCACATACGCGCAGCTCGTTGCCGATCGCGAACTTGCCTCGTCGATCGACAACCCAGTGGTGCTTCCCGACGGTCGTGTGAGCTCCAACGGCAACTTCCACGGTGCACCTGTCGCTTATGTGCTCGACTTCTTGGCAATTGCAGTAGCCGACTTGTCATCCATCTCCGAGCGGCGTACCGACCGAATGTTGGACAAGGATCGTTCATACGGACTACCGCCGTTCCTCGCCGACGACCCAGGCGTGGACTCGGGAATGATGATCGCGCAGTACACACAGGCAGCACTCGTTTCGGAGAACAAACGCCTCGCTGTGCCAGCGAGCGTGGACTCCATCCCGAGTAGTGCGATGCAAGAAGACCATGTGTCGATGGGTTGGAGTGCTGCGCGCAAGCTGCGTCAAGCGGTCTCCAACGGTGAGCGAGTGGCGGCGATAGAACTCATGACCGCAGCTCGCGCATTGGATCTCCGTTCCCCACTCAAGCCGAGTCCGGTCAGCGCGAAGGTGGTGCAAGAACTCCGCA
>CAZWKD010000063.1:0-5825 GCA_964633985.1 uncultured Acidimicrobium sp. | reverse complement strand
GCGACGGGCGGTCGGTTCCACCCGAACTTCGACCGAATCGGTGGTTTGAAGGACGACTTGCCCGCTGGTTGGATCCAGGAAACCAAGCAAGTGATGCGCAAGATGCGCAACTTCTGTGACGAGATTGAATCGTTGCTCTTTGGAAACGAGATCTTCCAGTCGCGTACACGCGGTATCGGTGTGATCCCGCGCGACATCGCGTTGCAGTACGGACTCTCTGGCGCCAACTTGCGTGCGAGTGGCGTGGACTGGGACTTGCGCCGCGACCAGGACAGCCCGCTTGCCTGGAAGAACGCAGACTGGAAAGTGTTCACGCATCCGGACGGCGACAGCTTCGCCCGCTGCTGGGTTCGTCTCCAGGAAACTCGCGAAGCCACCAAGATCGTGGACCAGTTGCTCGACGGAATTCCGAGTGGTCCGGTGATGGCCAAGGTGCCCAAGATCATCAAGGTGCCAGAAGGTGAAGCATGGGTGTCAACGGAGAACCCGCTCGGCGAGATGGGCTACTACGTGGTGTCGCGTGGCGATGTCGGTCCGTTCCGCGTGAAGATCCGCTCGGCCAGTTTCAACAACATCTCGGTGGTGCCGTGGGTGCTCCGCGGTGTGTACGTGCCGGACATCATCACGATCCTCGCGTCGCTCTACTTCATTCTCGGGGACATCGATCGGTGAGTTGGTTGCTCGCTTTTGAAGTGCCCTACTGGGGGCAGTCGATCTTCCGCGTGCTCGGTGGACTCGTTGCGGTGCTCCTTCCCGCAGGAACGATCGTGTACGTGTTCCTGTTCAAGATGATGTCGTTCATGCAGAGCCGTCTCGGCCCGATGGAAGCGGGCCCATACGGTTCACTGCAGTTGGTTGCCGAAGTGGGCAAGTGGCTGCAGAAGGAAGACATCGTTCCGGCGAACGCCGATCGCAAGATCTTCAAGATGGCTCCTGTGGTGGTGCTGCTCAGCACGTTCCTCCTCGTGGCCGTGGTGCCGTTCGGGCCCGATGCCTGGTTCACCAACTTCGAAACTGGCATCTTCTATGCGCTGGCCGTTTCGTCGGTCTCCGTACTCGGCATCTTGATGGCGGGTTGGGCAAGTGCCAACAAGTACTCGCTGCTCGGCGGACTGCGTGCCGCCGGCCAGCTGATCGCCTACGAATTGCCGATGGTGCTCGCCGTGATCGGCGTGGTGATCCAGGCGGGCACGATGAACCTGCAGGAGATCGTGGTTGCACAGAACGCCGGCTCGATCTTCGGCTTCGACGGTCTTGGCAACCCGTACATCCTCACCCAGTTCGTCGGGTTCATCGTGTTCATGATCGCGATCCAAGCCGAACTCACCCAGTCGCCTTTCGACATGCCGATCGCAGAATCCGAGTTGGTTTCGGGATACATGACCGAATACTCGGGATTCCGCTTCTTGATCTTCTTCATCGGTGAATTCGCTACCGCTGGCGTCTTCGCGATGATCGCTTCCACGCTGTTCCTCGGCGGTTGGGGAGTGCCGTTTGCGTGGTTCGGTTGGGAGTCCGTCGACCAGGTGGACAACTGGATGAACCTCGCTGGCCCCGTGATCATGATCACGAAGATGATGCTGATCACGTTCCTGGTGATGTGGGCGCGCTTTTCATACCCACGTTTCCGCGAGGATCAGCTGCAGCGTTTCGCGTGGAAAGTATTGATCCCCGTTGCGCTCGTCAACATCATGGTGACCGCAGTATTCAAGGTGGCTTTCTGATGCCAAAAATGCCCGGAATGATCAAAGGTCTCGGAGTCACGCTGAAGACCATGACGCGCACCCTGACCAAGGGTTCGAACACGGTGCAGTACCCGCACGTCAAGGAAGCTCCGCCGATCCGTGCTCGCGGCGTGATCGCGCTGCATCAGGACAACTGCACGTCCTGCATGCTGTGCTCTCGTTCGTGCCCCGACTGGTGCATCTACATCGAGGCGCACAAGGAATTGGCGCCCCCGCGTCGCGAAGGTGGCAAGCCACGCCAGGTGAACAAGTTGGACCGCTTCGACATCGATTTCTCGTTGTGCATGTATTGCGGAATCTGCGTGGAGGTGTGTCCGTTCGACGCATTGTTCTGGTCGCCAGAGTTCGAGTACTCCGAGCCGAAGATCGCTGATTTGTTGCACGACAAGTCGAAGCTCAGCGAGTGGATGGAGACGGTGCCTGAGGCGCCAGAGCTCGAAGCCGGCGCCGACAGGAAGAAGAAGTAGTGGTCGCGCAGAACATCGGCTTCGGCATCATCGCACTGATGATGGTGGTGGGCGCCTTACGGGTGGTGACCACCACGAACGTGGTGCATGCCGCGTTGTGGCTGGTGGTGGTGTTGTCAGGAGCAGCCGCCCAGTACGTGCTGCTCGGTGCAGAGTTCATCGCGGTCACCCAAGTCCTCGTGTATGTCGGTGCCGTGATGGTCCTCTTCCTCTTCGGCATCATGCTCACGCGCACGCGAATTGGCCGTGAAGGTGGTTTGAACAATCCGCATTGGAAGTGGGGTATCCCAGTCGCGCTGCTCACCCTTGCTGCAACGGTGCTCGCCCTCGTCTCGTCGTTCGGCGACGAGAAACTTCCCGAGGATGCAGCACCCATCCCGACGCAGGCCGTGAGCGACCTGATCTTCGGACCGTATCTGTTGCCGTTCTGGGCTCTGTCGTTCGTCTTGCTGGCAGCCGTGATCGGCGCGATCGTGTTGGCGAGGAAGGACTGAGATGCTCGTCAACCAGTTCCTGATCCTTGCCGCCATTCTCTTCGCCATTGGCGTGTATGGCGTGGTGGCACGCCGCAACGCGGTGCTGGTGTTGATGTCGATCGAATTGATCCTGAACGCCGTCAACCTCAATCTCGTGGCGTTCGCCCTTCGCAATGGATCGCCCGATGGTCACACCTTCGCCTTGTACGTCATTGCGGTCGCTGCTGCTGAGGTGGGTGTCGGCCTGGGTTTGGTGTTGTTGATCTACCGCAATCGCCGGACGATCGCCCTGGATGATCTGTCGGAGATGAAGGGATGAGCGTGTTGGCCGCATCCGAAGTGTTGAACCCTCTCTCGTCGGGATGGTTCCTCGAGAACTCGTGGCTGATCCCGATCATCCCGGCGGTTGGCTTCGCCTTGATCATCTTCTTCGGCAAGCGACTGCCAATGAAGGGCAGCGAGATCGGCGTGGTGTCGATGGTCGCCAGTCTCGCCATGTCGGCCGGTAGCGCCTACCAGTGGATTCAGCGCGTCGGTTCGGCGGCGGAAGGACAGTTCGTCGAGCCCGTCGTGCGCACATGGAACTGGTGGCAGGTCGGGGGAGTCAATCTCACGATCGGTCAATCGATCGACGGTTTGGCCGTGACGATCCTCGTGGTCGTGGCGTTCATCTCGACGTTGGTGCAGCTCTATTCGATCGAGTACCTCCACGGCGATCGCCGTTACACGCACTTCTTTGCCGCGCTCACCCTGTTCTCCGCCGGAATGCTCGCAATGGTGATCGCCGAGGACATGATCCTGTTCATCCTTGGTTGGGAAATCATGGGTCTGTGCAGCTTCATGCTGATCGGTCACTGGTGGGAGGAGGGCGCCAACAGCCGTGCCGCTCTGAAGGCGTTCTTCACGGTGCGCACCGGCGACATGGGACTGCTCGTCGGTGTGGCGATCCTGTACTTCGCTTCGAACCAGTGGACGACCGAGAACCTCGGTGTTTCTGGTTTCTCGATTCAGGGCATCAGCGCATGGGCACTGTCGGGTGAGCCGAATAGCACGGTGATCCTGATGGCGTCGATCGCTTTGTTCATTGCAGCAATCGGCAAGAGCGGCCAGTTCCCGCTGCACACGTGGTTGCCCGACGCGATGGCTGGCCCCACGCCGGTGAGCTCGCTCTTGCATTCCTCGACGATGGTGGTGGCAGGCGTGTTCCTCGTCGCCCGCTTGTACCCCGTGTTCTTCGAGGGCTTCGACATCCTCGGAGCGGGTGGCAACTTGATCATGGTGATCGGCGGAATCACGATCCTGATCGCCGCCGCTCTCGCCTTCGTTCAGGCGGACATCAAGAAGGTGTTGGCCTACTCGACGGTGAGCCAACTTGGCTACATGATGCTCGGACTCGGCGCAGGCGCGTGGTTGCCTGCCGTGTTCCACATCTTCACGCACGCGTTCTTCAAGGCGTGTCTGTTCCTCGGCGCTGGATCGATCAGCCACAGTGCTTCGCACCACTCGTTCGACATGCGCAAGGACATGGGTGGTTTGCGCAAACACATGCCCATCACGTTCACCACGTGGGTGATCTCGACGCTCGCGCTGTGTGGAGTGTTCCCCTTCTCCGGGTTCTTTTCCAAAGACGAGATCATCGACAACGTGGGTAACAACGGTTACACGATGTTCATGGTGCTCGGTCTAGTTGGTGCGTTCCTGACGGCGGCCTACATGACACGTGCGACCTACCTCACCTTCTTTGGTGAGGCGCGTGGCGCGGCTGCCGGCCATCACGAGTCAGATCACGCTTCGGATCATGGTCATACCGATCACGGTCACGACAGTCACGCACATGATGCGCACGGTCACGATTCCCACGAGGAAAGTCATGGCCCGCGAGAGAGTGGACCGTTGATCACGATCCCGTTGATCATCCTCGCGGTGCTGGCTTTGTCGTCCGGGTTCTTGAATGCCACCCCGTTCGGCAAGTCGTGGGAGAAGTTGAAGGATTGGGTGGAGCCGCGTGCCGCGGTGGTGATGGACGTGCATGCTTCTGGCCCCGGCGAGTCGCGAGTCCGGGCCGAGGAAGGTCACTACTCATCGCCATGCGGTAGTGAAACTCCGAAGGAAGGCGTGTGTTTCGCACCTCAGCTGGAGCACGCCAAGTTCAAGTGGTCGAAGGCTCTGCTCTCGCTCGCCATCGTGTTCGCCGGCATGGCGCTGAGTTGGTTGTTGTCGGTCGCCCTGTACACGAAGAAGAACGCCAAGTTGGTCGGTTTGACCGGTCGCAACAAGATGCTCGGTGCCGGTTATCGATTGCTCGTCAACAAGTACTACCTGGACGCCTTGTATGAACAAGTCATCGTGCGTGGTGTGGCTGGACCTATTTCGCGTGCCGCGTATTGGTTCAACCAGAACGTGCTCGACGGTGTTTTGCACGGTGTGTCGCGCACGACCACATCAGTTTCACGGTGGACGTATCGCAACATCGACCAACGAGTGGTGGACGAGGCTGTCAATGCCTCGGGTAGGGCGACGAAAGGTGCGGGTGGCGTAGTGCAGCCCGTTCAATCGGGCAAGGTGAGTCAATACGGGGCGCTGTTGTTCGCAGCGGCGTCGGTAGTGGCTCTCGTATTGGTGATCGTAAACACGTAGGAAAGCGAAGGGGACGACCAGATGGAAATGCTGCGAGACGACAACTGGCTACTCAGTGTCGGCACGTTCTTGCCGATGCTCGGCGTGGCCTTGATGTTGTTCGTGCCGAAGGCGGAGGAGCGTCTGATCAAGGCGATCGCTCTGATTACCTCTGGTGCGACCCTGGCCGTCGGTGTGTTCACGCTGACACGCTTCGACTTCGGCAATGCGGGTGCCATGCAGTTCGTCGCCGATGCGACATGGATCCCGGTGATCAAGAGCAGCTACTTCATCGGAGTAGACGGCATCAGCTTGCCCTTGTATTTCTTGTCGATGGTGATCACGTTCCTCGTCGTGATCTACAGCCTCGACCACATTCCTTCGCCAGGTAATCCCAAGGCGTTCTTCAGCTTGATGCTCGTCTTGCAGACAGGTATGGCGGGAACGTTCATCGCCCAAGACCTGATCCTGTTCTTCGTGTTCTTCGAAGTGGTGTTGTTGCCGATGTACTTCATGATCGG
>CAZWKD010000062.1:0-5853 GCA_964633985.1 uncultured Acidimicrobium sp. | reverse complement strand
GGTGCCACATTGGCGAATCTGCTGCCCTTGAAGCGGGCAGCCTCGGCCTGTGCTGCTTCGAGTGCCGCTTGTTCGCGACGCTGACGCTCGGAGCGCAACAACTGACCGAGCTCCAGTTCTGCTGCAGCCTGGCGTGCCTCGTACTCGGCGGCGAGTGCTTCCGCCGCAGACAAACGTGCGGCGGCATAGTCGGCCACCTGTTCGGCCTTCTTGCGCTGTCGCTCGAGCGTGGAGCGCTCCTTGGCCAACGCGTCGATCACACCTTGCAGAGCATCCGCGTTACCGACGCCCGTGTTCAGTGCCGACGACGTGAGGTATCGCTTGCGCACGATGTCCGACAGCGAACTCGTCGAACTGAGGATCGTCGACAGGCTGTTGGTCGACCCGCCGCGGATCAGAGACTTCAGTGCCACGTCCTTCATCTCGGCCTGCATCGCGGCGAGTTCCACTTCCTTCTCGGCGATGCGCTTCTCCGTCTCGGCGATCTCCACCTGGAGGTCTTCCATGTCGTTCACGGCCAGCGCGTACGTCTCGCCCATCGCGTCGATCTGCTCGCCCAGACGGTCGAGCTCGTTGATGATCTGGTTGACCCGGCGTTGCTGATCATTGGAGTTGCCCGTGCCCACGCGGGCAGCCTCGACGGGGGTCCCAGCAATCAGGACAATCGCTAGCGCCCCAGCAACTACTCGGGATGCGCGTCCTCGCCCAATGGCGTGACGAATCATGATTTGGTCAGCCTACTGATTATTACGATTGTGTTTCAGTCGAGCCCAAATACCTGTATTTACTGGGTTTGGTGGGTATCTGACCTATTCCCACTCGATCGTGCCAGGTGGCTTGGAGGTGACGTCATAGACCACCCGGTTGATCCCTGGCACCTCATTGATCACCCGCGAGGAGATGCGCTCGAGCAGGTCGTACGGGAGCCGCGCCCAGTCCGCCGTCATGGCGTCCTCACTCGTCACCGCCCGCAGGATGATCGGGTGGCCGTAGGTGCGCTCGTCGCCCATCACCCCCACCGAACGGATGTCGGCCAACACGGCGAAGGCCTGCCAGATCTCTCGGGTGAGACCGGCGCGGTCGATCTCCTCACGGACGATCGCATCGGCGTCCTGCAGCAGGCGCACACGCTCACTCGTCACTTCGCCAATGATCCGTACGCCGAGACCGGGGCCTGGGAACGGTTGTCGCCACACGATCTCGTCGGGAAGACCGAGTTCGCTCCCCAATGCGCGTACCTCGTCCTTGAACAGATCACGTAGTGGTTCCACGAGTCGAAGTCGCATGTCCTCGGGCAACCCACCCACGTTGTGGTGGCTCTTGATCACTGCCGCCTTGCCGTCGTGACCACCGCTCTCGATGATGTCGGGATAGAGCGTTCCTTGCACGAGGAACTCCGCGTCGACGATGCCACCCGTGTTCTCCTCGAAGATGCGCACGAACAACTCCCCGATCGTCTTGCGCTTCGCTTCCGGTTCCGTCACTCCACGGAGCGCGGTGAGGAAGCGCTCGCCCGCTTCGACGTGGATCAACTCGATGCCCATGTGGCGGCGGAACGTCTCGACCACTTGTTCGCTCTCACCCTTGCGCATCAGCCCAGTGTCGACGTACACGCACGTGAGTCGGTTGCCGATCGCGCGATGCACGAGCGCTGCCGCCACCGCCGAATCGACACCGCCGGACAAACCACAGATCGCCCGACCCTCGCCCACTTGCGTGCGAACACGTTCGATTTGCTCGTCGATGATCGATGACATCGTCCAGTCGCGATCGATACCGGCGAGATCGTGCAGGAACGTCTCGAGAACGTGCTTGCCACACGGAGTGTGCACGACCTCGGGATGGAACTGCACGCCCCACACCTTGCGCTGCGGATTTTCGATCACAGCATGCGGCGCATCGGCCGTACTCGCCGTGCCGACGAAACCGGGCGGCAGTTGTTGCACCGCATCGAAATGGCTCATCCACACCGACGTGGTGTCACCTGCACTCAGTCCGATCAGCGGCGACGATGCCGTGAGCCGCATTTCGGTGCGCCCGTACTCACCGCGCCCGCCGCGGGAGACCACGCCACCCAACTGCTGCGCGATCAACTGGCTGCCGTAGCAAATACCGAGGATGGGGATGCCCAGCTCATAGATCGCCGGGTCGAGCAACACCGCGCCCTCGGCATGCACGCTGGCCGGCCCACCTGACAGCACGATCGCCCGGGGGCCGATCTCTGCCATTTCCGCTGCGCTGATCGACGACCGCACGACCATCGAATACACCTGCGACTCGCGAATGCGCCGTGCGATCAGCTGGGCGTATTGGGCACCAAAATCGACGACAACCACTTTGGCGTGGGCTTTCGCGTGCGATTCGGCGCTCACCTGCGGTGACTGTAGTAGAGAAGTGGGGTTCCCCCAGCAGAAAGTGCGACGATGAACTACGTGATCAGTGGTGTGACGATCGGCTCGGAAGAGGACACCAACCCATCGCTCGAACAGTGTGTCGGCTTGCTCCCAAAGCCCGGCTGCGGACGTGAGCCGGTGGAGTCGGGTGACCGCGGTGGAGTCATGCAGGTCGCCACGTTCGGTGTGTTGATCGCCGCACTCGTCGTGATCGGGGTGCGCATCGCGCGCGCCGTCGTCGCTCGGGATCGTGCCAACAGCGGCGAATGAAGGGAAACCACCACCTCGCCGGCGCTCTGCTCGCCCTCACGAGCGCCACGCTGTACGGGTTCAACCCCTACTTCGTGAACGTCGCATTCGACAACGGAGCCGACCCGTACGGACTGATGACCGGCCGCTACGTGATTGCCTCGGCGATCCTCCTCGCCATTCGTTTCGCACGTGTCGGATTCGGCGATTGGCCGAAGGCACCGGTGGCGATTCGACTGTTTCTTCTCGGAGCGATCGGCCTGTACCTGAACAGCGTGTGCGTGTTCAATGCCATCGATCGCATGCCGAGCGGACTCGCCATGGCGATCTTCTTCTTCTATCCGATGATCGTCGTCTTGCTCGGATGGGCGCTGTACCAACACAAGCCCGACATGTTGGTGTGGGCATGTTTGGCCACGACGTTGTTCGGCGTCGTGCTCACCGTGAGCGGTGTGTCCGGCAGCGAAGTGAGCGGTGTCATATTCATCGTCTCGGGGGCGATCGTCTATGCCGTGTACAGCGTGCTCGGCGGGAAGGTGATGCCGAAGACCGACGTGATCACGGGACTGTGGTTCGTGCTCACTGGCGCCGCGTTCTCCTTCGTCGTGGTGTGGTTGCTCGACCCACCAGGCATGCCCACCACCTTCCCGTGGACGAGCGCCGTCGTATGGAGCACCGTCGAGATTGCCGTCGTCGGCACCATCTTCGGCATGGGTCTGTTCTTCGCCGGCATGAACCGCATCGGCGCCTCGCGCAGTTCGATCGTGCAGACCTTCGAGGTGCCCGTGACCATCGCGAGCTCACTCTTCCTGCTGAACGAGTCGATGAGTGTCGGCCAGATCATCGGCGCAGCACTGATCCTGCTCGGCGTGATTGGGGTGACGTGGGCGGAGACCCGCCGAGTGGACGCGAGCCGAGACGGCAATAGCCTTGAGGGCGTCATAACACTGTGAATGTTCTTGCGGGGTTGGGTGTAAGTCCCGACCGGCGGTACAGCCCGCGAACTCCCTGAGCAATTGGGGAGCCGACTCGGTGAAATTCCGAGGCCGACGGTAAAAGTCCGGATGGAAGCAAGGGCGTCATGGGGTGAACTGTGCTTCGTCGTACCCCGGCTTCAGGCCGCGGTGTGTCGTCGTTCGTCGCCTCGCGCCTCCCCGCTCGTCATTCATGACGATTACGAGGTACGAGATGGGAAGCACAGCGAGCGACACGACGTGGATGGCAGAGGCCATTCGCGCTGCCGCACCTGCCCGACTCGTCAGTCGCCCCAACCCGTGGGTGGGCGCCGTCGTCGTCACACCACAGGGTGAGCACTTTGCGGGCGCCACGCTCGCACCCGGCAATGCGCACGCCGAGATCGTCGCCATGGACCTGGCGGGTGAACGTGCCCGTGGTGCCACGCTGTACTCCACGCTCGAGCCGTGCAGTCATCACGGACGCACGCCGCCATGCGCCGAAGCGATCATTGCGCGAGGGATCAAGCGTGTCGTCGTGGGGTTGCGCGATCCCGATCACCGCGTGAGTGGAGCAGGTATCGCCATGCTCCAACGAGCAGGCATCGATGTTGAAGTGGGTGTCGCGGCGCACGAAGTTGGACGCCAACTCGCGCCGTACCTGCACCACCGACGCACGGGCAGACCGTGGGTGGTGGCCAAGATGGCGATGACGATCGATGGACGAATCGCTGCACGCGACGGATCGAGCAGATGGATCACCGGTGAAGTCGCGCGCACTCGCGTGCACCAGATGCGCGCAGAGAGCGACGCGATCCTCGTCGGAGCCGGCACCGTGCGCCTCGATGACCCCGAACTCACGACACGTCACGTGGACGGACCGTCGCCACGGCGCGTGGTGCTCGGCAATGCGCCACGCGAGGCAAAGGTGCACCCGTGCCTTGAGTGGACGGGTGCGCTCCCCGATCTACTCGACACGCTCGGCAACGACGGCGTGCTCCAACTTCTCGTCGAAGGTGGACCGCGCGTGTTGCGCTCGTTCCACGACGAACGACTGATCGACCAATACGTCTTCCACCTCGCCCCCACCATCGCCGGTGGTGGCGATGCGCCCGGCCCATTCGCCGGTGAGGCGATCGCCACGATCGCGGATTTGTGGCGCGGCCGGTTCGTCGCAGCCAACACACTCGGCGAAGACCTCGAAGTGATCATCGAACCCCTCCGTACCGAAACGAGCACGTCATGAACGACAAGAAGACCGTCCAGTTGTCCCCCATCGAGGATGTGATCGCCGCCATTGGTCGTGGCGAGATGATCGTGATGGTCGACGACGAAGACCGAGAGAACGAGGGCGACCTGATCATGGCGGCACAGTTCGCCACGCCCGAAAAGCTTGCATTCATCGTGCGCCACACCTCTGGCGTGGTCGTGGCGCCGCTGACCGGCGAGCGCTGCGACGAGTTGCGCCTGCCGTTGATGGTGGACCACAACACTGAGAGTCATCGCACCGCATTCACGGTGTCCGTCGACCTGCTGGAGGGGACGACCACGGGCATTTCCGCTTCGGATCGCGCTGCCACGTTGCGTGCGCTCGCCGACCCGAACGTGGGTCACGCTGCGTTCGCCCGACCCGGACACATCTTCCCCTTGCGCGCGCGTGAGGGCGGCGTACTCAAACGTGCCGGCCACACCGAGGCTGCGGTCGATCTCGCGCGACTCGCGGGATTGCAGCCCGCGGGAATCATCTGTGAAATTCAGAACGACGACGGCACCATGTCACGTCTGCCCGACTTGCAGAAGTTCTGTGCGGAGCACGACCTGCTGCTCTCCTCGATTGCAGATCTCGTCAACTATCGCCGTCACCATGAGCGCCTCGTCGAGCACATCGGCTCAGCGAACGTGCCGACCGAATGGGGGTCGTTCACCACGCACGCTTACCGCAGCACGATCGACGGCATCGAGCACCTTGCATTCGTCAAGGGTGACGTGTCAGGTGATGCACCAGTGCTCACTCGCGTGCACAGTGAGTGTCTGACGGGTGACGTCTTCGGTAGTCGGCGCTGCGACTGCGGCCCACAACTCGAAGCGGCGATGGCGATGATCGAGCGCGAAGGTCGTGGCGTCGTGGTGTACCTGCGCGGTCACGAGGGCCGCGGTATCGGAATCGGTCACAAGATCCGCGCATACTCCTTGCAAGAAGAGGGATACGACACGGTGGATGCCAACACCAAACTCGGCCTCCCCGTCGACAGCCGTGA
>CAZWKD010000061.1:0-5972 GCA_964633985.1 uncultured Acidimicrobium sp. | reverse complement strand
GACCGCTCGCATGGCGCAAGCGCCAACTCGAGCAGATGATCGCGATGCTCGAAGAGAACGAAGAGGACTTCCTTCGTGCCCTTGCCTACGACTTGGGCAAACCGCAACCTGAGGGATTCATCACCGACATCGCCTTCGTCATCAGCGAGATCGAGTTGATGCTGAAGAATCTGAAGAAGTGGAACAAGCCCGAACGCGTTCCTACTCCCCTCGTTTCCATGCCTGCCAAGTCGGTTCGCATCCCCGAGCCACTCGGAGTCGTCCTCGTCATTGCGCCCTGGAACTATCCCGTGCAGTTGCTCTTGGTTCCCGCCGCAGGAGCCCTTGCAGCGGGCAATGCCGTCGTGATGAAGCCATCGGAAGTGTCGAGTGCGACATCAGAGGTGCTCGCGCGACTGGTGCCGAAGTACCTCGACAACGACGCCGTGACGATCGTCGAAGGTGGCGTGGCCGAAACCACTGCACTACTCGAGCAACGCTTCGACCACATCTTCTATACGGGCAACGGCACCGTCGGACGCATCGTGATGGCTGCTGCAGCCAAGCACCTCACCCCGGTCACACTTGAACTTGGCGGCAAGAGCCCAGTGATCATCGATGAGTCCGCCAACATCAAGGTGGCCGCTCGCCGTATCGCCTGGGGCAAGTGGTTGAACGCCGGCCAAACCTGTGTCGCCCCCGACTACGTACTCGTGCACCGCAACCTGGAGACACGGTTCGTCGAAGAGCTGCGCAAGACGCTCGGCGAGTTCTACGGATCCGATCCACACCAGAGCGCCGACTACGGGCGAATTGTGTCGCCCCGGCATTTTGATCGCCTGTCGGCGATGCTCACCGACGGGCAACTAGTCATCGGTGGCGAGACCAAGGCCGACGAGCGTTACATCGCGCCGACGGTGATGAGCGACGTTCGACTCGATTCACGTTTGATGACCGAAGAGATCTTCGGACCACTTCTTCCGATCGTTCCCGTCGGCGATTTGCAAGCGGCAATTCGTTTCGTCACCGCTCGGCCACACCCACTCGCGCTCTATGTATTCGCGGAGAATCAACGAGCAATCAACGATGTTGTCGAAAACACCACGGCTGGTGGCGTGACGGTGAACGGCACGATCCTCCACCTCACGAGTCCACACCTCCCCTTCGGCGGTGTAGGTGAGAGTGGCATGGGCGCCTACCACGGGAAGTCCGGAGTGCGCCTCTTCCAGCACATGAAGCCCGTACTGAAGCGCGGCACGAGGATCGATCCATCGCTTGCTTACCCGCCTTACACGGACAAGAAGATCAAGCTCTTCCGCAAGATTTTGTAGTCACGCAGCGAGGGCGACGATCTCCTCGATCAGCACTTCGGGTGCTTCCCAATTCAACATGTGACCCTTACCGGCAACGCTGCGCAGCTTTGACCCCGCGATTCCGTTGTGCAACCACTCGGTGTGAAACGGTGGCGTCGTCTTGTCCTTGTCGCCGACGACGATCGTGCACTTCATCGAGATCCGACCAAGGTCCGGGTATCGGTTCTCACGCACGAACGCTCCAAGAATCGGCATCAGGCCTCGCAGATCTTGTTCGCGGAATGTCTTGACGAAGGGAGCGACGAACTCAGGGCGTTTTTCATCACCGAGCAAGGTTCTGGCCATCGACGTGGCGAATCTGTCGTTGTTGATCAAGCGGCCCATGATCCCACTGCGAATCAAAGGAATCTGCAGTTTGTTCTGCGGGTTCTTTCGGTTGACATCGCCTGCGAACGTGGCCATCAATACGGCCCCCTTGAGATACTTCGACATCGCTTCAGCGTGATCGATCAATGCATTGATCAACACGAAACCACCCATGCTGTGACCAACTATCACGCCGTTGCGCACATCGTGGCGTTCGAGTACCGCCAGATAGTCGCCTGCCATCTGCGACGATCCGATTCCGTCACGACCGATGTTCGTCTTCCCATGGCCGCGTTGATCGAAAGAAATCACACGATGTCCGCGACCTGCCAACTCACTCGCGATGATGTTCCAGCAGTGGCGATCGATCGCGTATCCGTGAGCGAGAACTACGTCACCTTTCGTGCCCGAGCCTGAAACGGTGGACAGGATGCGCGTGCCGTCTGGACGCTCGATCACCGTCTCGGTTCCCGTCACCGGGGCGAGGTACTGAGCTGGCGTGTACTGGGTCATGTGAGCACCCTAGTTCTCTGATTTCCCTATACAGCTTGGCTGAAACGTCGTGGGACGGTAGTTGCACCCCGTTTGTAGTCTCGGGCGATGACCGAAAACCTTCTCGTTGCCATCGTCATTGCCGTCGGGTTGATTGCCGCCGCATACCTCATCTCCTCCTCTCGCAAGAAGGCGGCCCCCGCACTCCAACCCACCGCACCAACGCTCGACGTCGACGCGATCACCTCGGCCATTCGCACGAGCGTCGAAGCGCAAGTACGTCAGACCGTCACCGAATCTCAACGAGCATCCGATGAGAGCGCCAAACGGTTCTTCGACGCTCAAGCAAGAGCCCTGGAGGAGCAGACGAAGAACCTCCTCGCACCTTTCCAGAATCAGGTGCAGAACCTCTCCAACTCCGTGAATACGTTGCGCGACTCCTACACGAACGAACGCGGGCTCATCGAGGGTTTGGCCAATCAAGTCACCACGCTGCAGCACAGCACCACCAGCCTTTCGAATGCACTCAAGTCACCCACTGCTCGAGGTTCATGGGGCGAAAACCAGTTACGCAACGTGATCCAACTCGCCGGCATGGAGCCGTACTGCGACTACATGGAGCAGTTCACTGGTGGCGATTCCGAACGACAGCAACGTCCGGACCTCGTCGTACGCCTCCCCAACGGGGCATTCATCGTCGTCGACTCCAAAGCTCCGCTCTCCGCTTATCTACGCATGCAGGAAGCCACCGATCCCGCCACTCGCGAAATCGAACTGAAGAACCACGTCAAGGCAATCTCTGATCACGCCAAGGCCTTGGCCGACAAGAAGTACTGGCAGCAGTTTCCGGAAGCACCAGATTTCGTCATCATGTTCATTCCCGGTGAGAGCTTTGTCAGTGATGCTTTGCGAGCTGCCCCAAACCTGCTCGAAGAAGCCATGAAATCGCGTGTGCTCATCGCCTCTCCTGTCAATCTCCTCGCAGTCCTGCTTGCCGTAGCCAAAGGCTGGCAAGCACACAGCGTCGCCGAGCATGCCGAGCGCGTGGCCAAACTCGGGAACGAGTTGTACGACCGCGTCGGTGTCGTCTTGGAAAAGGTCAACAAGATGGGCAACGGGCTCAAGTCAGCCAACTCTGCGTACAACGACATGGTTGGTTCGATGGAGAGCCGAATGCTCGTTACTCTGCGCCAATTCAAGGATCTTGGTGTCGTGAGTGGCGAACCAATCGACGAGGTCAAGTCGCTCGAAGCTGCGCCTCGTGAGTTGAACGCCCCCGAGCAACCTCGTCTACTCGAAAATTAGGACTCAGTTGGCGGTGAGAAGCGCCGCTTGACGGTCCACCATTTCTGTCATCAAGTCAATGACGTCTTCGATGTGCTGCTTGCTTCCAATCGACTGTGGAACCTTGATGAGCAAGGGTCCGTCGAGAAGCAAGGTGGCAAAGCCGTGGGCTATCGACCACAACAACGACGCCCACGCTTGACGCTTCGACTCACTCACCGAACCGCCGGTAATGCGATCCACCGTGTTCAACAACTCGCCGAAACTCTCGTCGGCAGCTTTGGTCGCTGCTTCATCGATGCCAAGCCCACAAATGTCCGACCGAAACATGACCCGAAAGTGACCAGGGTGATCGAGCGCCATTCGCAAGTATTGTTCGAGGCATCCGCGTGATGGGTGGGAAGAACTCGTCAACACTTCGCGAAATGCAGCGGTCAACATCTTGAAGCCCTCTT
This sequence comes from uncultured Acidimicrobium sp., assembly GCA_964633985.1. Classification (GTDB taxonomy): domain Bacteria; phylum Actinomycetota; class Acidimicrobiia; order Acidimicrobiales; family Ilumatobacteraceae; genus UBA3006. The sequence continues at coordinate 2,083 of CAZWKD010000061.1, read as the reverse complement.
CGCTGATGGCAGCAAAGATTCCGGCACGATCCCCAAAGTGGTGGTACGGGGCCTGATGGCTGATCCCGGCGCGACGCGCCACATCGCGCATGGAAAGCCCGTCGGGGCCCTCTTTGGCAATGAACGCAAGGCTCGCGTCCAGAACTTTTCGCCTTACATCCATGGGCTCAGCGTACATCTTGACAATGTCAAGCAACACTGTTAGACATTGTCAAGTATGAACACGCTCGGCAACACTCATTCCTCACCCGCAATGGCCAAGGCCTACGAGCGTCGCTGGTGGGTGATGCTCGTACTCAGCATCAGTTTGTTCATGGTCGTCGTCGACAACCTGATCGTGAACGTTGCACTTCCCACCCTGCAACGCGAGTTGTCCGCCACCACCTCAGGCCTGCAATGGATCGTCGATTCGTATGCACTGGTGTTCTCCTGTTTGCTACTCGCCGGAGGCGGACTCGGCGACCGCCTCGGTCGTAAGCGAGCACTGCAAGTTGGCTTGGTGCTGTTCGTCATGTTCAGTGCCTTTGCCGCGTTCGCTGACACCACCACTTCTCTCATCATCTGGCGTGGCGCCATGGGTATCGGCGCTGCGCTCGTGTTTCCCGCCACGCTGGCGATCATCACCAACTTGTTCATCGATCCTGTCGAGCGCGCCAAGGCGATCGGTATCTGGTCTGCAGTCTCCGGTATGGCCGTCGCGTTCGGTCCGGTGGCGGGAGGGTTCCTCCTCGAGCACTTCTGGTGGGGTTCGATCTTCCTCATCAATTTGCCGATCGTCGCCGTTGCCCTCGTGGCTGGGCACTTTCTCGTGCCCGAAACCCGCGGGGCGACACAACATCGATTCGATGTCGTCGGTCTCGTGATGTCGATCGTCGCAGTCGGTGCACTTGTCTTCACCGTGATTGAGTCTCCGCACTGGGGTTGGGGAAGTGCCAAGTCGAACATCGGCTTCCTCGTCGCCGCAGGCGCACTTGCCTTCTTCATCTGGTTCGAACAGCGAAAGGAACACCCACTACTCGAAGTCGGGTTCTTCCGCAATGCGCGGTTCAGCGCGGCAACCGGTTCGATCGGCATCGCATTCTTTTCGTTGTTCGGGTTCACCTTCCTCGTCACGCAGTACTTCCAGTTCGTGCGTGGCTACGACCCCCTGGAATCCGGACTACGCACACTTCCCTTCGCGATCGGCGCTGGTGTAACGGCTCCGATCGCAGCTAGAGCAGCACTGCGGTGGGGTACGAAGAAGATCGTCGCGCTCGGACTGGTGAACATGTCGATCGGCTTCTTCATCGTCAGCCAAGTGGATGCGGACACGGCATACTTCGGACCCGTGATCATCTCGATGCTGATCATGGCCAACGGTCTTGCTCTGGTCACGTCCCCTGCCACCGAGGCGGTCATGGGTTCGCTCCCCCGCGAGAAGGCAGGCGTTGGCTCAGCGGTGAACGACATTTCACGAGAAATCGGTGGCACGCTCGGCGTCGCCGTGACGGGCTCCGTCTTCGTCAGCCTCTACTCACCGAAGATCCTCGAACTGTTCAACCAAATCCCCGGACTCGTGCCTGCCCTACCTGAGGGCGTGCTCGAGATGGCCGAAGAATCAGTGGGCGCCGCCTACCAAGTCGCACAACAAAGCCCTCCCGAAGTTCAGGGAGTGGTGTTGCAGGCAGTGAGCGATTCATTCATGCACGGTTTTGGACGTGCGTGTCTCGTCGTGGCCATCACCGCGTTGATTGGTTCGCTGGCTGCGCTGAAGTTTCTGCCGGCCCGCGCGTCGAACGTCTAGTTACCTCACCACCGAGGAGATCTGCATCGTCGGCACCCCGTTGGTGTAGTTGCCGAGGTCGGACATCACTTCACCCATGCGAGGTGACGCCATCGCGGCGTTGAACTTGTCCATGGTCTCGAAATAGAACGACACACTCGCTGCGGCCGGCCCGTCGATTCCCTTGTCCAACTCCACTCGCGCGGGCGAGAACGCTTCCTCGCACATCGGCACGTGCTTGGTGGCGTAGTAGTCGTGGTCGAAGGTGATGCCTTCGCCTTTCGGATAGGTGACGGTCAGTTTGATCATGACCGAACCCTA
>CAZWKD010000060.1:0-6019 GCA_964633985.1 uncultured Acidimicrobium sp. | reverse complement strand
CCGAATTCTTCGGCGATTCGCGACACGTTTTCATTGATCGCTTCTTGGTCGATGAAGAACGACAGTCGCTTGTCACCGAGCACCACGTTCTCAGCGACACTGAATCGGTCGACCAAGCGGAAGTGTTGGTGCACCATCGCAATGCCGTGCTGGAGCCCATGGCGTGGGCTCGACAGTCGCACTTGGGTTCCGTTGCGCAACACTGCGCCTTCGTCGGGGCGATAGAGACCGCACAACACCGAGGCAAGGGTGCTCTTGCCGGCACCGTTCTCGCCGAGCAGCGTGTGTACCTCACCCATAGCGAGGTCGAAGTCGACGTCGTCGTTGGCCAATACGCCTGGGAAGCGCTTCGTCACACTTCGTGCCGAGAGTGCAAAAAGGGTCGCACCGCCCGAGCGGTGCGACCCCTTCGCTGCCTCAGAAGAGGCGTTCACTTGTTAACTCGTCTTGCCGATGACACCCTCTACAAAGTAGTCCTGACCGAGGAGATCACCCAACGAGGCAGATGCTCCCGCCGCGATGCGCTCCGTGCCAGTGTTGTCATTGATCGGGCCGGTGAAGGGCAGAAGCGAGCCATCGATGATGGCAGCGGCCTTCTCGGCGATCAGGTCCTGGGTCTCCTGGTCCACGTCGGAACCGAAGACGCCGAGGGTGATCATGCCGTCAGCCATGTTGCCGTAGTACGGCTCGGTGAGGCAGGTGCCCTCAGCGACGGCCTTCGCCATCTCGACATAGTGCGGACCCCAGTTCCAGACCGGACCAGTGAGCCACGTGCCATCGAACTCGGCAGCCATGGTGTCGGAGTTGTAACCGACCCACTTGGCACCGGCTTCCTTGGCGGCTTCACCGGTAGCAGTGGTGTCCTGGTGCATGGCGAGCACGTCTGCGCCAGCCTGCAACAGCGACTCCGCTGCTTCCTTCTCCACTGCCGGATCGAACCAGGTGGACGTCCACGCCACTTGCACCGTTGCGTCCGGGTTCACCGAACGAGCGCCGAGCGTGAAGGCGTTGATGCCACGGATGACTTCCGGAATCGGGAATGCAGCGACATAACCAAGCTTGCCCGTGGGCGAAGCCTTGGCTGCTGCGATACCGCTCAGGTAGCGCGCTTCCTCCATTGCACCGAAGAAGTTGCCCATGTTCTCGGCGGTCTTGTAACCGCTCGCGTGCTGGAAGCATGCGTCCGGATACTTGCCGGCCGTCTCGAGCATCGGGTCCATGTAGCCAAACGACGTACCGATGATCAGGTTGTAGCCATCGCGGGCCAACTGGTCGAAGGTGGCGGTCGCCTCGGCGCCTTCAGGAATGTTCTCCAGGCGGGTGACCTCGATGCCGAGTTCACTCTCCATCTGCAAGATGCCCTGCTCGTGCTGGTAAGTCCAGCCCTCGTCGCCAGGAACACCGATGTACACCACGGCAACCTTCAAGTTGCTGTAGTCAGTGCCCTCTTCGACCGCAGTGGTCTCTTCGGTCACCGTTTCTTCAGTTGCGGTGTCGGATCCACCGCAGGCTGCGAGCGTGAACGCCGCAGCAGCCGCAAGGGCCAGGCCCTTGATGTGCTTTCTCCTCATGAATTGCTCTCCCCCTATGCATCTGCATAGCCCGTGTGCTGATTGTGCCGGTCGGCAATCGCGACAATAACACGGCACAAACACCCCGAAAGCCGTGATGACACTGGCTTAACAACAAGTTCATCTGGTGCCACTCAACTAATCTCAAGACATGAAATCGACGCTCGGCGAACTGATCGACGAATCAGTCACGATCATTCGCGAGGTCGCCGCCGAGTTCGAACGCCCCGTGCTCCTCTTCTCCGGCGGCAAGGACTCGGTGGTCATGCTCCATTTGGCGGCCCGAGCCTTCGCCCCCGCCCGAATCCCCTTCCCCGTCATGCACATCGACACGGGTCACAATTTTCCCGAGGTGATCCAGTTCCGCGACCGCTGCGTGGCGGAGATGGGCGTCCAGCTGATCGTCGGGTCAGTCCAGGCGTCCATCGACGCTGGCCGGGTGGCCGATGCGACGGGTCCGCGTGCCTCGCGCAACACGCTGCAGACCGTCACCCTGCTCGACTCCATTGCCGAGCATCGGTTCGACGCCGTCTTCGGTGGGGCGCGACGCGACGAAGAGCGCGCTCGCGCCAAAGAGCGGGTGTACTCACACCGCGACTCGTTCGGCCAGTGGGATCCGAAGAACCAGCGACCCGAGTTGTGGGGTATCTACAACGGGCGACACAGGCCCGACGAGCACTTTCGCGTGTTCCCGTTGTCCAACTGGACGGAGCTCGACATCTGGACGTTCATCTCCGAGTTCAAGGTCGAACTGCCGAGCATCTACTTCGCGCACAAGCGGCCAGTGTTCAAGCGCGACAACATGTGGATGGCGATCACCGAGTTTCTTGCAGCAGACGACGGCGCCGACGTGGTGGACATGATGGTGCGCTTCCGCACGGTGGGTGACGCCACCTGCACCGCGGCAATCGAGTCGAGTGCATCGACGATCGAGGACATCCTCGCCGAGACGGCCGTTTCACGGGTCACCGAACGCGGGGCCACTCGCGCCGACGACCGCATGTCCGAGGCGGGCATGGAAGATCGCAAGCGAACGGGGTACTTCTGATGAAGCGACTACGTTTCGCCACGGTCGGCTCGGTCGACGACGGAAAGTCGACCCTGATCGGTCGCCTGCTCTACGACTCAAAGAGCATTTTCGAGGACCAACTCGAGCACATCGAGGCAGTGAGCAAGCGACGTGGTGACGACTACGTAGATCTCTCGTTGCTCACCGACGGTCTGCGGGCAGAGCGTGAACAAGGCATCACCATCGATGTCGCGTACCGCTACTTCGCCACGCCCAAGCGTTCGTTCATCATCGCCGACTGCCCTGGGCACATTCAGTACACGCGCAACATGATCACGGGCGCCTCCAACGTCGACTTGGCGATCGTCCTCGTCGATGCCCGCACGGGCGTCGTAGAGCAGACCCGTCGTCACAGCTTGCTCGTCTCGCTGCTCGGCGTGCCTCACCTCGTGATCTGCGTGAACAAGATGGATCTCGTCAACTACGACCAAGCGCGCTTCGACGAGATTCGCAGCGAATTCGAAGAGTTCGCCTCGCGACTGGAGTTGCAGGACGTCACCTTTCTGCCGATCAGCGCATTGGCGGGTGACAACGTGGTCACACGGTCCTCGAACATGGACTGGTTCGAAGGCCCCACACTGCTGCACCACTTGGAAAACGTGTACACGGCGAGTGACTCGAATCGCATCGATGTCCGCTTCCCGGTGCAATACGTGATTCGCCCACAGCGTGCCGAGTATCCCGACTATCGGGGCTACGCAGGTCGAGTCGCGGGGGGCGTACTGCGCGTAGGCGACGATGTGATGGTGCTGCCCTCCGGACTGACAACGACCATCACTGGAATCGACACGCCACTCGGCCCACAGGAATCTGCTGAGCCAGGCGAAGCGGTGACGCTGCTCCTGGCCGATGATCTGTCGATCACCCGTGGCGACATGATCTGCCGCCCCAACAATCGGCCTCGCGCCTCACAGGAGCTCGAGGCGATGCTGTGTTGGATGGACGATGCAGCACCGTTGCAGCCGGGGAAGATCTACTCGATCAAACACACCACTCGCGTTGCCCGCGCAAAGGTGAACCAAGTGCTGTACCGCCTGAACATCTCCAACCTCCACCGCGAGTCGGATGTCACTGGATTGGCAATGAACGAGATCGGCCGTGTCACCCTGCACACCACCACCCCGCTGTTCTTCGACGACTACCACCAGAACCGGGTTACGGGTTGTTTCATCCTGGTGGACGAGACCACGGGCCAAACAGCGGGAGCGGGGATGTTGCTCTCGCCCCGCACATGAACACGCCGCACTGGCACGAACCGACGGTGTCGCGCGATGCGCGCTGGAAGAAACTCGGCCTACACGGCATGACCATCTGGCTGACGGGTTTCTCCGGTTCAGGCAAGTCGACGGTGGCCCACGAACTTGCTCGACGCCTCGTCGAGAGTGGCACGTTGGCGAGCGTGCTCGATGCCGACAATCTCCGCCACGGACTCAACGCCGACCTTGGATTCTCCGACGACGACCGTCGGGAAAACGTTCGCCGTGTGGGTGAAGTAGCAACGCTCCTTGCCGACACTGGCGTCGTCACTATCGTGCCGATCATCAGCCCGTTCGCCGATTCACGTGCTGCGGTGCGGGAACTCCACGAGCGAGCATCTCTACCGTTCATCGAGGTACACATGGCGACCTCCATCGACGAATGCGCGAGTCGCGATCCGAAGGGCCTGTACCGCAAAGTACGGGACGGCGAGATGACAGGACTGTCCGGCGTGGATGCGCCATACGAAGCACCGGTTTCCCCCGAACTCACGCTCGGTCGCAACGGCGAGTCGGTGGAAGAGTGCGTGAGTGCGTTGCTTGCCGTCGTGCGCAAGGTGGTTTCTTCGTGACCATCTCGCCACAGCAGCCGAATCTTCCCGAGCTTCTCGGCTACGCCCTCGTGGCACCCCGGATCAAGGTGCTGTACGTGCCGACGACGAAAGCGGCGTGCAGCACCCTCAAGTTGCTCGTGTCACAGATCGAGGGTTCGTACAACGAGGAAGCGAAGCGGATCGTGATCACCCCGAACATCTCCCAAGAACAGACGATCCACAGTTACCTCGTCCACGGCCTCACGCGCTTCTTCGATCTGAAGCCAAAACGGCAGTGGGAGATCCTCAACTCGAACGAGTGGCTGCGAGTGGGCACCCTTCGCGACCCTCTGTCACGGGCGTACTCGTCGTGGGAGAACAGAGTCCTCCTCCGCGCACCAGGTACACCCCGAGAGATATTCGATCGCTGCCCGGACGTGCTGGTCGACGGTCGGGTGGACATCACTGCGTCGTTCAAACGGTTCGCCCAAGAACTCCATGCCGACCTCGAGACTTTCATCCAAGACGACCATTTCAGACCGCAGTACAACAGTTTGTATTCCGATCAGGTGCACTATCACCACCTGGTGCGGGTGGACGCCCCTGGCGAACTACAGCAACTCGCCGACGTGCTCAATGCTCGCGGCGGCACGAACGTACAACTCGCCAGACTGAACAGCGGCATCGGTATCAAGCCACCTCAGGTGTACGACGCCGAAACAGCGCGCCTGATCACCGAGGTGTACCAGCGTGACTTCGAGTGGTACGGGTTCGCCAAAAAGGACTACCCCGCGTCGATCCCCAACTTCGTACTGGATCCCCTTCAGCAAAATCTCCTCAACAACCTGCGCGAGACGACCGAACGACTCTCGGCCATTTCGACGTCGGCGTTCTCCCGAGTGGGCTTCCGCTATGGCTTTGGCCAAATGGTCAAGTCGCTGCGCTTCAAGCTCAAGTTCAAGGGCAAGAAGTACGACAGGAAGCTCTTGCAGTGGTAGCCGACACCACAGTGAAGATCGGAGTCGTCACCGTTTCGGATCGTGCGTCACGCGGCGAGTACGAGGACAAGGGTGGACCCGCAATCGTCGAGTTTCTCGAACAGCACATCGCCAACGGATGGACTCCAGTCACTCGGGTGATTCCGGACGTGCGAGAAACCATCGCCAACACACTGATCGAACTTGCCGACGTCGAGCAGTGCTGTCTGATCGTTACCACGGGGGGCACTGGCCCCGCCCCACGCGATGTAACACCCGAGGCCACGGTCGACGTGTGCGAAAAGATGATGCCGGGCTACGGAGAATTGATGCGCGAAGTGAGTTTGCGAGTAGTTCCCACTGCCATCCTCTCTCGTCAGACGGCCGGCATCCGCGGATCAAGCCTGATCATCAACTTGCCTGGCAAACCCTCGGCGATCGCCGATTGTCTGAATGCCGTGCTGCCCGCCACGCCCTATTGCATCGAGCTGATCGGCGGACCGTGGATCGAACTGCGTGAGGGCGTCAGCGGCTTTCGCCCCACAACCTGAAAAAAGCTAGATCGCGAACAAGCGTCGGATCTCCGACCGAAACATCTCGACGTCGACATCCA
>CAZWKD010000059.1:0-6344 GCA_964633985.1 uncultured Acidimicrobium sp. | reverse complement strand
CGCAGCGAAGGCGATCGCAGTTCAAGTAGACGCAGTTTTGGGGAGCGTTCTGGCGGAAGTCGTCCTCGGCGTGAATTTGATCGAACGGAGCGTCCGGATCGTCGCGAGCGTCCAAGTCGCAGCGAGCGTCCCGAGCGTCCGCTTACCGATGCACAGCGTCGCGCCGACGAGGTGCGCCGCACGAAGGGTGGCGGCAAATTCAAGCGCGGAGAGATTCCCTACGAGCGTCCCACGCAAGAGCGTTGGGTCGACGAGGGGCCCGTGCGTCCATCTCGCAAGCCGCGCACCCAAGAGAACAAGCCGGAACGACAGAGTTCGGGAGAGATTCAAGAGACCGTCAACGCTCGCGCGCTAGGTCCGCTTTCTGCCGCTCTCGGCGAACGTGAAGGATTGCGTCAGGCTCGCCGCGTAGCGAAAGCGCTCGAGGCCTTCCAAGCAGAACGATGGAAGGATGCGAAACAGATCTTGGGTTCGATCGCGACAAGCACTCCTGAAGTTGCGATGGTCCGTGAGCTGCTCGGATTGTCGCTGTATCGAATGGGCGAGTGGCTCAAGGCTGCAGATCACTTGGAAGCGGCTCGACATCTCGATCGAACACAGATGGTCGTTCATCCGCCGTTGGCCGACTGCTACCGCGCGCTCGGCCGTCACGATCAGGTGGACGTGATTTGGGGCGAACTGCGTGATGCATCGCCTGATGCGGCGTCAGTTTCGGAGGGGCGAATCATCGCGGCCAACAGCATGGCCGAACGGGGAAACATTCAGTCGGCAATTCGTCTCATGGAGAAGGCGTCGAAGGAGCCTGCGCGTCCGCAGGAACACCACCTGCGCACCTGGTATGCGCTCGCCGATCTCTACGACAAAGCGGGCGACGTGATCAAGGCACGAAACATGTTCCAGCGCATCAAGCGCTACGACAAGTCGTTTTACGACGTCAACGATCGCTTGCGCGATCTCGGTCGCTGATCACGCGTCGATTTCGCGGATCACCAGTCCCGTTCGCAACTTCGGGGTGAAGAACGTGGACTTCGGTGGCATGAGCAAACCCTCGTGGGCAGTGCGCTGAATCTCGGCCACGGAGACGGGCTTGATGAAGACTGCAGCGACTGCGCGCTCGTTGTTCAACTCGTGCATCACCTCATGAAAGCCATGCTGATACGCCACCTCATGATGTAATCCGGCGAGTGCGTGCTCCAGGCGGGCACTATCGAGATCGCGTACACCATCGAAGACGCCAGCCTTCGGAGTCATCCAGGTGACTCGAGACTGTGAGTCGACGAGGGCGAGTGCGCCTCGGCGTTCTATTTCGGTCAAGACGCTCGGCGATGCCGAACCTCCTTCTTCCATGTCGAACGACTTGCTCAAGTGTGACTTCAACTCGTTGAAGGCGACACCCTGATAAAGGCGATGGATTGCCTGCACGCTCAATTGGTCTGCGACGAGTTCGTTGACATAGGTGAGGGTGAGTTCGCTGCCGGGCAGTACACCGTTGGCCCTGCACTCGTCGCGATAGGTCCGACTGATCGCATAGCGGTGGTGGCCGTCGGCGATGACGACAGGCTGTTCGGCAATCAATCGAGAAATTTCGGCGAGACGTGCAGGCTCGTCGACTCGTTCCACGATGTGCGTCACCCCGTTTTCATCGGTGAAGCGTCCCAGTTCCTCGCCCGGAGCTTCCAGGGCTCGGGTGAGTCCTTCGGCGAGCGATAGGCCCCATACCGGGGACATGTTCGTCTTGGTGGCTCGAGTCAACTGGAGCCGGTCGGTCTTGGCCTTCGGTGTCGTTCGTTCGTGGGGAAGTACGCCACCCGCGCCCTCGTCGCAAACCTCGAGTGCACCGATTACGCCGGTAGTACGTCGCTGGCGGCCCAGTGCGTCGACGAATTCCATGCGGTAGAGGGTGAACGAGGGGGCGTCATCCCGCACCATGACGCCCTTCTCCCGCCACTCGGTGAGCAGCTCGGCAGCCTTGTCGTAGCGGTCGCTCTCGTCACCGATGGGCATGTCCACGTGGACGATGTTCTGCGCATGGTGAACGCCGAGTCGTTCACGATCCTGCTCGCTCAAGACGTCATATGGCGGGGCGCACACGTCGGCGAGGGGCAGAGATGGCGAGTAGCGCAAGGCGTGGAAGGGTTCAAAACGAGGCACAATGACAGTGTGCCATCGTCAACGCCCGTTCTTCTAGACGTGGATGGTGTCGTCTGGTTGATGCAGAAACCCTTGCCAGGAGCGGTCGAGGCGATACGTCGACTCGAGGAAGCAGGAGTTCCTTTTGCCTTTGTGACGAACAATTCCTACCGTCCTGCTTCTGACCAGGAACAGGCTCTCGAAGCGGTGGGAATCAACGCGCGGGGTCGAGTCCTCACCTCATCGATGGCGGCAGCCGAGGTGGTGCTCGGCGGATCGCGTGTGTTGGTTGGTGGAGGTCCTGGCGTCGTCGATGCATTGGCCAAGAAGAGCGATGCGGAAATCTTTCTCGTGGAGGATCGTCCTACGGGTCAGTTCGATCACGTGGTGGTGGGCTTCCACCGACACTTCGACTTCGAAGGCCTGCACATCCTGTCGCGCGCCATCCGCAGTGGGGCGAATTTCGTCGCCACCAATGACGACGCCACATATCCGACGCCGGACGGACCGATCCCCGGCGGTGGTTCCATCGTGGCTGCAGTCGCGACGGCATCGGGTCAGCAGCCCGTCATCGCCGGAAAACCGCATGAACCTATGGCGCAACTCGTTCGCCGCCACTTCCCGGACATCGACGTGAGTAGCGCCTGGATGGTCGGTGACCGTTTGTCGACGGATGGGGCATTCGCTCGGTTGTTGGGTTGTCGATTCGCTCGCGTGCGCTCGAATGTCAGTGAATTGCAGGGCGACATACCTGTCACGCTCGAGAGAGACTCGCTTGCGGACGTGGTCGACGAAATCCTCGCCGGATGAAGAGGCTCAAGCTCGAGCGCGTGCTCGTCGAGCGCGGGCTTGCCCATGACATCGACGAAGCAAGACGGCTGATCGATTCGGATGTGGTCCTCGTCAACGGTTCGATCGCGAACAACCCTGAACGTTTGGTTGCTGGCGCGGACCAGCTTTTGATCGTGCAGAAGTCGCGGTTCGTGTCGCGAGGAGGCGAGAAGCTCGAACACGCACTCGACGCCTTCGGAATCGATCCCAATGGCAAGACGGCAGTGGATCTCGGCTCATCGACGGGAGGATTCACCGACTGTCTGCTTCAGCACGGTTGCGCCACGGTGTTTGCCGTCGACGTGGGGGAAAACCTCTTGCACGAACGCTTGGCGGGCGACGTGAGAGTGCGAGTGTTGGCGGGAGTAAACGTCAAGGACGTGGATCGATTGCCCGAACGAGTGGCCGACATCGTGGTGGTCGACCTGTCCTTCATTTCGGCAGTGTCTGCGCTCCCTGCGATCAACGCGGTCACACGTGACGACGCAGAGATCGTGGTGCTCGTCAAGCCGCAGTTCGAGGCAGAGCGGGCGGAAGCGGACCGTTCGGGGGGCGTGATCACCGACCCGGCGATCCAGATGCGCACCGTGCACGAGGTGAGCGAGGCTTTCGTGCAGGCAGGGTTCGAGCATCGAGGCACGGTCGAGTCGCCAATCCGCGGTCACAAAGGAAACGTCGAATACTTGTCGCGGTTCCACAAGGGACCGCGCACGACCCCGTGATTAGTGTGAGGTCATGACCAAGTTCTTCGTCTTGGGACACCACGACCGTCCGGAGGTGCCGGAGCTGGTTGGCGCACTGGTGAGGTGGGCCAGTGGCGGGGGCCACCAAGTGTGGATGACTCCCGACGATGCTGTCGCGCTCGGATTGGACGACTTGGCTAGCGAACGTCCGGCTGGCGAGGCGAACCTTGTGATTGCGTTGGGTGGAGACGGCACCGTCTTGCGGGCGGTGCAGACACTGGACGGGCATGCGGTGCCGATCATGGCCGTCAATGTCGGCACGCTCGGCTATTTGACCGAGGTGGTGCCTGACGAACTAGTGAAACGGATTGCCAAATGGATGACGGGAACTCCCGGGAAGGACTTCTTCTTGGATCGTCGCATGATGGTGCGGGCCGTATTGGCCGAACGCGACGGTCGACCTTCAGTTTCCTGGCGAGCGCTGAACGAGGTGGTGCTCGAGAAGCAGACTTCCGGCCACACGATTTGGCTCGACTTGGCCATCAACGGTGAGCAATTCGCTCGCTACTCGGCTGACGGTCTGATCGTGGCTACACCCACGGGCAGCACCGCCTACTCGTTGTCTGCGCGCGGTCCGCTGGTGTCGCCGCGCCATCGGGCATTGCTCGTCACGCCCGTGTCTCCACACATGTTGTTCGATCGTTCGATGGTCCTCGACGCAGCCGAGTCCGTACACATTCGGGTGGTGGGTTCCCGTCCAGTCGACGTTGCCATTGACGGTCGGAAGGTGGCGAGCTTGATGGAGGGCGATGAGGTGACCTTCATGCAAGACGAGTCCGACGCAGTGTTCGTCCGCTTCCAGATCCCTCATTTTCATTCGATCGTGCGACAGAAGTTGGGTCTCGGCGATTCCTGATGCTGCAGGAACTGCGTATCGAAAACCTCGGGGTGATCGAACAGGTGAACCTCGTGCTGGAGGGCGGTCTGATCGCCTTGACCGGCGAAACCGGTGCCGGCAAGACGATGATCGTGGAAGCAATTTCGTTGTTGGTCGGAGAACGTGCAGACACGACCGTCATTCGGTCGGGTGCCACTGAAGCCACGGTAGAAGGACGTTTCCTCGTCGATGATGAAGAGTTGATCATCACGAGGGTCGTGCCGGCTGATGGCAGATCACGCGCCTACATCAATGGTCGTCTCGCCACCGTTGCTCAACTCTCCGAAGTGGGGAGTCGGTTGGTGGATCTACACGGCCAACATGCGCACCAGTCGCTGCTCGGGGCAGCGGAACAGCGAGCGGCCGTGGACGCCTTTGGCGAGATCGACCTCGTCGCGCTGGAAGCGGCTCGTCATCGCGTGACGGAGATCGATGCGGCATTGGCCACCCTCGGCGGCGATGAGCGCCAGCGGGCCCGCGAGATCGACCTGCTGTCTTTCCAAGTGGAAGAGATCGATGCTGCCGCGATTCAGTCTCCTGAAGAAGACGATCAATTGCGCAACGAAGAGGAACTACTTGCCCACGCCAACTCCATGCGTGAGTCGTTGTGGGCGGCGATCAACGTGTTGTCCGATGAGGACGGGGCGGTCGATCGGTTGGGCGACGCCATGTCGCGCCTCGGTCAGCGGGATGCTTTCGAATCGTTCGTCACTCGATTGCGAGGGGTGCAAAACGAGGTTGGCGAGCTGTCGTCGGAGCTGCGTTCGATGGCTGACGACATCGAGGAAAACCCTCAGCGCTTGAGCGCGGTCCGTGAACGAATCAATCTTTTGTCCGAGTTGAAACGCAAATATGGAGATCAACTGGCTGACGTCCTCGACTACGTCACTACGACCCGTGAGCGACTGGCCGAACTGGTGGGTTATGAGGAGCGCGCGGCCACGTTGGAACGTGACCGTGAGCGCGCGTTGGCAGAGCTGAGTAGGCAACAAGCCGCGGTGCTCAAGGCTCGGAAAACAGCCGCGGGACCGCTCGCCGAGGCTTGCCAGAAGCATTTGCGGAAACTGGCCATGCCGAATGCGGTGGTGGCGATCGACGTGCAGGGGGATGCCGGTGAGCAGGTGACGTTCCTGCTGTCGGCGAACCCGGGCAGCCATCCGCTGCCGCTCACCAAGGTGGCCTCTGGCGGTGAGCTCGCGCGCACGATGCTGGCGCTCCGTTTGGTCTTGACCGAGGGTCCGTCGACGCTCGTGTTCGACGAGGTGGATGCGGGGATCGGCGGAGAAGCAGCGGTCGCCGTTGGTGCGGCACTCGGGGAGATTGCCGAGCGACATCAGGTGTTCGTCGTGACGCACCTTGCGCAGGTGGCTGCCAATGCCAGTCAGCACTTGCGCGTAGAAAAGAACGTTCGGAAGGGCTCCACCTTTGCGGGAGTCGTGGGGCTCCGCGATGCCGATCGGGTGGGTGAGATCGCCCGGATGTTGTCAGGCGCCACTGACGATCCTGCCGCATTGGCCCACGCCACTTCCTTGCTGAAGGCCCGATCGGGAGGGAAACGGTCCACCCGCTGACGCGCGGTTATTATGTGCTTCCGTCGTAGGGCGGAAATCGTTTCCGTCCGGAAAGGGCGGAGGGCACATGCCAAAGCACATATTCGTGACTGGTGGCGTGGCAAGTTCCCTCGGTAAAGGTCTCACCGCATCGTCGCTCGGTCGACTGCTGAAGATGCGTGGTTTGCGCGTGACCATGCAGAAGCTCGATCC
>CAZWKD010000058.1:0-6740 GCA_964633985.1 uncultured Acidimicrobium sp. | reverse complement strand
CTTCCTCGGCTTCCAGTACCCACAGGAGATCGCCGGCGTCTCGGTGATCCAGTTCTTGCGCCAGGCACTCTCGGCGCGCAAGGGCATCGATCTTTCCGTCCTCGAGTTGCGCTTGAGCGCGATGGATTGGATGAAGCGGCTCGGCATGAACTCGTCGTTCGTCGATCGTCACCTCAACGAAGGCTTTTCTGGCGGCGAGAAGAAGCGCAACGAGATCATGCAAATGGCAATCCTCGAACCCGAGTTGGCGATCCTCGATGAAACCGACTCCGGCCTCGACATCGATGCACTGCGTATCGTCGCCAAGGGCATCCATGAGGTGCGCAAGTTGCGCCCACAACTCGGCGTCGTCTTGATCACCCACTACCAGCGCCTGCTTAACGAACTGCGCCCCGACTACGTGCACATCATGGTCGACGGTCGCATCGTGAAGTCGGGCGGCATGGAACTCGCCGAGCAGCTCGAGCGCCAGGGCTACGAGGCCTACCTCAACGCGTAGCACCACGTGACTCTCGACGTTGCCACCATTCGCCGGGACTTCCCGGTGCTCGCCCGCCAGATCAACGGCAAGCCGCTCGTCTACCTGGACAGTGCCAACTCGTCGCAGAAGCCGCAAGTCGTGATCGATGCGCTGACGAATTTCCTCGCCAACGACTACTCACCGATCAGCCGCAGTGCGTACCACCTCGCCGCACAAGCAACTGAGTCGTACGAAGCAACACGTCGTGCCCTCGCCGCCTTCATCAACGCTCCCGACGCTGCGGAGATCGTGTTCACCAAGAACGCCACCGAGTCGATGAACCTCATCGTGCAGTCCTGGGGTCGGGCCAACTTGAAGTCGGGCGATGTCGTCGTGCTCACGCACATGGAGCACCACGCCAACATCGTTCCGTGGCAAATGCTCGCTGCTGAGCGCGGCATCGTGTTGCGCTGGGTGCCGCTGACGAGTGACTATCTGCTCGATCTCTCGAATTTGGACTCGTTGCTCGACGGCGCGAAGGTCTTCTCATTCACCTCGATGTCGAACGTGCTCGGCACCATCAACCCGGTGCAGCAGTTGTGCGCGGCCGCGCACAAAGCCGGCGCAATTGCCATCGTCGATGGCTGCCAATCGGTTCCCCACCAACCCACCGACGTGCAGGCATGGGGCGCAGACTTCGTCGCGTTCTCGTCGCACAAGATGTGCGGTCCGACAGGTGTGGGCGTCCTCTGGGGTCGCAAGCAACTGCTGGACGAGATGCCCCCATTCCTCGGTGGCGGCAACATGATCGCCGAGGTGCGCCTCGAGGGCTTTACTCCCGCACCTGTCCCCGCCAAGTTCGAAGCCGGCACGCCAGCCATCGCCGAAGTGGTGGCGCTCAAGTCGGCCATCGACTACCTCATGAGCATCGGCATGGCCAACATTCGGCGCCACGAGATCGAACTGTCGTCGTACGTGATGAATACTTTGAACGAGCGGTTTGGCGCAGATCTCGTCATCCATGGCCCGACCAATCCCGAGTTGCGCGGTGCCACGTTCTCCTTCGCCTTCCGCGACATTCACCCGCACGACATCAGCCAGGTGTTGGACGAGCGCAATGTCTGCGTCCGCGCCGGACACCACTGCGCCAAGCCGTTGATGAAGTTGCTCGGGGTCAATGCCACCGCGCGGGCCAGTTTCTACCTGTACAACACTCCCGAGGAAGCCGATTCGTTGGCCGACGCACTCGACAGTGCGTCCGATATCTTCTAATCGTCATGGCCGGCCTCGAAGACCTCTACCGCGAGATCATCCTCGACCACTACCGCACGCCCCGCAATCGCGGCGAGCTCGAACCACCTGCGGTCAGCGTCGAAGGACACAACCCGCTCTGTGGTGACGAGATCCGCATCTACCTCGACGTGAAGGACGGTGTGGTGACCGACGTGAAGTTCGGTGGCTCGGGCTGCTCCATCAGTCAGAGCTCCGCAAGCATGATGACGAATGCCGTGAAGGGCAAGTCGGTGGACGACGTGAAGGCCATCGTGCGCAAGTTCAAGCACATGATGACGGTCGACGACGACGAGACACCCGTGGACGAAGACATCAAGCTCGGCGATCTTGAGGCATTGCAAGGAGTAGTGAAGTTCCCCGTGCGTATCAAGTGCGCCACGTTGTCGTGGAACACCCTTGTCGACGCACTCGCGCTCGCCGAGAAGTGACCGCCGAGAAATTCTGTGCCCGTTGTGGACGGGTGATCACTCCGCGTAAATCACTGCAACGCAACTGGGACGCGGTGAAGTGGTGTTCAGATGCGTGCGCCAAAGCGGGCTTGCGCGAAGTGGACACGAAACTCGAAAGTGCGATCCTGTCGCTCCTTGCCACACGAGCACGCGGAGCCACCATCTGTCCATCGGAGGCTGCACGTCAGGTGCGCCCGGACGACTGGCAGGAGTTGATGGAACCAGCGCGGTGTGCGGCACGCCGACTGCACAACGCAGGAACGATTCAGATCACGCAGGGCGGAAAGCGTGTCGATCCATCGCGGGCCAAAGGCCCGATTCGCTTGCGCCTCGTCTAGTTGACGGGGTTCGGCGGCGTCTTGCCGGCGAGGAACGCGAGCGCGTTGGTGGCGGCCAAATTGGCCATCGCCGTGCGGGTTTCCACCGTGGCCGAGCCGAGATGCGGAATCAACACCGCATTGTCGAGCCCGAGCAATCCTTCGTGCACCTTCGGTTCATGCTCGAACACGTCGAGCCCGGCTCCGGCAATCACGCCATCCTTCAGCGCATCGACGAGCGCCGCTTCGTCCACGACTGGACCACGTGCGGTGTTCACGAGGAACGCATTCTTCTTCATCTTCGACAAACGTTCCTTGTTGATCAGGTGATGCGTCTCGGGCGAGTATGGACAGTGCAACGACACGACGTCGCTCGTGGCCAACAACTGATCGAGATCCATGTGCGTGGCCTCGAGCTCCGCGTTGGTTGCAGCGTCGAGAGGAGTGCGCTTGGTGTAGGCGATCGTCATACCGAATGCGCGCGCACGCTTGGCGGTCGCGATGCCGATTTGACCCATGCCCACGATGCCGAGTTGACGACCCTGAATACCCATGCCGAGCATGTAGAACATGCCCCATTGCCACGGGGTTTGCGAGCGAATCACACGCTCGCCTTCTGCAAGGCGACGAGTGGCGGCGAGGATCAGCGCCATCGCGATGTCAGCGGTTGCTTCGGTCAGCACGCCGGGAGTGTTCGTCACCTTGATGCCGCGATCGGTGCACGCCTTCACATCGATGTTGTTGTAACCCACCGCCACGTTGGACACCACCTTCAACTGCGGGCCAGCGGCGTCCAACAATTCGGCGTCCACCTTCTCGGTGAGGAGTGACAACAAAGCTTCGGCGCCCTTGACCCGCCCGAGCAATTCGGCGCGCTCGATCGTGACGTCGGCATCCCAAGAGGTGACGTCGTGCTCGGCACGCAGCCGCTCGACGGCCACCTGCGGGATCTTGCCAGTGATGACGACCTTGGCCATCGTCAGTTGGCCACCCACTCGCCGAACTTCTTCAATCCTTCTTCGATCTGGTCGTTGTTGATTCCCGAGAAGGCGAAGCGGATGTAGTTGCGATCCTCGTTCGGCTGTGGACGACCGAAGTGGCGACGCGTACAGAACGACACGCCGGTGGCATGCAGCGCCTTCTCGGCAAACACCGCAAGATCGTCGATGCCCTTTGCCTTCATCGCATCGGTGACGTCAGGGAACAGATAGAAGGTGGCGTTCGGGCTGTGCACGCTGATGCCGGGGATCGCGTTCAACATCGACACCGCGGTGTCGCGGCGCTCGCGCAGAATTCCGAGCATGGTGGCCACGCCCGACTGATCACCGCGAATTCCTTCGACGCCGCCGTACTGCACGAAGTGCGTGGTGCACGACTCGTCGTTGGTGTTCAACTTCGCGATCATCGTGGACAGCTCCTCGGGAGCAATGGCCGCACCGAGGCGCCAGCCCGTCATCGCGAACTTCTTCGAGTAGGTGTAGAGGATGCACGTGCGCTCCTGCATGCCCGGCAGCGATGCGATCGACGTGGATGTCCCCGAGTAGCGCATTTCGAAGTAAGCCTCGTCGGAGAGCACCCACAGGTTGTGCTTGATGGCAAGGTCGGCAATCGCCTGACGCTCTTCGTCGGACGACTCGGCACCGATCGGGTTCTGCAGGTCGTTGTAGATGATCGCCTTCGTCTTCGGTCCGATCAACGACTTCACTTGCTCGATGTCGATGGCGAAGCCGCTCGACGTGGGGATGTAGCGATACGAACGACCAACCCCACCGAAGTATTCGATCTGACTTTCATAGATCGGATAACCCGGGTTCGGGTACAACACTTCATCGCCGGGGTTCATCACCGACTGGATGAACTTGGTGATCACGGGCTTGCCGCCTGGCTGCACCACCACGTTCGCTGCCGAGTACGACAGTCCACGTCGCTTGCCCGTGTCTTCGGCAAGTGCCTCGCGCAACTGCGGAATTCCGGCTGCCGGGCAATAACCCGTCTTGCCATCGGCAATCGCCTTGTCCATCGCCTCGACGATGTTCTTCGGCGTCGGGAGGTTCAGGTCACCAAGGTGGAAGGGATAGATCTTGTTGCCCTTTGCGCCCCACTCCGCTGCGGCGAGTGACACCGCGAAGGCCGTTTCTGTTCCGAGCTTTTCCAGCCGTTGTGCAAGTGCCACGCCGATTCCCCCGTGATAGGCAACTGATATATGACGACCGTACTCTAGTTTCCGCGCGGAAATACCCGAAAATCAGGCAGCGGCGTCCACCGGCACGCTCGGCTTGTCGCGCATCGTCAGCCACACTCCTGCCGCCGCCACCACGAGGCCAACGATCGCCAGCGGCCCGAGTCGCTCGCCGAACAGCACCGCCCCCTCGAGGGCGCTCAGCGCAGGCGTGAGGAAGAACAGGCTGCTCACCCGAGCCGCCGAGTGACTCGCCAACAGTCGCATCATGATCAACACCGCACCGAGCGAGAGAACGAGCGTGGCCCACGCCAACGCCCCGAGGAACTGCCCGGTGATGCGCACCGACGAGTCGTCCAACAACGGAATGGCCACGAGCAAGGCGACTGCCGCACCCAAGTATTGAGTGCTCGTACCGCGCAACAGCGGCATGTCCTTCCCGCGTGCTCGTTGCACGAGAGTGCCAGCCGACATGCCGAGCACCGACAGTCCCATCGCTACGAGCGCTCCAGTGGTCACCGAGTTTGAACCGTCTTCCAACTTCTCGATCACTACGGCAACCACACCAATAAGACCGAGCAACACGCCAAGCCACTGACTCGACCGCAGTCGCTCACGCAACAACAGTCGGCCAAACACCGCGGTGACGACCGGATGCAAGCCGGCGATCAGTGCGCCAAGACCAGATGGCAGTCCACGATCGATCGCAATGAACACACCACCCAGGTACACCGCGTGCATGCACACTCCGACCACAGCGGCAACACGTGCCTGCGGCGCAGAGATCCGGGGAGCAGCGATTGCCTTCGCGAGAATCGCGAGAATCGCCGCCGCAATCGTCATGCGAATGGCGAGGAACGTGAGTGGCGATGCGTCGTTCGTGGCGTAACGAGCCACGACGAAACCAGTACTCCACAGAGCGACGAACAGCCACGGCGAAAGCCGCTCGAAGCGCTGCACGTGCCGGTTACTCGCCTACTCGGCGAGGAATGAGAGATAGACGCTTTCGAGCAGGGTGTTCCAGTCATCCAACTTGCGCGAACCCATGGAGGGGTCGAGGTCACGGAACACGCGACCGAATGGCGCTGCTTGCACCAGGAGCGCCAGCTCGCGGGGCGACACGTCCGCCCGCACCACACCCCGCTCCTGCAACCCCACGACGCTTTCGGCGAGTGCACTGTTGAATCGCATCTGCGCTTTGCCCAGTTCTTCCCACAGGTCAGGGCGGTGACGCGAAGCGGCCATCACCATTGCGCGGTTCCAACGAATCGCATCTTCCTGCGCCGTGATAGTGGCGATGATCTGCGGGATGATCACGCGGAACTGCTCCTTGGTGTGAACCGATTCCAAGGCATCGATGATCGCATCGACGTTTGCGGTCACTTGCCGCGAGAAGATTTCGAGACATGCTTTGGCGATAACCCCATCACGACTGCCGAAATGGAGATACAGCGAACTCTTGGAGATTCCAGTGCGCTCGAGTAGGTCCTCGATTCGAAAACCACCTTCGCCGTGCTCCAGTAGCAACTCCATCGTCACGTCGACCACTTCGTCGAGGTTCGGTCGACGGCGCTTTGCTCGCTGACGCTCGGTACCGGCGTTCTGCGCTTTCGTGTACTTCTTCGGTGCGGCCACAGTCACACTCTATTGAGCACGATCCTGGGCATCGAGATGTTTGGCGATCTTCGTGAATGCCGAGCCGATCGCCCGCGCTTCGGGCTCCGTGAGCAGGTCGATCATCTGCCGTCGCACGCTTTCCACGTGGTGCGGGGCGGCCTTCTTGAGCAGTGCTACACCCTTCGCCGTGAGCTGAGCATTGGCCGAGCGCGCATCCTCCTTGTTCTGGGTACGAACCACCAACTTCGCCTTGACCACGCCTTGCATCCTTCGCGTCAGCCCACTACGTGAGAGACGCAAGGTGTCGGCCAAGTCGCACATCCGCAAGCGGTGTCCCGGTGCCTCAGAGAGCATCACCAGTAACTGATAATCACCGAAGTCGAGCCCGAATGGTTCGAGATCCTTTTCGATGGTGCGAATCAGGT
>CAZWKD010000057.1:0-7019 GCA_964633985.1 uncultured Acidimicrobium sp. | reverse complement strand
CCGACAACTTCAGTGCGGATGCAATACGCATGCGGAGTTCGCGTTCCACCTTCCACTGCTGCACGGGCAATGATCGCCCGGCGATACGAACTACGTGATGATCATCGGTGATCTCCTCGAGACCGGTGACCGTCGGCGTTTCCGTGAGGAGCGGCGTGAACTTGGGATCGCGTCCCATCTCAGCGCACACTTCGTTGATCGTTGCCACCGCCTTGTCGATGTCGTGCGATCGCGGCACGGGCACGGTGACGAGAACGCGTGACCAGTCACGCGACATGTTCACGTTGTGTCTTAACACGCCATTGGCCACACTCACGAGATCGCCGTCGAAGGTGCGCACCTTGGTCACACGCAACGTGACCTCTTCCACGCGTCCTTCTACCCAACCGACTATGCCGAGTGGCCCAACCCGCACGATGTCGCCCACGCCAAACTGGCGCTCGGAGATGATGTAGACACCCGCGATCACGTCACCGACCATCTGTTGAGCGCCGAAACCGAGTCCAGCACCCGCGACCGAGCCGATAAAGACGAGCGCCGAAGACGGCAGGTTCAGCCTGATCAACACCACGGCGGTCGCCACGGCGATGATCGTGAAGTTGAGTCCCCAACGCAACGCTCCGAACGCTGCGGCACGATGAGCACCGACCGTTGCGGCATTGAGATCGGTGAGAGCGGACGTGCGTTGGCGCACAGACTGGATCTGGGTGCCGGCGAGGAAGGCGATGAGCCTGGACAACACGTAGCCACCCGAGATCGTCATCACGATGACGACGAACTCAGTCCGAAACCACGATTCGATCCTGTCCCGGCCGGTTTCCGCGGCCAGCAACATGAAGGTGTTCACGTCGCCAAGATTAGGCGACGAATCAACTCGCCTTTCGGCTCTTCACCCTGTTCACGATGAAGCGCAACAAGAACAACAGGATCACGAGCACCACGAACCACTGGAATACGCCGACATAATTCTCGACCTTGTCCCATTGATCGCCGAGGATCGCGCCCGCACCGATCAATCCAAGATTCCAGGCGAGGCTGCCGATCGCAGTCAAGATCGTGAATGGGACGATCTTCATCCGACGAAACCCTGCGGGAATCGAAACGATCGACCGAATGATCGGTACGCAACGCCCGATCAGCACAGCGGCGGTGGCACGCTCATCGAACCAGCGCTCTGCACGGTGCAAGTCGGACTCCTTCACTTGGAACCACTTGCCATACCTGACGATGAACACACGCAGACGTTCTGGGCCGATCAGGGCCGAAACGCCATAGAGGATCCATGCGCCCACCACCGATCCGATGGTGGCCGCAACGAGCATTCCCCACACCGACGCATCTCCGCGCTGAGCGACGAAACCGGCGAACGGCAGAACGATCTCCGAGGGGATCGGCGGAAACAAGTTCTCCAGGATGACGAGCAAAGCGACTCCGAAGTACCCGAGTTGCTCGATGACGTCCTGCACCCACGAGGCGAGGTTCGACAGCATTGGTTCGCCACGGGCTCAGCCGCGGCTGAGCTCCTTGCGGTTCTTGAACTTGGAGGAGCGGTAGTCCTTGTTCATCAACGCGATCACATCGATCGAGATTTCCTTCGGGCATGCAGCGGAGCACTCGCCATGATTGGTGCAGGAGCCGAAGAACTCGTCCATCGTCTCCACCATCGCTTCGGTGCGCTTGAAGCGCTCTGCTTGACCCTGCGGCAACAAGTTGAGGTGTGCGATTTTCGCGCCCGTGAACAGGTTGGCAGCACCGTTCGGACATGCAGCAACACATGCACCGCAGCCGATGCACTGAGCCGAGTCCATCGCCGCGTCGGCGACCGGCTTTGGAATCGGGATCAGGTTGGCATCAGGGGCACCGCCAGTCGGAGCAGTGATGTACCCGCCCGACTCGACGATCCGATCGAATGCCGAGCGGTCGACCATCAGGTCCTTGACGACCGGGAAGGCAGTGGCGCGCCACGGCTCGATCACGATCGTGTCGCCACTCTGGAAAGAACGCATGTGCAACTGACACGTGGTGGTGGCGCGCTTCGGACCGTGTGCCACGCCGTTGATCATCAACGAGCACGTTCCGCAGATACCTTCGCGGCAGTCGTGGTCGAAGACGACGGCTTCCTTGCCTTCGGTGACGAGCTTCTCATTGAGCACGTCCAACATCTCCAGGAACGAAGCTTCGTCACTGATTTGATCGATCTGATGCGTCTCGAACCGACCGGCATCCTGCGGTCCGTTCTGACGCCACACCTTGAGCGTGAGGTTGTTGAGGTGGCTCACTTGTAACTCCTCGTCGCCAACTGCGCGTTCTCGAACACGAGTTCCTCGACATGGCGGGTGGGGTTCATGGGCTCGCCCGTCCATTCCCACGCAGCGACGTGACAGAACTTGTCGTCGTCGCGCTCTGCCTCGCCTTCCTCCGTCTGGTGTTCGACGCGCAAGTGGGCGCCGCAACTCTCCTCACGAGTGAGAGCGTCTTGGCACATCTGCATGCCGAGCTGGAAGAAGTCGTCCACGCGGCCCGCCTTCTCGAGCGTCTGGTTGACACCCTCGTCGGTGCCGGTCACGCGTAGGTCGGTCTTGAATTCCTCGTACAAGGCCGGCAACTCGCCGAGCGCTTTTTCGAGACCTTCCTTCGACCGCTCCATGCCGCAGTAGTCCCAAATGATCTTGCCAAGTTCGCGATGGAACCAATCTGGTGAGCGCGTTCCGTTCTTGTGCACGTAGCCCGAGTAACGCGCCTTGACTTCGTTCTCTGCTTCCTTGAACGCAGGGTGGTCGGTACCCGGGATCGACTTGCCAAGCAATGGAGCAAGACCGTTGGAGATGGTGTACGGCAACACGAAGTAACCATCAGCTAGGCCCTGCATGAGCGCCGATGCACCGAGGCGGTTGGCGCCGTGATCGGAGAAGTTGGCTTCTCCGGCTGCGTACAAGCCGGGAATGGTGGTCGCAAGTTCGTAGTCGACCCACAGTCCGCCCATCGTGTAGTGCGTGGCGGGATAGATGCGCATCGGTGTCTTGTACGGATCTTCACCGGCGATCCGCTCGTACATCTCGAAGAGATTGCCGTAGCGCTCCTCCACCACATCGCGACCAAGACGATCAATCGCCGCCGAGAAGTCGAGGTAGACACCGTTCTTCAGTGGTCCAACACCGTGGCCCTTGTCCACCAAGCGCTTGGCGGCACGCGACGAAATGTCGCGGGGGGCGAGATTGCCGTAGCTCGGGTAGAGCCGCTCGAGGTAGTAGTCGCGATCCGACTCGGGGATCTGGTCGACGGGTCGCTTCTCATCGATGTTCTTCGGCACCCACACTCGTCCGTCGTTGCGCAACGACTCACTCATCAGAGTGAGCTTCGACTGGAACTCGTCACTCTGCGGGATGCAGGTGGGGTGGATCTGCGTGTAGCAAGGGTTGGCGAAGAACGCGCCCTTGCGATGCGCACGCCACGCCGCGGTGACGTTGGAGTTCATCGCGTTCGTAGAGAGGAAGAAGACGTTGCCGTAACCACCCGTGGCGAGCACCACCGCGTGTGCTGCATGCGAAGTGATCTCACCGGTGAGCAGGTCACGCGTGACGATGCCGGCGCAACGGCCATCGACCACGACGACGTCGACGAGTTCACTGCGATTGAACAACCGCACACCGCCGAGACCGATCTGACGAGCCAACTGTTGATAGGCACCGAGCAACAACTGCTGACCGGTTTGACCACGGGCGTAGAACGTGCGGCTGACCTGGGCACCACCGAAACTGCGGTTGTCGAGCAAGCCGCCGTACTCGCGCGCGAACGGCACGCCCTGGGCAACCATCTGGTCGATGATGTCGACCGACACTTGAGCCAATCGGTAGACGTTTCCTTCACGCGAGCGGAAGTCGCCACCCTTGATCGTGTCCATGAACAAGCGATGGATCGAGTCGCCGTCGCCCTGATAGTTCTTGGCTGCGTTGATGCCGCCCTGCGCGGCAATCGAGTGTGCGCGGCGCGGCGAATCATGGAATGTGAACGCATCGACCTGATAGCCGAGTTCGGCGAGCGTCGCTGCTGCGGATGCTCCGGCGAGGCCCGTGCCCACCACGATCACCTTGAACTTGCGCTTGTTGTTCGGGTTGACCAACTTGGCGTTCGCCTTGTAGTTGTCCCACTTGTCTGACAACACTCCTGCGGGAATCTTTGATTCGAGTTTCATTGGTTACCCCACGATCCCTGCGAGAACGGCTACGGGAAACGAGACGTTGCCCACGACGACGACAGCGGCAAACCCCGCGGCAAGTCCTCGTCGCCACGAATTGAAGCGCGGGTTGTTCCAGCCGAGCGACTGGAAGATGCTCCACACACCGTGGAAGAGATGGATCCCGAGGAGGATGTTGGCGACGATGTAGAAACCCGAGACCAGCGGTCGGTCGAAGCTACGCACCACGTTGTCGTACACCTCTTCGCGTGTGAAGACACCCTCAGCACCGTTGACTACACCGAAGGTCAAGTCGAGCAAATGCCACACCAGGTACATGAAGACGATGACGCCCGTCCAGCGCATGGTTCGGCTGGCGAAGTTGGCTACTTGATAGTCGCGCGGCCCTTGGTAGCGCACTGCTCGAGCCCGACGGTTGAGTCGCGTCAGCGACCACGCCGAGTGCAGGTGCAAAAAGAGCATGCCGAACAACAGCGCACGAAGGATCCACAACACCGAGCCCTTCGGGGCGAGTGGATAGAGCAACTCCTTGAGGAAGGCCGCATAGTTGTTCAGCGCTTCCTCTCCTTGGTACATCTTCAAGTTTCCGACCATGTGGAAGAGGACGAAACCCATCATTGCGATACCCGAAATGGCCATCGCATACTTCTTGCCGACTGCCGTGGAATAGAGGTCGAGAAGGAAAGGTCGGCGCTTGCGAGTCTTGGCAGTCGCCGTCACAGGAGCGCGAAGTGCAGAGGGGGAAACCGGGGTTGCGGACATAACGACCGACCTCACGCTAGTTCTGGCCATCACATGGGAGGAAAACCCTGCCCTGCAAAGAGGGGGTTTCGCCCCCGCACGCTCGGATTCTCTACACTTCTCCAGACACATTTATCGGGTCGACATCCCATCGGTCCCCTGTTTCAAGCGGAGAACACACTCGTGACGTCATTACTCGCAGCATCTGAAGGCGGCTGGCAAACATTCACCCTGAAGGGTGGTGAATGGGCTGTTCTGTGGCTCTCCGGCGCCGCGGCGATCCTTGCCCTCCTCGTCGGCTGGTTCCTTGTCAAGCAAGTGATGAGCCAGGACGAGGGCACCCCGCGCATGAAGGAAATCGCCCTCGCCATCCAGGAAGGCGCATGGGCCTACCTCAAGCGCCAGTTCAAGACGATCGGGCTCATCCTCATCCCCGTCGGTTTGATCGTGTTCTTCACCTCGGTGTCGATCGACAAGCCGAACGGCGAAGAGGCGTTGTCCTTCGTCCAATCAGGAATCTGGCGCACCGTCGCCTTCGTACTCGGATGTGTCGCCTCTGGTCTCACCGGTTACATCGGTATGACACTTGCCACTCGTGGCAACGTGCGCACTGCTGCCGCCGCTCGCTCGGGATCGATGAAGCGTGCTCTCGAGGTCGCATTCCGCACCGGTGGTGTCGCCGGCATGTTCACGGTCGGTCTCGGACTTCTCGGCGCCACCTTGATCATCGCGGTCTTCCAGAACACCTCGTCGGCAATGCTCGTCGGCTTCGGCTTCGGTGGTTCGCTCATCGCCCTCTTCCTTCGCGTGGGTGGCGGCATCTTCACCAAGGCGGCTGACGTGGGTGCCGACCTCGTGGGCAAGGTGGAAGCAGGAATTCCGGAAGACGATCCGCGCAACCCTGCCACCATCGCCGACAACGTGGGCGACAACGTGGGCGACTGTGCCGGCATGGCTGCGGACCTTTTCGAGAGTTACGAAGTCACCCTGGTGGCCTCGATCATCCTTGGTGTGGCCGCATTCAACTCGGTTGGTCTCAACCCGGCACTCGGCCTCGTGTTCCCGCTTGCTGCGCGCGCCATCGGCGTCGTGGCATCGATCGCCGGCGTGTTCGCCGTGCGCGCCAAGGACGGCGAAACGAACGCGTTGAAGCCAATCAACCGCGGCTTCCTCTCTGCCGGAATCATCACCGTCATCGGAACCGCGTTGCTCGCGGTGTTCTACGTCGGCAACCCCGCCAAGGGCGAAATGGTTTTCGGAGACAAGGCCGTCGGCATTTCCGGCATCGGCTGGCGAGTGTTCGGCGCCGTCGTCATCGGCTTGATTCTCGCGCAGGTGCTCAGCCGTCTCACCGAATACTTCACCGGTACCGAATACGGCCCCGTGAAGGAAATCAGCGAGTCTGCAGAAACCGGTCCTGCCACCGTCGTCCTCTCGGGTACGTCGGCTGGTCTTGAGTCGTCGGTGTACGCAATCGTGTGCATCGCCGTTGCACTCGGCGCCACGTTGTGGATGGGCGGCGGCAACATCCAGTTCTCGCTCTACCTCGTCGCACTGTGCGGCATGGGAATGCTCGCCACCACCGGTGTCATCGTTTCCGAAGACACCTTCGGCCCGGTTGCCGACAACGCCGCCGGTATCGCCGAAATGGCGGGCGAGTTCGAAGGCGAGCCGCGCAAGATCATGGTGGGCCTCGACGCAGTGGGCAACACCACGAAGGCCGTGACCAAGGGCTTTGCCATCGGCTCAGCCGTGATCGCTGCCGTGGCACTCTTCGCCTCGTACATCGAGACCATCGCGGGTGAGTTGAAGCTCGGACTCGAAGGTGACGCCATCTTCAGTGCAGCCGAAACGCAGATCAACGTCGCCGACGTGAAGACCTTCATCGGTCTGTTGATCGGTGGTTCGGTGGCGATGATGTTCTCCGCTCTCGCCATTCGTGCGGTCGGTCGCACGGCCGGCGTGGTGGTGCAGGAAGTGCGCAACCAGTTCCGTGACGGTGGAATCATGGCTGGCACGAAGAAGCCGGACTACGGCCCGGTCATCGACATCTGCACCGCGGCTTCGCTGCGTGAGCTCACCA